>CANGJP010000001.1 GCA_947454465.1 Pseudomonadota bacterium
CCAAATCCGCAATTGCTGACCATCCAGTTGAGTTTCAGCGATCGGCCATGGATTGAACGCACGAATTTGTCTATCAAGCTGTTCAGCGGCGAATGTCCAATCCAGTTGCGCCTCTGCTTTAGTGAGTTTGTTTGCATAGGTCACTCCAGCCTCAGGTTGCGGTCGTGCTGAGCGTATTGCTTCAGGTAAACGGCCGATTACATCCATGAGTAAATCAGCACCCAACACAGCCAAACGATCATGCAAGGACGCTGCGGTATCATCCGCACACAATGCAAAGCCCTGCATGCCTAGTATTGGCCCTGTATCTAATCCCGCTTCCATGCGCATGATCGTCACGCCAGTTTCTACATCACCCGCAAGAATAGCGCGTTGAATAGGTGCAGCACCCCGCCAACGCGGCAATAGCGAGGCGTGAATATTGATACAGGCGATACGAGGTATATCCAGAACGGCTTGAGGCAGTATTAATCCATAGGCCGCCACTACCATCACATCAGGTGCATAAGCTTGTAAGTGTTTGATTGACTCTATGTTACGAAAATTCAGCGGCTGCTCTACAGGTAAAGAATATCTCAGAGCGCACTGCTTTACCGGACTGGCGGTCAGCACCCGCCCCCTGCCTGCGAGACGATCTGGCTGTGTATACACCGCACAGACATGATGATTTGAAGCGCACAATGACTCCAAAGCTGCAACCGCAAACTCAGGGGTACCTGCATATACAATTCGCAATGGCACAGTCATGGCGTGATGTCGCTCACTCGATCAAAGCTGAGCGTTATGCTTCAGATTACTGGAACTGGAGTATTGGTTGCGGCTTTAGCGGCACGCTGCTTCTGGTCTTTTTCCAGTTTTTTACGAATTCTGGTGCGCTTTAGGTCCGATAGGTAATCAACAAACAACTTGCCTTCTAAATGATCGAGTTCATGTTGAATACACACTGCCAGCAAGCCATCGGCTTCTATTTCAAAAGCGATACCATGACGATCCAGCGCTCGTAACGTAATACGCTCGGCACGCTCAACGTTGTCATACATACCTGGCACTGACAGACAGCCTTCTTCACCTACTTCAACACCGGCACGCGCAATGATTTCTGGATTGATAAAAACTTTGGGCTGGTCACGCTGTTCACTGACATCAATCACAACTAAGCGCTGATGGACATTCACCTGAGTAGCTGCCAGACCGACTCCATTAGCGGAGTACATGGTTTCAAGCATATCATCGATTAAACACCGCAGCTCATCATCCACCCGAACTACGTTCACCGCCTTGGTGCGCAGACGGGGATCGGGGTATTCAAGGATGGTAAGCAAAGCCATATTTTATTCTCAAGGTACGCGATGTGAAGGTGAACAATCCGCTCTAGTCAGCCAACTGCAACCGTATGAAGTGAGAACCATGTCTCGACCATCGCTCGCCACTTCCTTGGGATTGTGCAAAGCGTTGAGAAATACTGTTAGAGTTGGTGCAACATTAAACTTAATCGCAGACTGAGTGCTGAACTCGATCCCGACTGGGCTATCCGGTGGCGAATTATAACCTCCCAGCTCCGATTCAGCACCGGTTAACGTTAACGAGCAAAGGGAGTGTGGTGCGCATGATAAAGAACCGGTCGCCGATTCAGCGTTGGCGTAGGCTTTGCCTCTCTGCTGCGATCACCTGTTTGTCAGTTACGGGCACTGTGGCTATATCTAATAATCCTCACGCAGAATTGATCAACAATCAGCCTAACCTCACCACCAAACCTCCCCTGCAGCTCGCAGCCAATGCGCCCAACACCTACATCGTAAAGTCGGGTGACACCCTCTGGGACATTTCAAAAATATTCTTAAACCAACCGTGGCAGTGGCCCGAGTTATGGCACCTGAACCCCCAAATCAAAAATCCCAACCTGATTTACCCCGGCGATGTGCTATCACTCGTCACTATTGAGGGTGAACCTCAACTGATACTTTCAGGACGAGCCGAGAACCTAGTGACTTCGGGTCATACGGAGCGAATATCCCCTCAAACCCGGAGTGAGTCCACGGCTCAAGCCATCAACACCATCCCATATAAAAGTATCTCGACCTTTATCGGCAGGCCATCCATCATCAGCACGGAGGAAGTCAAATCAGCACCTTACTTACTGAGTATTCGCGATCATCACATCATGGGCTCAAGCGGGGATGAGGTCTATGCACGCGGCCTTGATCACGCCACGATCGGTGCCCGCTTCAATTTCGTGCATATTGGTCAACCCCTGCTTGATCCTGACACTCATGAATCGCTTGGCTACTCTGCCGAATACGTCGGTTCAGGCAGCATTTTAAGCAACGGCGACCCCACCAGACTGCGTTTAACTGAAACCGTTCGGGAAGTCTTGCCTGGCGACAAACTGTATCCGGAGAACAGTGATTTAGTACTGGATTTCATTCCACATGCCCCAGCCATAAGTGTGCAGGGCGTGATTCTGGCAGTGAACGGCGAGACGATCGCTGGAAAAAATCAGGTGGTAGCCATCAATCGGGGCAGCAAACATGGCTTGCAACTCGGGCACATACTTAGCGTTTCCCACACCACCCCAGCAGTGGCTGATGTGTACAGCGATGGTCGTTCTGCCAACCCTATGAACAAGCAAAGCATAAGCTTTGCCAGAAAAGTGACCCTCCCCCCTGAATCAGTCGGTACGCTACTGGTATTCAAAACGTTTGATCTGATGAGTTATGCTCTGGTGATGGAAGCAAATCGTCCAATCAATATCGGTGATCAGGTCGGAAAGCCCTAGAACATAGGCTCGTACTCTACTTTTTGGAACTCTGTCTCATGGATGAGCAAACAGCACAATTAATTTTATTAAATGCACCGGATTTATCCGACTCCCTTTACATATCGTTGCTGACTAAATTTGGGGATGCAGCAAGCATTCTTGCAGCCGGCCGCATAGCGTGGCGCGAATTGCGGCTGTCATCGCGATGTTGTGATTTCCTTAGCGCATCATCACCGCCCGACGTTCAGCATGCACGCCGCTGGCTGGATACGGACCATCACCACCTCGTGATGCTAGAACACTCGAATTATCCAAAATTATTGCAACAGACCGCCGGTGCACCACTTGGGCTATTTGTCAGTGGGGATTGTAAGGTTTTGAATACCGCGCAATTAGCGGTTGTCGGATCACGCAACCCTAGCCCCTATGGCCGGCAGATCGCTGAAAACTTTTCCAAACATCTGACCGGATGTGGACTGAGTATCACCAGCGGACTTGCGGCGGGCATTGATGCCGCCAGTCACCGTGGTGCCCTCGCCGGAGGTGGAATCACACTGGCCGTGTGCGGCACCGGCCTGGATATCATTTATCCACGCAGCAGTGAGTCACTCGCCCGTGAAATCGAACAACGAGGGGCACTAGTATCGGAATTTCTACCAGGCACCCCGCCCCGTAAACACCACTTTCCTCAACGTAATCGCCTGATCAGCGGCCTCAGCCTGGGCACCCTCGTCGTGGAAGCGGCCCCGGAAAGTGGTTCGCTGATCACCGCCAGACTCGCTGGAGAACAAGGCCGAGAAGTATTTGCGGTACCGGGCTCGATCCACAGCCCCATGAGTAAGGGCTGTCACGAATTGATCCGGCAGGGAGCCAAACTGATCGATTGTGTGCAAGACATTTTGAGTGAACTGAGCACTCTGGCGGCGACCCTACCCGGCATGTCAACCTCTAAACACACAAATGTCATTGATTATAAAGGGATTTCACAGGTGCCATTGGACAAGGATTCTAAAATCCTGTTAGATGCCCTCGGCTTCGAGCCACTCGGTGTTGACGATTTGGTGCTCCGAAGTGGTTTATCAGCCGATGCGGTGGCCTCCATGTTGCTGATGCTTGAACTGGAAAATCGCATTGAATCCTTCCCCGGCGGTCTGTACCTCCGGGTGCCCTAAAACAGACCTTTTTAATGAGTAAGCCGGATCCGTTCCGGTCAGACAATGCCTGAACCAAAACGATGAAGGAAAACGTGCTCGATATTTTGATTTACCTGTTTGAAAACTACATCGGCGGCGAAGTGGATGAGGCGCCTGAGCCTAGTCACGACACCCTGAAAGTAGAGCTTGAACAGGCTGGATTTGCCGACCGCGAAATTGATCAGGCACTTCAGTGGCTTGAATCATTATCGAGCTCGCCAACCCGAAACCACACCGTGTCCAACTCGCGCGCAATCCGTGTGTTTGATGTATCTGAGTGTGCTCGTCTAGACCTGGCTTGCCGTGGCTACATCATGCATCTGGAGAATCTTGGCATTCTCAGCCCGATTCAGCGGGAATGGGTGATCGACCGCTTACTGGCATTGGCAGCAGAAGAAATCGATATTGAACAAGTGAAGTGGGTCGTGCTGATGGTGTTATTCAGCCAACCTGATGAAGCTAACGCCTACGCCCGTATGGAAGATTTGGTGTTTGAAGAACAGACCGAACATGCATTGCATTGATTGCTTAAAACCCTTCAATGCTAACGCACCGCGCCTGACGCGGTTTTTTTTTGATTGATGCCGGTTCGATTTGAACCTGCACTATATAAAGTGAATTGACAATACATGAGCCGGAATCTAGTTGTCGTGGAATCGCCTTCAAAGGCGAAAACTATTAAGAAATACTTAGGCAAGGACTTTGAAGTCCTAGCTTCCTACGGGCATGTGCGCGATCTAGTTCCAAAAGAAGGCGCAGTGGATACAAGCAATCAGTTTGCCATGCGCTATCAACTGATCGATAAAAACGAAAAACACATGCAGGCCATCAGCCGCGCGATGAAAAAAGCGGATGCTTTATATCTCGCTACCGACCCAGACCGCGAAGGTGAAGCAATTTCCTGGCATCTGCTGCAAGTGCTCAAAGAGCAAAAAGCGCTCGACAACAAAATAGTGCATCGGGTCGCATTCTACGAAATCACACGAAATGCGATTCAAGATGCTATCGCCCATCCACGCAACGTGTCTGATGATCTAGTCAATGCACAACAGGCTCGCCGTGCCCTCGATTATTTAGTGGGTTTCAACCTATCACCTCTGTTGTGGAAAAAAGCTGGTCTGCCTGGTGCCTCAGCAGGTCGCGTACAAAGTCCCGCGCTGCGACTAATTTGCGAACGCGAAGATGCCATTCTCAACTTCAAACCCCGCGAATACTGGACAGTAGAGGCAGACGCCGCCCGTGAAAAACAAAACTTCCCTGCACGCCTGATTGAATATCAAGGCAATAAGGTCGAACAATTCACTGTCACTGAAGGCATCACTGCAGCGCAAGTGAAGCAAACCATCGAATCTGCTGCAAATGGGCAGCTAAACGTCATCAACATCGATAAGAAACAGCGCAGGCGTAATCCTTCCCCACCATTTACGACATCTACCCTGCAACAGGAGGCCTCACGCAAGCTGGGCTTTGGCGCGCAACGTACCATGCGTCTAGCGCAGCAGTTATATGAGGGCGTGGACTTTGGCGAAGGTGCCGTCGGCTTGATAACCTACATGCGTACCGACTCAGTCAATCTGGCAGCGGAAGCCGTCACTGAGATCCGTCAAGTGGTGGGTCAGCAATATGGCGAACAATGTCTGCCCGACAGCCCGCGCGTGTACAAAACCAAATCTAAAAATGCACAAGAAGCGCATGAAGCCATTCGCCCAACTTCCGCTACGCTGTTACCGGAACGGCTGGCTGGAAAGATTGATGCCGACCAGCTCAAGCTGTACACCTTGATCTGGAAACGCACCTTGGCCAGTCAAATGGCCCCTGCGGTCTATGACACCGTGGCCGTAGACCTCACACCCGGCAAAGAAAAAATCGCAGTGTTGCGCGCCAATGGTTCGACGTTGATCGAACCAGGTTATCTCTCTGTCTACATCGAAGGTACTGATGAAGCCACCGAGGAAGATGACGATCGGCTACTGCCCGCCATGAATGTAGGGGACGTGTTGTCGTTGCTGGCCATTCATACTGCTCAGCATTTTACCGAACCGCCGCCCCGCTTTTCGGAAGCATCCTTGGTCAAAACTCTAGAAGAATTTGGCATTGGCCGGCCCTCCACCTACGCCAGCATTATTCAAACTTTGTTAGGAAAGAAATATGCAGAGCTAGACAGCAGAAGGTTTATACCCACTGACCTAGGCAAGATCATTAATAAATTCTTAACAAGAAACTTTGAGCATTATGTCGATTATGGTTTTACCGCCAAACTCGAAGACGACCTTGATGAGATCGCCGAGGGGCACGCTGAATGGATCAATGTGTTGACACGCTTCTGGCAGGACTTCAAAACTCAGGTAGGCGTGGTGAATGATACGACCACCCGTGACGATGTCTCTGAGGCACGCGAACTGGGCCTTGATCCAGCTACCGGCAAACCGATTTCCGTTCGTTATGGTCGGTTTGGACCCTTTGTACAACTCGGCACCAAAGAAGATATTGAAAAGCCCAAATTTGCGAGCTTGAAGTCCACGCAACGCATGGACACCCTGACCCTTGCAGATGCACTAGAACTGTTCAAAATGCCCCGCACCCTCGGGCAAACCGCCAACGGTGAAACAGTAAAGGTAGCCATTGGGCGTTTCGGTCCGTATGTGCAATACGGTAGTAAGAACTACGTATCGATCAAAACCGATGACCCCTATACGATTGAGCTACCGCGGGCTTTGGAATTAATTGCTGAAAAACAGGAGCTGGATGCAAATCGTTTGATTCTGGATTTTCCTGAAGAAGGGATTCAGGTGTTGAACGGTCGCTATGGCCCCTACATCACCGATAAGGTTAAGAATGCCAAGATACCCAAAGATCGCGACCCGAAAACACTGACTCGTGAGGAATGTCGTGAATTAATTGCTGCTGCACCGGTACGCCCTAAGCGCGGAGCATTTGGACGCGCGGCCGCCAAAACAGCAACGAAGGCAGACGCAAAACCGGCCCCTAAAAGCAAAACCTCAAAAAAGACCAGTGTAAAAAAGACCCCTAAAGCCAAGACGAGTAAGTAATACCGACCGATGAGTGCCGCACCCGACATCAACCTTGTTATCGCTTACCTACGTAAACTGCACGATCAGATCTCAGATCAGTTAGAAGCACTGGATGGGCAACGTTTTCGACGCGATGCTTGGCAGCGCCCTGAAGGGGGTGGCGGTGAAAGCCGTGTATTAACTAACGGCGTGCTGTTTGAGCAAGCAGGCATTAATTTTTCACACGTGGTAGGTAAACAGCTGCCACCCTCGGCAACAGCTGCTCGTCCGGAACTCAGTGGAGCCAGCTGGACTGCTACCGGTATTTCACTAGTCTTTCACCCGCGTAATCCGTACATCCCAACCACCCATGCCAATGTAAGATTTTTCTTAGCGGAAAAACCGGGCATGTCTCCGGTATGGTGGTTTGGCGGTGGCTTTGATCTCACACCTTACTATGTCTTTGATGAAGACGTACTACACTGGCATCAAGTTGCAAAGCAAGCTTGCGCGCCATTCGGTTCAGCCGTCTATAACAAGTACAAGGCCGAATGCGATCAATACTTTTTTCTAAAACACCGCAACGAAACACGCGGTATCGGTGGCTTGTTCTTTGATGACTTGAATGAGTGGGACTTCGCGCGCAGTTTTGCCTTTCAGCAAAGCGTGGGCGATCACTTTATGAAAGCCTACGGCCCGATCGTCGAGCGTCGTAAAGACTTAAGCTATGGCGACCGTGAACGACAGTTTCAATTGTATCGACGCGGCCGCTATGTGGAATTCAATCTGGTGTATGACCGCGGTACTTTATTCGGCCTACAATCCAATGGCCGCACTGAATCGATTCTGATGTCAATGCCACCACTAGTGCGTTGGCAATATGACTTCCATCCAGAACCCGGTAGCGCTGAAGCGAAACTGCATGAATACCTCAGGCCGCGCGACTGGCTGAACGAATTGACCTAACGCTTGTACGCTTCCTGTTGTGCCGGCTTCAAGATTAAGAACTTAAGTGGACATCAACAACAGGTAGACTAGCGCACCTTTGTCTACTTAGCGGCCACCCGTGAATTATCGTCATTCCTTCCATGCTGGCAATTTTGCAGATGTCCATAAACATCTCACCTTACTGGCCGTACTCGACTATCTGCTTCAAAAGCCAAAGCCCATTTTGTTTTTGGATACCCATGCCGGTCGTGGTGAATACGACTTACACAGCACCGATGCGACACGTGGGAACGAATGGCAGGAAGGCATTGGTAGCATATTCAACGGTCGATTCACATCACCGCTTATCGTTCGTTATATCGATGTCATTCGTAAGGCACAGCAAGGCTCAGGTACATTGCACACTTATCCCGGCTCACCCCTGATAGCCACCCATGTATTACGTGATATCGATCGTCGCGTATTTGTAGAGATGCAAGCAGAAGAATGTCTCGCCTTACGCAAAGTGCTACGCCAACCGCAGCACCACATGATCAATACCACAGTGAATCAGGGTGATGGCTATCAGTCACTGAACGCTTACCTGCCTCCGAAAGAGCGGCGCGGCATGGTATTGATGGACGCGCCTTTTGAAGCGGCGGATGAGTTCAAACAATTAGAACAGGGACTTCTGCGCGCTGCAGAACGCTGGCCCGATGGCGTCTACTGCCTGTGGTACCCAATTAAATCAGGCGGCTTGGTCAACCCTTTCTATGCCGCAATGAAACGAAGCGGACTGCGTAATCTGTTACTGGCTGAGCTGTCAGTACGCCCTGCCGACACCCCTCTGGGTCTAAATGGCTCGGGTATGTTGATCCTCAACCCGCCCTGGCAACTGGACACCCGCTTACGCGCTGCCTATCAGGAATTGCTACCCATCTTGGCACCGACCACACAAGGTCATGTTCGTGTGGAATGGCTGGTTGGAGAGTAACCCAAGGCTCCAAGAGATTTTTCTGCCGCCCTTGGATAAGGTATAACACTGTCAGCCGGAATTTTAACTTTCAATTATGAACAAGCCGCTCATACCCCGTCGATACACGCTCGCTACTCGCATGCGCCGTATGCGTCGTGACGATTTTTCGCGTCGCATGATGCGCGAAACAACGCTGACTCCCACTAATCTGATCTGGCCCGTGTTTGTCGTTGAAGGCAGGGGGCAGCGTGTTGCCGTTCCTTCCATGCCTGGCGTGGAACGCATGAGTATTGATGTCTTATTGCAGGAAGCTGAATCTGCACAGCGTCTGGGCATTCCCGCTATCGCGCTATTTCCAGTCACGGATTCTGCAGCTAAAAGTGATGATGGCTGTGCAGCATGGGACTCCGATGGACTAATACAACGAACCGTGCGTATTTTGAAAAAACAGTTACCGGATTTGGGAGTGATCACCGATGTCGCACTCGATCCCTTCACCACGCATGGTCAAGATGGTTTGATCGATACCAGCGGCTATGTGATGAATGACGAAACAGTGGATGCCTTAGTCAAACAAGCGCTATCTCATGCGGAAGCCGGAGCCGATATCGTTGCACCCAGTGACATGATGGACGGCCGGATTGGTGCCATACGAGAGGCCTTTGAACAGATTGGGTATATCCATACCCGTATCCTCGCTTATTCCGCCAAATATGCCTCCAGCTTTTATGGCCCATTTCGAGACGCTGTAGGATCTGCATCTAATCTCGGTAGCGGCAACAAAAACAGTTACCAGATGGACCCTGGCAATAGCGATGAAGCCATGCGTGAAATTGCACTCGATCTAGAAGAAGGCGCTGATATGGTCATGGTGAAACCCGCGCTACCTTATCTGGACATCGTGCATCGTGCCAAACAAGAATTCAGCGTTCCGACTTATGCATATCAAGTCAGTGGTGAGTACGCCATGCTGATGGCAGCGATCCAGCAGGGATGGTTGCACCCTCGCACTAGCATCCTTGAATCATTATTATCAATTCGTCGTGCTGGTGCAGATGGCATCCTGACCTATTTCGCACCACTTGCGGCACAATGGCTCAATGAAAAGTGACTTAGCAAGAAGCATCTATTCGTGAATAGCAACAAATCCGTGGATCGTTATGCCGTAGTCGGATTTCCGGTGAAGCACAGCCGCTCACCTTTTATCCATGGGCTATTCGCACAACAAACGGGCCAGCAGTTGGAATATCAACTACTCGAAGCAACTCCTGAACATCTAAATAACGAAGTGACTCGTTTTTTTTCTGAAGGCGGTAAAGGACTTAACATCACGGTTCCCCACAAGCAAGCCATCATGGGCCTATTAGACACTTGCTCTCAGCGAGCGCGATTTGCCGGTGCGGTGAATACCGTTATTAAATTACCGGATGGTAAATTAAGTGGTGACAATACCGATGGCGTGGGCCTGCTTAAAGATCTGCAATATAACCTTCACTTTGATCTGAAAAACAAACGCATCCTCATGCTCGGTGCAGGCGGTGCTGCACGGGGTGTCATGGTCCCCCTACTCGAAGCATCACCCAAAGAATTAGTCGTTGCTAATCGTACAATAGAACGCGCTACCCGATTGGTGACTGAATTTGAATCTCTTGGGCCGATCACGGCCGCCTCTTTTAATGACCTACAACACACTCCTTTCGATTTGATTATTAATGCGACATCAGCCAGTCTGCAAGGTGAAATGCCCATGCTATCGCCTAGTGTCGTTGGCTTGAATACCCTGTGCTATGACATGGCCTACGGTAAAAAAGACACTGTCTTCACCCTCTGGGCAAAACAACTCGGCACGCTGCAAGCAGTTCAAGGCTGGGGAATGCTGGTAGAACAAGCCGCTGAAGCTTTTTTTCTTTGGCGTGGTATCAGACCAGATACTGAACCTGTACTACGCATACTACAAAACGTGGCAGAACAGTAAACCAACACTGAAAACACAGCAGTTTAGCGATGGGTAACCTGCAAAATACTGTTCCTGATCTGTTCGTGGAGTACTAATTCAGCATCATCGGCCACAGCGACCAGCATATCGGTGTAAGTCAATCGACCTTCCGCATTCACGCCGAGGACACTGCGACGCCGCAATAGATCCAGAAAATTTTTAAATAAACTTTGATCGAAAAATTCGGGTGAGTTGAGCTGATAAAGCAATGACATTCGCTGAGCCATTAAGTGACACTGACGAACTAATGCCTCTTGAGTAATTCGACCGCTACCCGCCTTAAGCAATAAGGCCACAGTCAGATAGTAGCGCTCTATGATTTGTATACCAACCTGTCCAAGCAGAGACAACTGCACTGCTTCGGCACTGCCAGCAGCCGGCCTAGTCCAACTGGCACCCTCATCATGACTGATTAACAACCCATGATCCGCCAATCCTTGCACAGTAGATTGCACCACTTCTGGCAGAACCTGCTCATCCCAGCGTAAAAATAACTCATCACGTAGATAAGGGTAAATTCGCCATGCCAAGCGCTGAATATCTTCAATACGCATCATGCGATTATTTTGGAAACAACTGGCAATTACCGATGGTAAGACCATCAAATGCAACATATTATTTCGAAAGTAAGTCATCTGAATGGCATTGTCTTCAGTCATGCCAAGCACATCACCCAATTCGTGAGCCTCACGCCGCAACCAGTGCATACGTTCTGCATAAGCAATCATTTCTTGTGCTGAGAGTGCTGTAATTTTCACCAATGGCGAGTAAGGTGTACTACGCAACAGCGAAGCATACAACGCCAGTTGTCTGATCAAATCAGCCTCCAACATAGACTGCTTGGGCATGGTCAGCAGCACTAAGGCCAATAGATTGATGGGGCCGACATACGCAGTGTCGTTAATGTTACGCATGATCCTGGATGCCAAATCATCAACCAAAGGACTTAACCAAACTGGCCGGTCCTCAACCGCTTGATTACTCCCTTCTGATTTATATTGACTTAGCAAACCATCAAGAAAAATTGGCGCCCCAATACTAACGTGTACCTTACCAAACTGCTGGGTCAATGTAGGCAATGACTTCAAAAGACCTATGAAGGTTTCTTTTTCTTTAGGTTTTCCAGACAATTCATTCAAGTAAGTGACACCTTCTACGATCCGCTCATAACCGAAATAAACTGGAACAAACACAACAGGACGCTTTGGTTCGCGTAAATAACTTCGCACCGTCATAGTGAGCGCACCTGTTTTTGGAACAAGTAAACGGCCGGTGCGACTGCGACCGCCTTCAATGAAGTACTCCAGCGCGTGACCCCGCGCCATCAACAATCCAAGGTATCGGGTAAACACTGCGGTATACAATGGATTACCCGCGAAGCTGCGCCGAATGAAAAAAGCCCCGCCTTTTCGTAAGACTTTTCCCACCACAGGAAGATCAAGATTTACACCCGCTGCGATGTGTGGCACGACATAGCCATTGATATAAATCACATAAGACAAAAGCAAGTAATCAAGATGACTACGATGACAGGGAACATAAATAACCTCATGATCATCTATAACAGATTGCAATAGATCAATATGATGCAACTCGACACCATCGTATAAGCGATTCCATACTCGCCTGAAAAGCCGGGAAAGCAGACTCACAGTTACGTGGGAATAATCAGCTGATATTTCGCGCACGCATTTTTGCGCAGCCTGCATAGCCTGTTGACGTGTTAATTTTTTGCCACTCATTTCGTTATGCATGGCTTGTCGTACTGTATACGCACGCAACACCTGTGACTCAATGCGACGCTTACTGGCGATTTCCGGACCGATGATTGCGGTACGTTGTCGATTAAAGACTGCGCGACAAACCCGCGCCACTCGACGTGTTGCTACTGAAACATCATCGCCATCGCCAACTAACGACCGCATGGAGAGCGGTTCGCCAAATTGAACTAATAAACTACGACCATTAACCATAGTCGCCAGGATTCGATGAAGCCCTGTGCTGTACGACCATGACTCGGCCCACGTACCGGAAAATATAAACCGCCATCCTGAATCCTTACGACTTGGCACCCTTCCCCAGAATACATTGACTGGTACCAGATCAATATCATGTTGCTCATCATGAGCGCGCATTGAATCTATCAAGGATGCCACTAGCGTTCGCAATACTTCGGGAGTCCGGGAATCCAATCGACTACCTGCAAAACCCGTCCAGCGATTCAAACTGATCACACCACCCTCGGGAAGAATCACTTGACGATGACTAAATACAGCCTGCCATTCAGGATTCTGCATTAATTTATATAACGCTTGGTGATCAAGCCCAGCATCTGTCGGCAATATAAAACACACATCACGACTACTGTTAAGCAGTGATTGATGTATCTGTTCAGGCAAGACATGCGGTCTAGCCCAACACCGAAGCCATAGCGAAGTCAGTAAGGACATGCAGTATTCACGTTAAAGGTGGGATTATATTCTATGGCAGTTCAGCACGCCTATCCGGCCGATTGATCCCAACCCTTTTCATAGTAATTGCCGTAAGAATTGTTCAAAGTAAACTTTGATCGATGGGATATGCTGCAGCATACGGTGATCCGCATCAATTAGCTGTAGGGTTGCACGATATTCACTTGCGTATCTGATGCTATTCGCCGCTGGAACAATGTCATCAGCCCAGCCGTGCACTATACTGATAGGACAACTAGCAGGCTTGGGGGTGAATCGCTCAAATCCGGGCATATAAAATGCGGGGGCTAGCAAGAACAAACCTCGCGCATTTAACTCTATCGACGCGGCCGTCGCCACGTGTCCACCCAAGCTCGAACCCACTAAAATAGGCGCTGTTTCTGCACGTGCAAACGTCAACAACTCAGTCACCCTACGTTGCGGATCTGGAATACCCCGATAATCTACCGACTCTACTCGAAACCCCATACTGCGGCCTACTTCGGCCATAGCGATGATCTTAGTTCCCCACGGCTCGCCATCTTGCCCGTGCGAGAAGATGATTGTGGAATTATGCATATAGACCAACCAATATTATTTATAGTGTACAGTTTACGCAGCTCATGCATACATTGACACAACCACCACTTAAGGCACATCCATTTACAAACTGTTGTACGCCCATTAATTCGACATATTTAATTCTACTCGAGGTCTGATAGCGGCTGACCGCAACTAAACGGGCTTTACTACCCATTAGGGAAGGACTAATCATAAAGGTGTGATATTGATCCCCATGAGCCGCCGCATAGCCTACTAGCACATTGATGCCCATGTCACCGCCAGCTTCACCAATCGCGCCCATAGTACCCAGCCTGGACTCGCCAAAAAACCCCTTTTGTTTGTCTCTCAAGATTGCCGATTACATGCAATTTAAAGCGACGCGCCCCTAAATAATTTCAATCTGCAGTAGCATTTCACTGCCAGCCAAAGTTCGCCTTATCAAGGTTATAAGAGAGGTGTGCCACATAAACTGTAAAGTATTAATTTCCACTGCTGCCAGGCGCCACCGTTCCAATTCAGAACACTCCACTTGCAACCTGTATCCAGGACGAAGGATCAATTTGGGTTCATCCTGCCTAGTATCCTATACCGGCCTGATCCAGATCATGGGGCTGCCGTGACACTGCACCCTTCTCCCGAACCAAACATGATTCTATTAACACCGTTGCGATAAACCGTTTAGCAGTCGGATTAATTGATACACGATAGTAAGAATCTTGGTCTTCTATATGTTCTGTCTGATTCAGACAAACACGTTATATCACCAGATTGAAGTAATCCGAATCGTGATAAAAAAGATTGTCGTACTCCACCGACACACATAAAAATTCACGACTACCGACTGCGCGCGATTCCAACACTAGCATTTGCTGCCCACACGGCAACTCAATCGTAGTCGATGTTGCACCGTTGACTGATCGCACCACTATGACAGAGTTTCCACCGTACTCGAAGTACTGTTCAACCGCATAGGACATCGTACTGAACTGCCACCAGCCACCGAAAATTCGCCGATATTCACCATAGCTGCTGAGCGTGACGGATATATTTACCGGACCACGAAAACTGCGGCCGAGAAATGCTGTAATGGTACCTGTATTGGATTCGTTATGATTCACACCAGTATTAATAACGAAGGTTGCATGCTTATCATGAGTAACCTTCAAACAAGGCACCTATGAATTGATTCGACAACTTACCCTAGCCAGACTAATTGCCAGATATTATGTTTCCGTTACCTATACCTAATTGATACCGCTCCTGTACGCATTAACTACTTAGGTAAAATAGACCGGCTTTTACGTAGAATGAAACTGACTTGCAAGCTTGACTGAACACAGCGTCATCACAACAATGGAGCCTTTAGTGTTAATGGCAAACCCGTCGAAAGGCGGGGACGCAAAGCTTCCGGTCTAAAGGCTTAGTCTATGACAGCGGGGTTGCCACCAAGAACCTTAGCGGTTTTTTCCACTCGGTTCTGATGTAGATGACTTTCGGCGTGCTTATACCGAATCTTCAATGTCATGACATCTGTTGCAATACCTACCACTGTGATGACCTCCCCCAATTCAATGACCGCGGTGCTTTAACATGCAACGGGCAAGACATCATGAACGCGGTCAATACGATTGCTACACTTTCATCGCCCCCCTACGCTTACTTGGATGAAGGGCTGCAGCTGTATGTCATCAATCTCTGCACATCAATTACACCGGCTCCCTCGCTACCTCAAACCATCAAGGGGCTCGACGCCTATTTCCTATACCAAATTTCTCAACTCGAAGAAGGGAGGCACCGTTACAGAATTAGATTAGGTTTTTTCACCAGTATGTCAGATGCTGAGCTAGCGGTCTGTCGGGTACACCGACTCTATCCTGCCGCTTTTGTAACCCGCATCAGTGCTGAAGATCAGCGTTTCTTTGGACAAACAACTCAACCCAGCGATTCATCTGATATGAAGAACATGATTACGCCAGCTGTACTAGAACTAGCCCCTGAGCCCACATTACCCACCGAATCGTTTGGCACACCGCAACCCCATACCGCTCACAGCTTCCGATTACATGCCGAACGATTAAGCGGATCCCTAAGCCTAATGCCCGACTCGCTCGCGACACCGGATCTAAGTACCCACGTACCAGCAGGAACCTTTGCTTTAACTGCCCTCTCAAGCCGTGGGTATGTAGCCAATACAAACCACCCCAATCCTGCGCACTTCATGGGTTACCCGGAACAGCCGACCGAACATCACCTGAAACGATGATCCCAATTAAATACGCAAGTGAGACAATCCCATGCACCGCCAAAGATAGCAAACCACGCCAGCCACCACCGAAACCGATGGCGATAGAGAAGCACAGCAAATGCACTACTTCTATTGTGAATACAATATGCACCCTGAAGTTACTCCGACTCCATCGCTGTTATTTTTGATAATACCGGCCTTATGCCAAGCTAGATCGACTAAATAATTACTGCAGAAAACCGTTACTAATTCGATGCTATGACATAAAATCCAGCATCAACCAACTAGGCACTGATGCATGAACGCATATAAACGCCGTCAATTTGTCAGCACTGCCGTTATCAGCGCAGTGTGCGGTTCCTTAATACCCGCACTTAGTCGAGCCATGGCAACAAAGCTCAATCCCACTGATCCAGCTGCTGCTGCACTGGGGTACATTGAAAACGCAACTAAGGTGGATACCAAAAAATACCCCGCCTACAAAACCGGCCAGAACTGCGCCAGCTGCGCATTAATTATGCTGCAATATAGCCCGTACCGTCCTTGCAAACTGTTTCCTAAAAATGTCGTCAACGCGAATGGTTGGTGTTCTGCATGGGTAAAAAATACTCAGCGATAAGCGCTACACTAGCCGTCATGACTGCCCCCAGTCACTGGGTCGTTTAAATGAGGTAATTGCCATGTCTGATTGCAAACTTGATCGCCGTCAAATGCTTAAGGGTGTACTGCTCAGTGCAGCTAGTGTAACCACCTTACAACCTCAACAAAGCCAGAGCGCTGAACTCGTTAAACTCACTGAAAGTGATCCTACCGCTGCTGCGCTGGGCTATCACACCAATAGCAAAAACGTCGATGTGAAAAAATTTCCCACTTATAAATCAACTCAAAACTGCGCCAATTGCGTGCAGCTACAGCCTGGCACAGGCAATGATCGTGCATGCAACATATTCAGTGGCAAATTGGTGAATGTGAACGGCTGGTGCAAAGTCTGGGTACTGAAACCACAATAATCTATCCTCGAACGTGATTATTCGTAATGATGCGCAACTTGCCGGACTGCAACGGACCGGCAAGTTAGTCGCGCGGATACTGGTGGCGATGCAAGCTCATGCACGACCAGGCATGACCACCCTTGAACTTGATGACTATGCGGGACATTTACTTAGTCAAGCTGGAGCCGAATCTGCGCCCCGACAGTGCTACGACTTTCCCGGTCATACCTGCATTAGCATCAACGAACAAGCCGCACATGGCATCCCTACAGCGCGAGTCATGCATGCGGATGACCTGATTAACATCGATGTCTCTGCGGTACTGGATGGTTACTTTGCCGATACCGGAGGTAGCTTTGTATTAGCACCGTACAACCAAAATACTCACCTAAAACAGCGCCTGTGTCACGCTGCGCTTAGCGCCCGTGATGCCGGTATAGCGCTCGTCCGGACGGGCCAACGGCTAAATAAAATCGGGCACCACATCGAACGCACCATCCGCTTTGCCGGCTTTTGTAACGTGCGCACACTATGTGGACATGGAATTGGAACGATGCTCCATGAAGAGCCAGCACTGCGCAATTATTTTGACCTACGTGACAATCAAACCCTACAGGACGGGCAAGTCATCACCGTTGAGCCCTTCCTCTCCACCAATGTCAGCCGAGTGCATCTATCGGACGATGGCTGGACTTTACTCGGTCGACCCCACTCCTTATTCGCACAGTTTGAACACACATTAGTGGTCAGAAACGGCAGACCAATCATTCTGACGCTGCCATAACTGCGACTTCAGTTTTGTTTTCCGGTTGGCTTGCTTAAACAGATGGAGTTAATCCAAACGGGCATAGTTTCCCCTCGATCAACTTGTACCGATTGACCCTTATGGGTCGCAGAACGAGCGCATTTCGTGCATGCTACTCAACCTATCGACTGACGCCGAGCACTTTTCAGGCATGACCGTTCGCAAAAAATCATCCAGCGGCAGTTTTAGCCGTGCCCGACATACCAGCAGCGCAAGCCGCAACGCCTCAGTGCGTCTGCGTAACACCGCGCGCAACGATGCCACCCCAACCAAGAAAACATCCCGAGATCGCACCTCCTTCAGCAACCGTAATGAAATCATTACTCAGCCCGACCTAACATTCGGCGGCACGCGCGGTGTTAAAGAAGGTGTTCGCTTGCAAAAAGCGTTAGCCGATGCGGGGGTTGCGGCTAGACGTGATTGCGAACAATTGATTCAGAAGGGCCGAATTCACTTAAATGGTAGCAACATCATTGAACTGCCTTGCTTCATTGATCCGAACCGAGATGTGGTTACTCTTGACGGTATACCGGTTGACCTCAGCGCCAGCCAACTGCGTAAACAAGGCCATCAGCGTACAGAAAATTTTGTGTATGTCCTGATCAATAAACCAAAAGGCATGATCACTACTGCGCGCGATCCGCAAGGACGTCCAACAGTATTACAGATGATTCCGCATTCAATCAGTGTAAAGGAACGTCTCTTTCCTGTCGGACGACTGGATGCGGATTCCACTGGCTTACTGTTACTCACCAATGACGGCAACTTAGCCTACCAACTCACGCACCCTAAATTTGGCGTTGTTAAAGAGTACACAGTCATGACCTCCGGCCTTGCCACAGATGAGCAACTGGCCCACTTAAAACGGGGTTTGTACCTGCTCACGCCGGACAAAGGAGGTCAAACTCGGGCCAAGCGTACGCAACTTGAAGATATTCGCTTGCTCAAACGCTTCGTCGACCGCAGCCGTGGGGATCGTACCCACTTGTCCATTCAATTACGGGAAGGTCAGAATCGCGAGATCCGTCGCATGCTGGCTCGGGTGGGACTTAAAGTACGTGATTTAGAGCGCGTAGCCATTGGTCCATTGCGCGCTCCGGGACTGAAGCCAGGACAAAGTAAATTACTGGCTAAGCGAGATATAGATCGCTTGCGCGCAGCCATAATGTCCAGCGACTCAATCAAAAAATAACTGGAGCCTTGTATGTCGCGCTTCTCGTTGATGTTATTCATTAGCGGCCTTGCATTGGGTGTCTCTTCTTGTGGTTTAAAAGGCGATCTGTATCTGCCTGAAAAGAATCCATCCTCGGTGATCATCACTGCTCCGACACACCAATCCAGTAGCAGCTCCAGCAGTACGCCATAACCATGAACCGCAAATTGGTATTGGTCGATGGCTCTTCTTATCTCTATCGAGCCTTCTTCGCGCTTCCTCCATTGAGCAATTCGCACGGCGAACCCACCGGTGCCCTCGTAGGGGTAGCCAATATGCTGCTCAAACTCATTAAAGAAGAAAAACCTGATTTGATCGCGGTGGTATTTGATGCACCGGGAAAAACATTTCGCGATGAACTTTTTGAGCAGTACAAGGCACATCGCCCCCCGATGCCTGATGATTTACGTACGCAAATTCAACCTTTGCTGGAATTGGTTCAAGCCTTGGGTCTGCCGTTACTACGCATCAGTGGCGTTGAAGCAGACGATGTCATTGGCACGCTCGCCGTTCAAGCGGCAGCTCAAGACATTCAGGTCGTGATTTCGACGGGGGACAAGGACATGGCCCAATTGGTCAATGCACAAATTAGCCTAATCAATACGATGACAGGCTCGCGACTCAATCGCGAGGGCGTCAAAAGCAAATTTGATGTATACCCCGAACAGATCATTGATTACCTATCCTTGGTGGGAGATAGCTCGGACAATATTCCCGGCGTACCTAAAGTCGGCCCTAAAACTGCAGCCAAGTGGCTCAATGAATATCAGTCACTGGATAATTTATTGATTCATGCACAAGCCATCACCGGCAAAGTTGGTGAAAGCCTTCGCGACAGCGCAACTACATTAGAACTCTCACGCAAACTCGCCACAATTGATTGTGCACTCAAACTTGATACCAACCCTGAGACACTGACCGCACAATCACCTTCACCCGATACGCTTCGTAGTCTCTGCCAGCGCTATGAACTGAATGCATTATCAAAACAAATTGAAACTCAATACGGCACTAACTCTGTCGTTGATACCCCCGTGCAAACTATCAGCCAATCTGAAGTAGCTACAGAATACGAAACCATTCTGACTCAAGCTCAACTTGACTCATGGCTGACTCGCATCACTAAAGCAGAATTACTGTGTGTTGATACCGAAACCACCTCGTTGGATTACATGTCGGCTGAATTGGTGGGTATTGCACTTTCTATTCAACCATACCAAGCAGCTTATATCCCTTTAGCTCATGGCTATCCTGGTGCACCACAACAATTAAATCGCGAATCCGTGTTGGCGCAGCTAAAACCCCTACTGGAAAGTCAGCAGATGCCCAAGCTGGGGCATCACCTGAAATACGATGCACACATCTTCGCCAACTACGACATTCACCTGCAAAACATGTGCTATGACAGTATGTTGGAATCCTATGTCTTAAATAGCACTGCCGGCCGCCATGATATGGATACCGTCGCCAAGACATATTTGGGTGTGGATACCATTCATTACGAAGATGTATGCGGCAAGGGAGCTAAACAAATCACCTTCGACCAAGTTGAGGTCGAGGTAGCCAGCCGCTACTCCGCAGAAGATGCGGACATCACCTTGCGCTTACATCACGCGCTATGGCCCAAACTCACTGCTGAACCCAAACTGTGTGAGGTGTATAGCACTATTGAGCAACCCCTTGTGCCAATACTGATGCGCATGGAACATCAAGGCGTACTGGTCGACGCTAGTCTTCTCAAACAACAAAGCCAGAGACTGGCAGAACAAATGCAACAGCTCATGACACGCTGTCATACGGCTGCCGGTCAACCCTTCAATGTCGATTCACCCAAACAGTTGCAGGAAATCCTGTTTAACAAATTGGGTATTCCGGTACTACGTAAAACACCGACCGGCCAACCCTCTACGGCTGAAGATGTATTGGAAGAACTGGCTACTGATCATGAATTGCCACGCCTAATTATTGAATATAGAAGCATGGCCAAGTTGAAATCCACCTACACGGACAAGCTGCCGCTGCAGATCAACCCCCGCACAGGCCGCATTCATACGTCTTATCATCAAGCGGTAGCTGCCACGGGTCGATTGTCTTCTACAGATCCCAACCTGCAAAACATACCTATTCGCTCCGAAGAAGGTCGGCGTATCCGCCAGGCATTTATTGCACCGTCCGATCATGTACTGATCGCCGCTGATTATTCGCAGATCGAATTACGCATCATGGCGCATCTTTCTGGTGATGAAAGCCTGCTGAACGCTTTTGCAGCGGATCAGGACATTCACCAAGCCACGGCTGCTGAAGTACTCGGTATTCATGCCGACCAGGTAACCAGTGAACAACGCCGCTCAGCCAAAGCCATCAACTTCGGCTTAATCTATGGTATGTCTGCCTTTGGGCTAGCTAAACAACTGGGCGTAGAGCGCGGCGAGGCCCAACGCTATATCGACAGGTATTTTGCGCGGTATCCTGGTGTCAAACAGTACATGGAGCGCACCCGTAGTCAGGCACATGAACTAGGCTATGTTGAAACTGTATTTGGGCGACGATTGTATCTACCCGAGATCAATTCACGTAATGCATCACTGCGACAATATGCTGAACGCAGTGCCATTAACGCGCCCATGCAAGGTACCGCCGCGGACATCATCAAGCTCGCCATGATCAGTGTTGATAAGTGGCTGCAATCTTCTGCTTTCCCTGCCAAGCTCATCATGCAGGTACACGATGAACTCGTGTTTGAAGTCCCTACCAACGCTAGCGAAGCACTGATTACAGAAGTCAGAACGCGCATGTGTACTGCAGCCAGTTTGCACGTTCCACTGAAAGTGGACATTGGTCGTGGACATAACTGGGATGAAGCTCACTAATTCTCCATCGATTTACAGTTGCACGTGCATTACTGATACTTCACCTCTCTGACAGCGATGATCAGGGTGCATTTCTTCTTTTGCTAATTTTTAAGGGAACCGAATAATGACCACACTTAAACTCATTGCGTTCATGAGCCTGCTACTGGGACTATCATCAATAACCCAAGCAGCTGACAGTGGTATTTATGCTGGACTCAGCCTTGGTGGTGTGGAGGCCAACATCAGCAAAGCGGATGGAGTATTCGATAACTTCAATGGTAAAGACGCAGCGTATAAATTCATTCTTGGCGTCCGCCCGGTGGACTGGCTCGCTACGGAAGTGACCTATTTAGATTTAGGCAATCCTGATAGCAATTCGTTCTCAGCCGATACTAATGGGATCAGTGGATCTGTACTGGGCCTCACTAGTGTCGGGCCGGTAATCGATGTCTTCGCCAAGGGTGGCGTAATGAACTGGAAAGCCAAAATCAATTCCAGCAAAAGCCAATTATTGAGTCGCGACGGCACTAACTTAGTGTATGGCGGTGGCGTCATCGTACACCTGCTCAGTTTGTCGGTGCGCGCCGAGTATGAACATTTCGATATGGACGCCGGCGCTAACTTATTGTCAGTCGGCGTCACCTGGACATTTTTCTAAAGCGACCGCCCCCACCAGACCTACCCGAGTTTGAGGCAGGCATCAAGGAAGCGCCTCGCCTCGTCCACTCCGCGATTGGTGGTGGCTGAAAACAACTGCACCGATGCCGTCTCACCGACGGCATTGCGCACGTCACGAATCACTTTCATGCCCTCAGATTGGGTCAATTTATCTGCCTTACTCAGCAAAATATGGCAGTGCAGCTGTCGTTGCTCAGCCCACTCCAACATTTGCAAATCGGTATCTTTAAGCGGATGACGTGAATCCATTAGGATCACGAGCCCCTTCAGTGACTGTCGGTGCTCAAAATAACTGACCATCAACTCATGCCAGTGCTGCTGCATGGCGGGCGGAACCTTGGCAAATCCGTAGCCAGGTAAATCCACCAGCCGTTGCTGGGGCTGCATGCTGAAGAAATTGATCAGTTGGGTTCGACCCGGTGTCTTACTGGTGCGCGCCAAAGCAATTCGTCCAGTGATGGCATTGATCGCGCTGGATTTGCCACTATTAGACCGCCCTGCAAAGGCCACCTCAGCGCCTTGATCCACAGGGAACTGAGGGGCTTGCCAAGCTCCCAGCATATAATCAACACGTGCGTAGTAAGACATGGGGTTTAGGGATTGGTCTCGCCGAAACGTCAGCAGCGACCATCTCATGGATTCCTGAGTACCAAATTATTGCGCTAGTGTACAATTACCGGCCTTTAGCGCCAGCTTTTGCCTCCCTAAAGCGAGCTGGCATCCGGTTTCAGCATTGGAGTTGTCGATGAAGTCTGGCCTGTTTATGAACTTGGCAATGGTACGTGGGCTGCTGGCTGCTGGTGTTCTGGTGACCTTAATGGGTAACACGGCAACTGCTGCAGGAGATGCACAAGCAGGAATGACCAAAGCATCCAGCGTCTGCTTGGCCTGCCACAGTCTCGATGGCAATAGCGTGAACCCACAATGGCCGAGCATTGCTGGTCAGCATGAAAGCTATATCATTAAACAAATCAAGGCCTTCCGTGCTGGGCAACGCGTAAACCCATTGATGTCCCCCATTGCCATGACGCTTACCGATAAAGAAATCGAAGACGTTGCCGCCTATTACGCCGGCCAGACAATCAAGGGCCAGGAAGGCGCTAAGGACAAAATCGATCTGGGTCAGCAAATTTATCGTGGTGGCCTCGCCAATGGCAAAGTCCCTGCCTGTCTGGCATGCCATGGCCCAGATGGTCGTGGTAATTCTGCGGCCATTTACCCTGCCATCCGCAGTCAACATGCGACCCAAATCGTGATGCAGCTTCAGGCTTATCGCAAAGGTGAGCGCAAAACGGACCAGAACGAGATGATGCGCAGTATCGCCGCCAAACTGACTGATGAGCAGATAGACGCCGTCGCTCAGTACATCCAAGGCTTACGCTAACATTCTTCAAACAGGCCGCATCCAGCGGCCTGTTTTTTATCAGTGATCAATACACAATTGGCTGATGCGGAATTACCAGACGCTTTAACCGTCGCCTGACACGTAAAACACTTGATCAGCCACCGGAGCTTAGTCATGAAACGCATCGCTGTTACGTTCTTGAGTCTGGCACTGACAGCGCTGGTGGCGGCCTGCGGCAGCAGCAATCACTCAGACTCCACGGCCACCTCACCAACCGGATCGGTGGTAACCTCCACCATCTCACGTGACACTACTGATACTGCAGCGAGCCCCGCAGCAGAGTCGCACAGTGAACCGACGACAGACCAAGTATCCGAATTCGACACCCCTAACAGTAATCCTGCTGACAACACCACGCCCTTAGCGTTAAAAATTAGCGAAACCCCTGCACCTGCTGCATCACGCTGGAAGGAAGGCGTGCATTACAAACTACTGGTACCTGCACAACCGAATGCCGCGAAACCCGGTCAAGTCGACGTCACGGAAGTGTTTTGGTACGGATGTCCGCATTGTTATGCATTGGATCCGTATCTAGAAACGTGGCGTAAAAATGGCAAGGCCTCTTATGTGATCTTCAATCGAGTGCCTGTCATGTGGGGCACACTTCATCGGGCTCATGCGCGTGTTTTTTATACCGCGGAAATTCTCGGTAAGCTTGATGGGCTTCATAATGCCATCTTCAATGAAATACAGGTCAACCGAAACCCACTACAAGAACCTACACAGATCCAAGCCTTCTTCACCAGCAAAGGGGTAACTCAAGCAGAATTCCAGAAAGCCTATGCTTCTTTCGCTGTTGAAACGGCATTAAAACAAGCTGAAACGCTTGGACTACGCTACAAAGTTGAATCCGTACCGCTGATCATCGTCAATGGAAAATACATTACGGATGTCGGTCAAGCCGGCGGGCACGAGCAACTCATCTCGCTGATCAATGAACTGGCCTCACGCGAACACGGCGTGTAACTGATCATGCTCAATACCTACATTTCTCATGCACGGGGGCTGGCACGTGCCCATGCCAGTGGCGTGCAACGTATTCCAGATCAAACCATCTGGATTGATTTGCTTGAGCCGAGCATTGAAGAAGAACGCGCCATCGAGCATGAACTTGGCATCGACATTCCCTCCCGCGAAGAAATGCGCGAGATCGAAACCTCCAGCCGATTATATGAAGAAGACGGCATGCTGTTCATGACCGCCACAGTAGCGGCTAAATTAGATACCGAACGCCCTGAAAGCACCGCGGTAACATTCATCCTAAGCAATGAGCGATTAATCACCAACCGGTACATTGATACGCGCCCCTTCCGTAACTTCATTGCGTACGCAGAGCGTCACCCTACAGCATGTAATTCACCTATAGTTATCCTAGCCGGACTGATGGAAGCCATCACCCAACGTATTGCGGATACTTTGGAACGCGTAGGCAATGACCTTGAAGCCGTCTCGAGCAACATCTTTCAAATTGGTCAGAACAAACACAATGCCAAACGCGATCTGCGCGGCTTACTTGAACGCATTGGATTTAATGGTGAACTGAATTCAAAAGCACGTGAAAGCTTGGTTAGCCTCGCACGCATGCTGGTGTTCTTGCAGCAATCGGGCACCGTCTACATGAATGATGAACAACGCAGTCGCTTACGCTCCATCGCCACCGATGCCACCGCTTTATCGGATCACTCCAGCTTTCTAGGCAGCAAAGTCTCATTTCTTTTAGAAGCTACGCTGGGTCTCATCAATCTCGAACAAAACAACATCATCAAGATTTTTTCGGTCGCGGCAGTGATGTTCATGCCCCCCACACTCATCGCCAGCATCTACGGAATGAACTTCGTACACATGCCGGAACTGAAATGGGAATTTGGCTACCCTTTCGCCTTAACACTGATGTTCGGTTCGATACTGGGAATTTATATTTATTTCAAACGGCGCGGTTGGCTGTAAACCATCCTGCCTGCATAACTTAATACCACCTTGGTGAATACATCCTGCCGGATTCAGTAGTGAAGCAGTTACACTGCACACCTTAATCCAGCCATAGCTCATACATGAATTCACCTGTTCGCCACTCGCCTCTTCCCGCCCAGCGTTTTGATGCGCAGGGTCAGGCGCACGTGGACTGGCGCATGGTCTTGGCGCTAGCTGGCCCCTTGATTGCCAATAGTGCGATTCAAGCGGCGCTTAATCTCATCGACACATGGTTTATTGGCCGTATCTCTACCCATGCGCTAGCCGGTATGGGTGCCATTCACTGGTTGACCATCGTGTTCATAGGTTTACTGGGCGGTGTAGGCATGGCCGTGCAAACATTGGTCGCGCAAGCCTATGGCGGGCGTCGATTCACGCGTGCATCGCAGGCGACTTGGACAGCGATATGGGCCGCCGTTTTCACCGTGCCACTATTTGTAGTTATCGGTCTAATGGGTAAGCGCATACTCGCCCCTTTTGACTTACAAGCCGACGTCACCGAATTGGCTTTGCAATTCTGGCAACCGCGCATGTTCGGTGCAGGATTAGGTTCTGCATTGTGGGCCATCCTCGGTTTCTTTAACGGTATAGGCCGCGCGCGCGTCACCTTGTTCATCAATTTATTCACGCTCGCCATCAATGCCGTATTAGCTCAAGTCTTTATCTTTCACTTTCACTGGGGAATCGCTGGGGCGGCGTGGGCGACCAACTGCGCAACCGCTGTAGGACTTTTACTGGCACTGTGGGTATTTATTCGTGCACGCGATTTAAGCCTCTACCGCGCACACCTAACGTGGCGACTGCATTGGGGACGATTAAAAAGTCAGTTTCAACTGGGCTTGCCCATGGGCGTGATGCTGGCTGCTGATTTATTTGGTTTCTCTTTATTTCAGTTGATGCAGGTCAAACTGGGGCCTGTCGATGGTGCCGCGTCACAAGTGGTAATGATGCTGACTTCCATTGCCTACATGCCAGCGATTGGTATTGCCTTGGCGGGCACCACGTTAGTGGGTCAGTCGATTGGTGCTGGCGATAAAGCCTGGGCACGCAAACTGGGTAACTTTGTCATTGTATTGGCCATCGCTTACATGGGCAGCATTGGACTCATCTTGGGACTGACCAGTCCGTGGCTAATGCCTTTGTTTGTGAACACACACGATGCACTCAGCGAAGAAGTGATTCGTACCGGCATCACCATCATGTGGCTCGCCGCAGCCTATCAACTATTTGATGGCATGACCTTAGGCTCGAGCTTCTGTTTACGTGGCGCAGGCGATGCCACCATCCCTGCTGTTCTAGTGCTGGCGATGTCATGGTTATTCTTTGTGCCACTAGCACACAGTCTTGCCTTTAATACGGGTTTTGGCTGGGTCAACTTCTTACCGCAATTTGGTTTTGGTGCCGTGGGCGGTTGGAGTGCCGCAGTCATTTATGTCTGTTTGATTGGACTGACCATGCTGGCGCGATGGAGGTCGAAGGCGTGGGAGAGAATTAGGGTAGGATAGCAAACCATCAAATAAGCTATTGATTCAAGAATGAAAATGATTCAAACAAAACAACCCAATTCCTTGGAAACAATTTCTTTCCGCGTACTGATTGCCATTTCATTCTTGTGTTTAATTTTTGGTAGTGGGATCGCATTCTTTGAATATCATACAGCTCAAGATAATTGGAAATTCCATGATCAATACAAAAAAGAGAATGACAGACGAGCTACCCCTGAATTCAATAGCTGCATAATGCATGCAAATAGCGATATCGAAGTTAATGGATGCTATAAAATATATGCGCCTGACATTGAAGAGCTACAAAGACTAACTAATGCTGCATTGACTGCTAACCACTGGGTGAGTATTGGACTAGTAATTTTATTAATACCAATACCCCTATTCTTAATTTACTTTATTCTAAGATGGATTATCACGGGACGCTGGAGGCAGGCAAAAGAATAGAAGATTAAATCTAGTAGATCTTAGTTTGGATTATCACCCCGTCTCGTCTTGCCGATCGCACTCAGCATTTCTTGCACTTCAGGTTTGTGCAAACATTCAGATAAGTCTGCACTAAGCTTACGCTGCCAATTAGCATGCTGTGTACTAGTACCGGGCACATTCACCGGATCAATCATCTCCATCAAATCTTCCGGCTGAATCACCAGCAGCGCCGATGGAGATAAGCCCGCATACAAATAGGCGGCACGCATCAAAGCAAAAGAATACTCAGGCAACGGCTGATGTTCATGCCAATACCATAACCCTGTTCGCGCTAACGCCAGCATTAGCAATCGACGGTCAGCTTCGCGCTCGTGCAGTACATACTGTTGCGTCGTCGCATCGGGATACATATTCAATTGTGAGCGTAAGTGAATATCATCACCCTGCCACCAACTTTTGAACGGCGGTAAATCATGCGTGGTGACCACAGCCAATGCACGTTGTGGATAGTCATGCGGTGCTTTGAATTGACCATCAAAGCCTTTCTCAAAGAACAACACCTTATAGTGATACAAAGCAAAACGTTCCATCGCATGACGCATCGCATCGGGCACCGTACCTAAATCTTCTCCAATCACTACACATTGGTTGCGCACACTTTCCAGCGCCACCAGCTTCACTAAGTCTTCCAGCGGGTAGTGAACATACACCCCTTCGGTGGCTTCCAAACCACGTGGCACCCACCATAAACGACATAGCGTCATTACATGATCAATGCGCAATGCACCCACTGAGCGCATGGTAGCGCGCAGCATATGAATGAAGGGCAAATAAGCCTGCCGTTGTAATTCAAACGGATGTTGTGGCGGAATACCCCAATCCTGTCCTTTCAACGCAAGTGGATCAGGCGGCGCACCGACAGAGACTCCGTCGATATACAACTTTTTATTCGACCATACTTCTGAACCATTGGGATCGACCCCCACCGCCACATCGCCATATAATCCGATCGACATGCCATTTTCACGGGCCAACTGCTGCGCATGCGCTAACTGATCTGCAGCCAGCCACTGCAGATACATATAAAACTGTATCTTCCAAGAATAAGCATGGGCAAACTCCCGCACGGCTTGGCTATTCAAGTCATGATATTCATCGGGCCAACTACGCCAGCCATATTGATGTGCTGGCATCTGACTGAAATGCTCATCAAGTGCGTCATACAACGCATGTTGTTGCAGCGCAGCGCCGCGTTGATCTACATAAGCACGAAAAGCATGGGCACGGGTCGTATGGTATGCAATCTCATTACGGTAAAACTCATCAAATAAAATCCTCAGTACCTGAAGCTTGATTTTCGCCACCTCAAGATACTGCACCTGATCACTGACGCGCAGGGCATCAATTTTTATTTGAGACCTTATGATTACCGACTGTGCATCATTTGAGTTTTGATATTCAGGAATCGCAGGTACCGATACATACAGCACATTCAAAAAATCACGATGCGAGGGACTGTAAGGACTGATGTGTTCGGGATGAGCAGGACGCAACGCGTGCAGTGGATTCAAACCAATTAACTGACAGCCCTGCCTCGCAGCAGTAGATATCAGAGCTTGCAGATCACCAAAGTCACCGACTCCCCAGTTTTTATTGGAACGCAGCGTATAAAGCTGTATCGACAAGCCCCAATATCGCTGACCTTGATGTATAGCATTAGGCTCATAGCAACGTGATGGCGTCACAATCAATGCACATTGGGCCGTTTGCGGACCCACCGAGATCTGTAACTGATGGTACCCCACTGGCACGGATACCGGTAATGGCAAGCGATAGACGGCTTCTGATGGTCGCTGGAGGGATTGCAAGGCGATTTCAAATGGTGTTTGATCACCGTATTCGGTGACCACCAAAGCCCGAATGCAAGTATCGGGGTCGCTCTGCTTCACCACAACATCGCAGTACAGTTCATCTTGGGTACATACCCGAACCGGAGGCAGCAAAGAGATTTCTATAGGCAACGATTCGCCATGATGACGAAGATCAACACCCATCGCACTTAAGATAGCGGCTCGGGCTGGATCAGTGAACTTATGATATTGACCACGATAGTCGTAGTAGGCTTCACCTAAACCAAACTGAGAAGCCCATTCGCTGATTCGCAGTTCTTCCATCATGGCATCTGCCTCATTTCCTGTTTGCACCCGTCAGACTGCGTCTTTCCGGCATACCGTCAGCCAACATCACCATTGAATGCGGCTGTACCAAATAACTGTCTAACACTAATGGCAAATCACTCAACATACCGTTCACTGCGGTATCAAACGCTAGATGCCACTTCAAGTTTAATGCTGATCTTGGCAAACTGAACTGCACCGGATCGCCACCTGCGTGACACAATAGCAACAGATGGCCATGACTCTCGCCATTCAGGTCAATAAAAGCTTGACCAATTAATATACCAATAGTGCTTAATAAGGAATCATTCCAGTCCACTGCAGTCAACTCATGCCCAGTAGGATGCAGCCAACTGATGTCTTTGTGCTCTTGACCATGACCACGCGTTCCTTTCAAAAAAGTATCACGACACAAGCCTGGGGCACGTTTACGTAAATGGATCAACTGCCTGACAAATTCAAACAAATCACTGTTCCGCTGTAATAAGGACCAATCCAGCCAATTCATGGTGTTGTCCTGACAATAGGCATTGTTATTACCCCACTGCGTGCGCCCCAACTCATCGCCAGCACACAGCATCGGCACGCCCTGAGAACACAACAATGTGGCTAATAAATTGCGCATCTGCTGTTTGCGTAACTGCAGCACATGTGCATCAACGGTATCGCCCTCTACGCCACAATTCCAACTTAAGTTATGACCATGTCCATCGTGATTGTTTTCTAGGTTGGCCTCATTGTGCTTGTGGTTGTAACTGACCAGATCCTGCAAAGTGAATCCATCATGACTGGTAATAAAATTTAAACTGGCCGTCGGCTTACGACCAGCACCACGAAATACATCACTCGAACCGGCAAACCGTTCGGCAAAACCACCCAAATTGCCAGCCTCTCCTTTCCAGAAACTGCGTACCGTGTCTCTATACGAGTCATTCCATTCAGACCAACCTGCTGGAAAATGACCTAATTTATAACCATCAAACCCCACATCCCAGGGTTCTGCGATCATCTTGGTGTATCGCAATTCAGGCGCATGCTTAAGCATTTGAAAAAAATGCGCATGACTGCTGAAGTGATGATGTTCGTTGTGACCCAGCACAGGTGCCAAATCAAAACGAAAACCATCAACATGCATTTCATTTACCCAGTAACGCAGACAATCCAAAATCATCTGTTCAGTCGCGGGATGATGAATAGCAACAGTGTTACCGCATCCGCTTCGATTCACATAGTGGCGGGCATTGTGATGTGGCAACACGTAGTAGGCAGCGTTATCCAGCCCACGCCAGCTTAAGGTAGGTCCTAACTCACTACCTTCAGCGGTGTGATTAAACACCACATCTAAAATCACTTCGATACCGGCAGCATGCAACGCACGCACCATGGTTTTAAATTCGGTCACAGCATTCGCTGCTTGCGTAGCGTAAGCCCTTGCAGGGGCAAACCATGCTAATGAGTTGTAGCCCCAGTAATTACGTAGCCCTTTATTGATTAGAAACTCTTCGCTAACGAATTCCTGTACTGGCAACAACTCTACGGCGGTTACACCCAATCGCTGCAAATACGCGATCGCGGCAGGATGGGCTAAGCCTAGATACGTACCCCGATGCGCCTGCGGAATATCTGGATGCAGTTGGGTAAACCCTTTTACATGCGTTTCGTAAATGATGGTATTGCGCCAGGGGATAGCCGGCGGATGATCACCCTGCCAATCAAAAGCAGGATCAACGACCACGCACTTCGGCACAAAGGGTGCGCTATCTTCTTGGCTTGGCTGATCATCAGTTTCAACCCCAGCAAACCCATATACGGCAGGATGCCACTGCATTTCACCTTGTAACAGTCGTGCGTATGGATCAATTAATACTTTATTGGGGTTACATCGATAACCCTGTGCGGGTTCATAGCGACCATACACTCGCCACCCATACACCAAGCCTGCCTGCCCCCAAGGTGCGGGTAAGAATCCATGCCATACGCCCGCCGTGTGTGCTGGCAAATTGAGACGATACAGTTCAATTTGCGCATCCGTATCAAACACACACAGCTCTACCTTTTCTGCTCGATGGGCAAACACCGCAAAATTGATACCCGTCGCATTCAAGGTCGCACCCAAGGGGAGCGGTTCACCCCGAGTCATTTTCAGTGCTTGAAGTGATGGCTCATCCAACATCAACGGTTATTCCAATTTTAAATTTCATACCGCGGCTACATCGCCCTAACCACGCTGCCAAAATGTTACGGCCATAGGTGGTAAATGAACTTGAATACGCTGTTCAAATCCAGCCCACACTTCGTTTTCTGCATCAACGGTATATTGATTACTGTAGCCAGACCCACCCCAGGCAGGATCATCACTGTCCAAAATCTTTCGGTAGCGTCCAGCTAAAGGCACCCCAATTAAGTAGTGATTACGTGGGATCGGTGTGCAATTGAACACACACAGCAACGGTTCACTGTCTTCACTAACACGTCGCATAAAAGCGAACACGCTATCATGAGCATTATTGAGATCGAGCCACTTAAATCCTTGCCATTCAGTATCACTAGCATGTAACTCGGCGCGTTCACGATAGATAAAGTTCATCGTCTTACACCACTCACGCAATCCGCGATGATTTGGGTGATCAAGCAATGGCCAATCCAGTTGTTCATGACTGCGCCATTCATGCCATTGGCCAAACTCCCCGCCCATGAATAATAGTTTCTTTCCTGGATGAGCAATCATGTACCCAAGTAATAGCCGTAAGCCCGCACGCTGCTGCCATTCATCACCGGGCATCTTGCTGAGCAGCGCACGCTTACCGTGGACCACTTCATCGTGTGATAGAGGCAGCATGAATTGTTCGGAAAACGCATAGACCAGCGAAAATGTAATCAAATTATGTTCATAGCGACGATAGACCGGATCGAGTGAGGTATAGCGCAAGGTGTCATTCATCCACCCCATATTCCACTTGAAGGTAAAGCCCAATCCACCAAGATGCACCGGTTGAGTCACACCAGCGAACGCCGTGGATTCTTCAGCGATCATCAGCACACCGGGAAAGTAATGTCCAACTGCCCAGTTAAGCTGCTTTATAAATTCAATGGCTTCTAGATTTTCTCGCCCACCAAATTGATTCGGTATCCATTCACCTGCCTTGCGGCTGTAATCGAGGTACAACATAGAGGCCACGGCATCGACGCGTAAACCATCGATATGAAATTGATCAAGCCAGTACAGCGCATTGGCAACCAGAAAATTACGTACCTCATGACGGCCGTAATTGAAAATCTTTGTACCCCATTCTTGATGCTCACCTTGTCGGGGATCGGCGTGTTCATACAAAGCGGATCCATCAAACTCTGATAGCCCATGAGCATCTTTTGGAAAGTGCGCCGGTACCCAATCCATCAAGACACCAATACCGGCCTGATGACAGCGATCAACAAATTCACGTAACTGCAACGGTGAGCCATGGCGGGCAGTAGGCGCGTAATAGCCTGTGACCTGATAACCCCATGAGGCATCCAATGGATGCTCTGCCACGCCCATTAACTCAACATGCGTGTAGCCCATTTCCTGAACATAAGGAATAAGTTGATCAGCCAACTCCTGCCAAGTGTAGTAACGACCATCACTATGTCTGCGCCATGAACCCGGATGAACTTCATACGCATTAATCGCCGATCGATGTGGTTGCCACTGCCGACGGTGGCGCATCCAGTCTGCATCCTGCCAGTCGTAACCCTCCAGTCGATTCACAATACTGGCTGTCTCGGGACGCATTTGCATCTGCAAACCATAGGGATCAGATTTCAGCAGCACTCGACCGTCTTGGGTTCGTATTTCAAATTTATACAGCGTACCCATTCCAATCTCGGGTACGAACAACTCCCAAATACCGGAACCCGCAAGTTTCTGTAGCGCATGTCGGCGACCATCCCAGAAATTAAAATCACCAACAACACTAACCCTTTGTGCGTTGGGTGCCCACACTGCAAAGCGCACCCCGCTTACTCCATCCAGCACTTCAGGATGGGCTCCCACCTTACGGTACAAGGTGTGATGATTTCCTTCTCCGAAAAGATGCAAGTCGAACGGCGTAAACTGCGGTGAAAAATAATAAGGATCGTGTTTAATGAGTTGACTGCCATCTCGATATGTCACCAATACACGATATGGCACCAGCGGACGTCGATAATTAATTCGACCTTCAAATAGCCCTGCAGGGTGCAACTGCGTCAGAGGTCGTGCTGCAGCTTGACTTTCATCCTCCCAAAACACCGACACGTTTACAGCATCGCGTTCAAGCACGCGCACCACCGAAAGTGGCGCATCCTGTTCGCGTGCAAATTCGTGATAACCCAATAGCGTGCGGGGTTCACTGCACGTGGCATGAATCAGATCAGCAATCTGCGTGTCATTGAGGGCGCTAGACATGAAAACCAAATAGACTACAAAGTAGAGGCTCAGTTGTAGTCATATTGAAGTTAATTCGCAAGCAAATCACAGTAGATTTGTGGGCTTATTATCACGCGACCGCATCATGCACTGAATAGATCATCACCTGATGCACGATTGATCTTTTTCTGTGCATCGGACGCAGACTCAGGGCTTACCAAGCCAGTTAAGGGGATCTACGGGTGTTTTGCCATTACGAATCTCTAGATACACACCACTACGTCCATTGACGCCCGTGTCTCCCGCCGCCGAGAGGAGCTCACCCCGTCCTACCTGCTCGCCCACCTTTTTGAAAAGCTGCTCATTGTGTCCATACAAGCTCATGATGCCGCCGCCATGATCCAACACCAGCAGTAACCCCAATCCAGGTAGCCAGTCAGCATAGAGCACCCGTCCTGCAGCAGGCGCATGAACCTCTGCACCTGCAGTAGCACCAATCACCATACCTTCCCATTTCAAGGGTCCGCCAGAACGGAGTTGCCCGAATCGCGCCAGTAACTCGCCCTTCATTGGCCAAGGCCACGTTCCGCGCCCAACGGGTGGCGTAGAAGGCGGCGCTTTTGTACTGGATTGAGCACGGGATTGGGCCGCCGCCTTTTCCATAGCAAGACGCAATTGCTCCAGCAACCGTTCCAGTGATTTTGCTTCTGCCTGTAGTTTATTTAGCCGTTCCGTGCCGGTCTTCAGTTTACTTTCCACCTGAACCAAGGTGGCTGCACGTTTCTGTCGTGCCAATGCCAACGATTTGGCACTGCGCTCACTTTCAGTTTCAATACCGCGCAATTTTTCCGTTTCACCGGCAATACGCTCTTTAAGCAATGCAATATGTGCCAATTGTTCGTTAATTGATTGGATATGCTCGGCCCGTGCTCGACCAAAATACCCGTAATAGTTCAGCATTCTGCCCAGTTGCACCGGATCCTGTTGATTCAGCAGCAACTTGAATTGCTCAGCTCGGCCATTCATGTAACTCAACCTTAATTCACGCGCCAGTGCTTCACGCTCGAGATGAATTTTGGTCTCGGCTAAGGACTGTTGGGCCTGAAGCTCACGAAGCTGCTGTTCGGCACTTTGTCGTTTGCCGCGCACCTCGGCCAACTCACCGCGTGCAGATTGAATGGATTCATCAGCCTTTTTTAGTTCCCCCACCAACGAATCGCGTCGTTCTGCATCAGACTGGATCGACTTACGCACATTTTCAATCCCTTCGCGTACCTGCTTCAGCTCATTTTCCTTGGCCAAGGCCGTATCACGCGTGGCGGAGCTACCGACGCCGGTCAAAGCCATCAGCAGCGACACACCCAAGGCACAGAGCATGCCTCGCGACGGAGTCACGACTGCTATACTGCGCGCCCGTTGTTGTTCAAGCTCCAAATTAGAAGTACTGCTCATGGATCGCTTTCTAGACTATATCAACCATCACCCCTATCTCGTAGGGGGCACTGCTATTGTCGCAGTTATCGCTATCGGCTACGAGCTGTGGCAGCAGCTACAAGGTGGCAGCGCCATCAGCATCAATGAAGCTATTGTGCTACACAACAAGGGTGGACTGGTGCTCGATGTTCGCACTGCCGATGAATTTGCTAGCGGGCACATTGTTGATGCCCGCCATATCGGACTCGACAAACTGGCTGAGCAGCTCGATTCAATCAAAAAATACCGTGAAAAAGCAGTGATTGTCTGTTGTGAAAGCGGTGCTCGCTCAAACCAAGCCGCTAAGCTACTGAAAGCTCAAGGCTTTCAGTTTGTCTACAACCTCAGTGGTGGACTGACGGCTTGGCGACAAGATAACCTGCCGCTGAGCCGCAAAACCGATAAGTGACTGGTCGTTAGGAACTACTCATGAACCCTCCTGATATCGTCATGTACAGCACCCAAGTGTGTCCTTACTGCGACCGTGCACGGCAATTATTTGCGCGCAAGCAAGTGGCCATCCGTGAAATTAAGATTGATACTCAACCCGAGCAACGTGAAATCATGCTGCAACGCTCAGGTGGTAGACGTACCGTGCCTCAGATTTTCATCGGCGATCACCATGTAGGTGGGTTTGACGATCTGGCCGCCCTTGATCGCCAGGGTGGCCTGGACCCCCTGCTAGGCTTATCACAATCGTCTCCAGCGTGAAGCTCACGATCCACTGTAATAATATATTGAAGGTTACTGAGTCGACTCCATGACTGACAAAGCCAATCAAACCAATGGGACAGTTGATCCCAATGCACCTCATATTGAACCCTATGTGTATTTGAAGGACGTTTCCTACGAAGCACCAAATGGCCCGCATGTTGCTGACAATACCAGCGTACCCAATGTCACTATGGATGTTCAGACCACCATCAACCAACTGAACTCAGACACCTTCGAAGTCATCGTAAGCGTCAATGTACGTTCTGTTGCAGCTGAAAAAACGCTATGGCTGTGTGAAGTTAAGCAGGCTGGATCCTTTGTACTGCGCAACATCGCAGCCAATGAAGTTCATCGACTACTGGGTGTGTTTTGTCCTAATTATCTATGGCCTTATGCTCGTCAGACTATTTCTGATCTGCTTGTCAAAGGCGGCTTTGCACCATTCCTGTTGCCACCAGTGAATTTCGATGCGCTGTATGAGCAATCGGTTGCACAGCAGGAATTATTGAATGTACCAGCTGCAACGACGACGGTTAACTGAGCAGTGACGACCCCACCGATTTGCATTGTCGGTGCAGGCTCTTGGGGCACCGCATTAGCGATTCAGTTCGCTCGAGCCGGTCGCGTCACACACCTTTGGTGCCGTGACTCTAGGCAATTAGCGAGCATGGAACGCGAGCGACGAAACTCCCAGTATTTACCTGATGCTCATTTCCCAGCGCTGTTACAAGCAAAAGCAAAGCTTGCTGATGCAATGCAAGGCTGCACCGACATATTAGTTTCGGTACCGAGCCATGCATTTCGGAGCGTGCTGATTGATATCAAACCACTGATGCGTCCAGGGATGCGACTCGCGTGGGCCACGAAAGGCTTCGAACACAACACAGGCAAACTTCCACATCAGGTGGCCATAGAGGTTCTGGGTTCAGCCATGCCTCTTGCCGTGCTATCAGGTCCTACTTTTGCGCGCGAGGTTGGCGCAGGTCTACCGACAGCTCTAACGATTGCGGCCAACGATCATCAATTCGCGATTGACCTAGCCAACAGCATCTCCAACGAGACCTTCCGTGCTTATACCTCTACCGACCTCATTGGCGTAGAAGTCGGCGGTGCCGTGAAAAATGTACTGGCCATTGCTGCTGCTATTTCTGATGGCTTGGGTTTTGGTGCCAATACGCGCATTGCACTCATCACTCGTGGACTTGTGGAAATGACTCGCCTTGGAATCGCATTGGGCGCCCAACGTGAAACGTTTATCGGACTAGCGGGCCTCGGTGATCTGGTTCTGACCTGCACTGACAATCAATCCCGCAATCGCCGTTTTGGTCTAGCCTTCGCTGCAGGCACACAAACCGCACAAGCACAACAGGATATAGGACAGGTTGTTGAGGGTGTTGCAGCTGCTACTGCCGTAATGCAAGTGGCATCACAACACCATGTTGATATGCCGATCTGCAGACAAGTATACCGTATGCTTCAGGAGGGCCTTGCACCACAAGCCGCTTTTCGCGAATTAATGAGTCGTGGACTTAAAAGCGAAGTCGACTGAGAAAAATCTGTTCTAATGGCTATTTTCAATGAAAAGCCCCACACCACTCTGGTGCAGGGCTTTTATCAACAGAAAATGTCATGCACTTAACTTAACGATCATTCATCACTCCGCCGTTGTGAATACAGTTTGCAAACGGCGCTCTGCAAATTTCCACCCTTCTGCAGTCCGTTCATACTTATCAAAATACTTTCCCATCCGACTCGGACCTTTAACCGCGATAGACTCCTCGTCTTTGACAGGCTTATCTGGGGTAACGGTATAGACAGCAACATATTGAATACCTGTTGCTGTATTTTTATCAATAATGGTGATTTGACTAGAAGTCATCATATGCAAACTTCTACCATCATGATTTAAGCCTTCAACTCGTTTTTGAATGGCTGCCGCCCCTTCGGTCACTGCGCCATTCATAATCAATTTGGCATGTTCGGTAAACAAACCCGCGTGACCTTTAGCATCCCAGTTATCACGAGTGATGGCATAGTTATCAACCAACTGCTTGATCTCTGATTTGATCTGTAACGCCTCCGCAGACGTCACGTTTGCTGCATGTCCGGTGTTGAATACTAAAGCGAACAGAGCCAGTGCACCACTCAACTGTCGATATATTTTCATCGCTTTCCTCGCCTACTTTGGAATCATTGTTTATTGAAGCATTACTGTCGTAATGAATGCCCCTGCAGTGTATTTCAAACAAGACCATTTGTGGATACCACAACAGCTCAACCGTATGAAAATTCATTGACGTTAATTTTATCTCGCTTAGATACACAACAAGCCCACCCGCCCAGCCTATCCAGACACCCACTTATTTCATAGCATTCGTGGAAGAGAGTGGTTTATAGTCTGACGCATGAGTCTTAATAGTGATGAACTCGTCCGCTACAGTCGCCACCTTAACTTACCTGAGATTGGTGCAGCCGGCCAAGAGCAACTCAAAGGTGCACGCGTTCTGATGGTTGGCATCGGTGGACTTGGTTCACCTGCTTTATTGTATCTAGCAGCTGCTGGAGTAGGCACGCTGGGACTAGCTGATTTTGATTGCGTTGAGATTTCCAATCTGCAACGCCAAGTGCTCTTCAATACCGAACAAATTGGACAAACAAAAACGGCAGCGGCACGTTCGCGATTACTCAGCCTTAATCCACACTTGACCATCCACACACATCAACTGGAGATTACCGCCGACAATGTGACACAAACGATTAAGGACTATGACTGGATACTCGATGGTACAGATCAATTTCACACCCGTTACTTAGTAAATGATGCTTGCGTTCTGTTGAACAAACCGCTCATCTCGGCCGCCATACATCGTTTTGAAGGCCAGTTATTTACTTATGTACCTCATCTTGGCCCTTGCTATCGATGTCTATTTCCTATCCCTCCAAATGAGGGAGCCGTGCCTAATTGTGCGCAAGCAGGAGTACTCGGGGTACTACCGGGCGTGATGGGAGCGTTACAGGCCACCGAGACGATCAAACTCATTACGGGAATTGGCGAACCTTTACTGGGTCGTTTGCTTACCTACGATGCACTAGCCCTGCGATTTTCGGAATTCAAATTTTCTGCAAACGACGACTGTTCGGCGTGTGGACCGTATCCGACCGTTGTACCTAATAGTGAATCATCAATGTCATGTGGACGTGACACCATAAAATCACTATCAGTGGTCGATCTGCAGCGTTTTCTTGCTCAAAACCCCAGCGACATACTGCTGGTTGATGTTCGTGAGCCCTGTGAATTTGACGCTGGGCATATTCAACACGCTATCAATATTCCTTTGTCTGAGTTATCGCTCCGTGCTCTAAAGACTGGCCACTATAATTCCATTGTTTTCATATGCCGCAGCGGCGGCCGCAGTGCCCAAGCCTGCCTCTGGGCTCAATCCCAGACACAAACCATGATTTTAAATACCCAAGGTGGGATGTTGGCATGGCAACAATCAGTTGATCCTTCCATGACGGTGCCCTGAACTTTTAAGCCCCTATGAAGCCATGAACGGATCGGTTAATTCATGTAAACCACCACGATTAACATGTCTTGACTGGGTAATGACTCGAATATGCCGCTCGGTAAGACTATCATTCGCACCTGCCCTTCTTAATAAACACTATATTTTTTACAGGCACACCATGAGTGATACAAAGGATTTTTCGAGCACCCGTCGCGAGACCATCAAACTTGGTCTTCTTTCAAGCGTGGCAGCTTTGAGCACTACAACTATGAGTAACGTGTTTGCTGCTGACAGCCCGTTACCGCTTATCACCAAACCCATTCCTTCCACGGGCCAGAAATTACCCTGTGTCGGAATTGGCACCAACTCGTTCACCATTGCAGATGTTCCAAACTTGCAAAATGTATTAAAACGCATGAATGAACTCGGTGGAGTGTTCGTTGATACTGCCTCGGCTTACCGTGAAAGCGAAACCGCCATTGGTAGCGCCTTAGATTCCTTAAAAATGCGCGATAAATTCTTTGTTAGCACAAAGATTAGCGGTGGTGAAAAAGACGAAAAGAAAATGGGTGATCTGGGTGGAGTAAAAAGCTTCGAGCGTTCACTTGAACGCCTTAAGACCGACAAGATTGATCTGCTCATGGTTCACAACATGCTCAATACCGATGGCTTGATGCCTAAACTACAAGAATGGAAAAAAGCAGGGAAAATTCGTCACCTTGGCATCACCACGTCTGAAAACATGGATCATGGACAGTTGGTCTCTTACATGAAAAAGTTTCCGCTGGATTTCGTGGAAGTAAATTACTCCATCGCAAACCGCGAAGCCGAGGACACCGTATTACCAGCTGCTTTAGACAAAGGCATTGCTGTGGTTATCAATCTACCTTTTGGTGGTAAGCACGAAGAAAATCTATTCCTAAATAACCAACGCGTACTGCCTAGTTGGGCTGCGGACATTGGCTGCAGCAGTTGGTCTGAATTCCTATTGAAATTTGTGATTTCTCATCCCGCTGTCACAGTGGCCATTCCAGGCACAACAAAAATGGAACATATGGAATCCAATATCCGTGCTGCACATGGTGTATTACCTGATGCAGCCATGCGTAAGCGCATGGCTGCCGCATGGAACACGTGATCTATAACGCTTCATTCAAGGCAGAATTTACCTGCCTTGAATGAAATTTGATGTTTTAACGAACGGGCTTGCGGAATTTAAGTACGAATTTATCGCTCTTTCCGCTCATATCAAACACTCTTGCTGTATGGGCATCTTCGGGATTGTGCAATACATCACTGGATGCTTCGAATACAAAGCCTGCACTGGTCACCTCTGTTTTAACCTGCGCAACATCGATACGATGTAACGTTTCCGTATCGCGACCACCACTTCCTGCTTCTGCAGCATGGTCTTCAATTAAATACACCCCACCCGGTTTCAATGCATCAAAAATGGCCTTGTTAAATTTTTTCATATCTGGCGAGCCAAACGCCTTGTTGTTGAGGTCATGGTAATTCTCTGAGGTCCAAACTAAATCCAGCCCCCCTGGCAGAATCAACTCAGCTGCATTACCTGTCGCTGTTGTAATGTTGCTACATGGAGTTTGAATAGGTGTAGGCGCTGTACCCATGGCATCCACTGCGACATCGGGTGGAGGTCGACTGACCTGCACAGTGCGATTGATACCCATGGTATATACATGTCCTTGTACTCCAACGACGCGACAAAGCAACTGTGAGTAATACCCTTTACCTGGAATTAACTCACCGACTTTATCACCTGGCTTTGCGCCAGCGAAAGCCAAGATTTCCGCTGGTTTACGAACCGCATCGCGCTGTACATCCACCATAGACCGTGAACTGTCTGCGACTGCATTTGAAATATAGGTTGGAATCGCCACACTTGCTGCCTTGCCGGCTACTGCAGCAAATGTACCCAGAAACAGTACGGACACACTGAGAGTAAAACGCATAATGACCTCCAACGATCTGCAGAATAACTTAGCGATACAAATTGATCTCATCCTGAGTCGCCTTGGCGACCTGACGCGCGGCCTGAGCAAAATGCTTTCCTGAATCCGCATACAGTACGGCACGCGAAGAACTGATAATCAAACCAGTACCTTCAGTAGTCTTACCGGCCTTCACCAAGGCCTGCACGTCTCCACCCTGTGCACCAATACCCGGTACCAGCAGTGGCATCTCCCCGACTACATCACGAACCTGACGCATCTGCTCTGGCCAAGTTGCGCCCACCACAAGCAGACAATTTTGGTTACCGTTCCATTCCTTCGTCACCTTGCTAGCAAGATGAAGAAACAGCGGTTTGCCATCAATCTGTAAGTCTTGTAAATCTTGAGCTCCAGCATTAGATGTTCTACACAAAATGACTACGCCTTTTTCCGCATAACGCGTAAACGGCGTGATCGAATCACTACCCAGATAGGGATTCACGGTCACGGCATCCGCCTGATAACGTGCGAATGCTTCTGCCGCATATTGATCAGCAGTGCTACCGATGTCACCGCGTTTGGCATCTAGAATGATTGGGATGTGTGGATACTGGCTACGTAGATAGTCAATAGTTTCGAGCAACTGATCTTCTGCAGCTTGCGAAGCAAAATAAGCTATTTGTGGTTTGTAGGCACAAACCAGATCATGGGTAGCATCAATAATTGCCTTATTGAAATCCAATATCGCTCGCGGTTTATCGCGTAGCATGCCAGGAAATTTGCTTGGATCTGGGTCAAGCCCCACACACAGCAATGAGTTACTGGACGCCCACGCTTTGCGCAGCTTAGTCATGAAGTTCATAGCAAACTCAGTTCAATCAGCTAGATACCTGATTTAAGGGCCTATAGTGTAATTCTTACAAAACAAGCAGCCGTCAGATTGCTATCAAGATGCTGCTGACGACTTGATTGTTCAAAAATTAGCGCTTAGCCAATAAATCGCGGATTTCTTCGAGCAGTACTTCCTGCTTGGGTGGCACCGCAGGTGTCGTAGAAACCTCCGGTTTCTTAAGTTTATTAATACCACGTAAAGCCAAAAAAATTACAAACGCAATAATAATGAAATCAACAGTGGCCTGCACAAACAGACCATATTTAAGGAGAACCGGTTTACCATCAGGACTGGTGCCAATTTGTTCAGCAAGATCAGAAAAATCCATACCGCTGGTAAGCAACCCAAGGACTGGCATAACCACTGCATCGACAAACGCTGAAACAATCTTGCCAAACGCAGCACCGATTACCACACCTACTGCCAGATCAATCACATTGCCTCGCATGGCAAATTCTTTAAATTCTTTGGCTAGGCTCATCGACATTCCTCCATTCTGCTGTTACTGGTTGCACTTAGTATCAAACTTACCTTCTGGGACAGTCAACAGACAATATCATCTTGACTATTGCTGCATACAGTCATTTTCTCACCACCTTTATGCACACCCATCTATTAAGTCTCTAAAAAAAAACAGCCCCACTGGTTCACAGTGAGGCTGTGGAGGTCAACCTTAGACAGATGTAACTAATCCATTAAGGTAGATCAGTGGCACCCATCAAGTAGCGGTCGCATTCACGCGCTGCACCACGTCCTTCATTGATCGCCCAAACCACTAAACTTTGGCCACGACGACAATCACCGGCAGTGAATACCCCCTTTACACTGGTATTAAATTTACCGTGATCGGCCTTAATATTGGTACGGGAATCCGTTTCTACATTGAAAGCTTCAATAAGTGGTTGTTCAGGCCCTAGGAAGCCCATTGCCAACAATACCAATTGGGCCGGAATGGTTTTTTCTGTACCTGCTTGCTCAACAGGGACAAATTGGCCTTTGTCGTTCTTTTCCCACTTGATCTGTACGGTCACTAGTTCTTTCACCGCACCGGCACCATCGGCAACAAACTTCTTCACCGTGGTTTGGTAGAGACGGGGATCATCACCATATTTCGCTGCCGCTTCTTCCTGACCATAATCCATCTTGTAGACTTTAGGCCACTCTGGCCATGGATTATCCGCAGCACGATCCATCGGTAACTTCGGCATAATTTCAAGCTGAACCACACTCTTACATCCCTGCCGGATGGAACTACCCACGCAGTCAGTACCGGTATCTCCACCGCCAATAACGATCACATCTTTATCTTTAGCGCTGATTGGGCAGTAGTCAGGGCCCTGATCCATCACAGCCTTGGTAGTTGCAGTCAGGTATTCCATCGCAAAATGGACGCCCTTGAAGTTGCGACCCTCAACAGCAAGATCACGAGGCAAGGTAGCACCGGTACAAATCAAGACAGCATCGAAATCTTTACGTAACGACTCAACGGAAACATTGCCACCGACTTCGGCATTACACTTAAAAATGATCCCTTCTTGTTCCATCAATTTGAGACGACGCTCAACCACTTCTTTCTTATCGAGCTTCATGTTCGGAATACCGTACATCAGTAGACCACCAGGACGATCCGCGCGCTCGAACACAGTCACAAGATGACCAGCACGATTAAGTTGAGCTGCAGCAGATAAACCCGCAGGTCCCGAACCGATCACAGCGACTTTCTTACCAGTGCGCACTTTCGGTGCCTCAGGAATGACCCAGCCTTCTTCCCAGCCACGATCAATAATGGTGTTCTCAATATTTTTAATCGTCACCGGCGGATTGTTAATGCCTAACACGCAAGAGCCTTCGCACGGCGCAGGGCACACACGACCAGTGAATTCAGGGAAGTTATTTGTCTTATGCAAGCGAGTCAACGCTTCTTGCCACAAGCCGCGATACACCAAATCATTCCACTCAGGAATCAGATTATTGACTGGACAACCCGAAGCCATGCCGCTGATCAGCTTGCCAGTGTGACAAAACGGCACGCCGCAATCCATGCAACGCGCACCCTGATTTCGCAGGCGTTTATCATCCATGTGATGATGAAATTCTTTCCAGTCCTTCACCCGCTCAGCAGGACTACGGTCTACTGGCAATTCGCGCAGGTATTCGATAAATCCGGTTGGCTTACCCATCTGTCAATCTCAATCTTGCAAAATAATTCAGTGAAACCGGTAGGGCACCTTTGTTTGCCCTACCCGTTAATCAACCACCACCGACACGAGCACCATCACGGACGTTCTCTTCAAACGCAACCATAATGGCATCTTCACCGGTAAGGCCCTGCTCTTCAGCACGTCTGATACCGGCCAACATGCGCTTGTAATCTTTGGGGATCACTTTGACAAACTTCGGCTGGTACTTTTCCCAGGCGTCCAGCACTTGCTGAGCACGGTCACTCTTGGTGTATGTACGGTGTCTTTCGATCATGGCACGCACTTCGGCAATCTCAGCAGCATCTTCTAATGATTCAATGTGTACCATTGCCTTATTAATCTGCGCATTGAATTCACCTGAATCATCCAGTACGTAAGCCACACCACCGGACATACCGGCAGCAAAATTACGTCCTGTCTTACCGAGAATCACAATACGTCCGCCGGTCATGTACTCACATCCATGATCTCCCACGGCTTCAACTACGGCACTGACACCACTATTGCGCACAGCAAACCGTTCACCGGCCATACCGCGAATGTAAACTTCACCGCTGGTTGCACCGTATAAGGCAACATTACCCACGATGATGTTGTGTTCGGCTTTGAATGGTGCTTTATCTGATGGATAAATTATCAGCTTACCACCGGACAATCCCTTGCCCACATAATCGTTGGCATCGCCTTCAAGATTGAATGTCATGCCCTTTGGTATGAACGCACCAAAGCTTTGGCCCGCAGAACCGGTGAACTTGATGCGTACGGTATCTTCGGGCAATCCAGCGGCGCCCCATTTACGCGTAATTTCGCTGCCGGTAATAGTACCGACCACACGATTGACGTTACGCACTTTCAATTCGCCAATGACTTTCTCGCCGCGCTCAATGGCGGGTTTACAGATTTCCAGCAACTGTGTGACGTCGAGTGACTTCTCAAGACCATGATCTTGGTCAATCTGACAGTAGCGACCCACTTCCGGGCCTGCATCAGGCTGATACAAGATGTTGCTGAAATCAAAGCCCTTACCCTTCCAATGCTCAATGGCTTTTTTCGGTTCAAGCACATCAACACGACCGACCATTTCATTAATAGTGCGGAAGCCGAGCTTAGCCATCCATTCGCGTAAATCTTGCGCAATAAAGCGCATGAAGTTCACTACATGTTCAGGCTTGCCAGCGAATTTTTCACGTAGCTTTGGATCTTGCGTAGCCACACCCGCAGGACAGGTATTAAGGTGGCATACGCGCATCATGATACAGCCAGTGGCCACCAGGGGTGCGGTCGCAAAACCGAACTCTTCAGCACCGAGTAATGCAGCAATCACTACATCGCGTCCGGTTTTGAGCTGACCATCAGTTTCCACAGCAATACGACTGCGCAGATTATTGAGCACCAAAGTTTGATGCGTTTCAGCAAGTCCTAATTCCCAAGGCAAACCCGCATGTGTCGTTGAAGTTAATGGCGAAGCACCGGTACCACCATCGTAACCAGAGATCAGCACCACATCAGCATGCGCCTTAGCCACACCTGCAGCGATGGTACCCACGCCCACCTCAGCCACCAACTTCACGCTGACGCGTGCTTTGCGATTACTGTTCTTCAAATCATGAATCAGTTCAGCCAGGTCTTCGATGGAATAAATATCGTGATGCGGTGGAGGTGAAATCAATCCCACACCCGCAGTGGTATGACGCGTCTTAGCCACCCATGGATAGACTTTAGAACCAGGTAATTGTCCACCTTCACCCGGCTTGGCGCCTTGCGCCATCTTGATCTGCAATTCGCGAGCATTAACTAAGTAGTTACTGGTGACGCCGAAGCGACCAGAAGCCACTTGTTTAATCGCAGAGTTAGCACTGTCACCATTCGGCATCGGCACAAAGCGGGCAGGGTCTTCGCCACCTTCACCGGTGTTGCTCTTACCTCCAATGCGGTTCATGGCAATAGCCAAAGTCTCATGCGCTTCTTTACTGATCGAGCCGTAACTCATGGCGCCAGTCTTAAAGCGCTTAACGATGTCTTCAACAGACTCAACTTCATCCAGTGACACAGGCGTACGTGCCTTGAAGTCAAGCAAACCACGCAACGTCGCTAACTGCTTTGACTGATCATCGATCAATTCGGCATACGCCTTGTAGGTCTGATAACTACCGGTACGAACCGACTTCTGCAAACGGTGAATAGATTCCGGGTTAAACAGGTGATGTTCACCTTCGGCACGCCACTGATACTGACCACCGACCGGTAGCGTATGACCATCGACCTGACGTGCTGGGAAGGCGGTACCGTGACGCATCAACACTTCACGAGCCACAAGCTCGATGCCAATACCGCCAATGCGAGAGGCAGTGTTAGTGAAATACTCATCCACCACTTCCTGATGCAAACCTACCGCTTCAAACACTTGCGCGCCGTGATAACTCTGCACGGCTGAAATGCCCATCTTGGACATGACTTTAACTACGCCCTTCGTGGCAGCTTTAACAAAGTTTTTGCAGGCAGTCTTGTGATCGACATTTGGCAACATGTCTTCACGAATCATGCCGTCAATGGTTTCGAAAGCCAAATACGGATTGATTGCGCTTGCGCCGTAGCCTACAAGCAGACAGAAATGGTGCACTTCACGCGCTTCACCAGTTTCCACCACCAAACTCACGCGAGTACGAACCCCGGCACGAATTAAATAATGATGTAAACCAGAAACAGCCAGCAGCGAAGGAATGGGTGCGTAATCACGATTTACACCGCGATCACTGAGAATGAGGATGTTCACCTCGTCTTCTTCTACCATGCGCTTAGCCGCTTCACAAAGCTCTTCCATGGTTTTCGCTAGGCCATTTTCGCCGCGCGCCACTTTAAATAAAGAGGACAGCACGCCCACCTTCAAGCCAGGCAACTCCATGCGACGAATCTTGGCAAAATCTTCATTGGTCAACACAGGACCGCTGAGTTGTACGCGACGGCAATCGCTAGGCTGTGGTTCCAGTAAGTTACCTTCTGAACCCAGCCACACTTCTGAAGAGGTAATAATTTCTTCGCGGATGGAATCAATCGGCGGATTGGTCACTTGCGCAAACAATTGCTTGAAGTAATCAAACAGCAGACGGGATTTATTGGACAACACGGCTAGCGGCGTGTCATTGCCCATGGAACCGACGGCCTCAACGCCATCACGCGCCATCGGCGTGATCAACACGCGCTGATCTTCAAAGGTATATCCGAAAGCGATTTGACGCTGCAGCAAGGTATCGTGATCCGGCAGCGGTACTTCGGGTGCAGTTGGCAAATCCTTGATCTGCACTAAGTTGTCATTGAGCCATTGCCGGTAAGGACGCTGACTGACCACTTCACGCTTAATTTCTTCATCGTCGACAATGCGCCCCTGTGCCATGTTGATCAGGAACATCCGCCCGGGCTGTAACCGTCCTTTCTGAACCACATCTTCGGCTGGAATATCGAGCACACCGGCTTCAGAAGCCATCACAACTAAGTCATCCTTGGTCACGTAGTAGCGCGAAGGACGCAGACCATTGCGGTCAAGAATGGCGCCAATCTGCGTACCGTCAGTAAAGGCAATACAGGCCGGACCATCCCACGGCTCCATCAAGCTTGAGTGATATTGATAGAAGGAACGGCGCTGTTCATCCATGGTTTCGTGGCCCGACCAAGGCTCAGGCACCATCATCATCACGGCATGGGGAAGGGAACGGCCCGCCAGCACCAATAATTCCAGCGTGTTATCGAACATTGCCGAGTCAGACCCATTGGGGTTGATGATCGGCGGAATCTTGTCCATGTCCTCGCCGAACAATTCGGAACGGAAGCGCGGCTCACGGGCTCGCATCCAATTGAAATTACCACGCAAGGTGTTAATTTCACCGTTATGCGCAATGTAGCGGTAAGGATGTGCTCGATCCCAGCTCGGGAAGGTGTTGGTACTGAAGCGGGAGTGCACCAGCGCCAGCGCCGTTTCCATAGACGGATCGGCCAGATCCAAGAAGTATTCTTCCAACTGACCCGTGGTTAACATGCCTTTGTACACCAGCGTACGGGTAGAAAGGGAACACAGGTACCAAAATTCAGCACCATCAATTGTGGACGCACGCAAATCGGTATAAGCGCGCTTACGAATCACGAACAGCTTGCGCTCAAATGCTTGCTGATCTTTTAAGTCGGGATTGCGTCCAATAAATACCTGACGCATGAACGGTTCGGAAGCTTTGGCTGTGTCGCCCAAGGTGGAATTGTCGGTCGGCACCGTGCGCCAACCCAGTAAGATCTGACCTTCGGATTGGATAATCTGCTCGAACTTGGCTTCTAATCGGCGGCGCTTATTCGGGTCACGAGGTAGAAATACCAAACCGCAACCGTATTCGCCTTCCGCAGGCAATTGGATACTGGTTTTACTGGCCGCCGCCACAAGGAACTTGTGCGGCATTTGCATCAATACGCCGGCACCGTCACCGGTATTAACTTCACTACCGCTGGCACCGCGATGATCGAGATTTTTCAGTACTTCGATGCCTTGCTGCAGAATACGGTGGGTCTTTCGACCCTTAATATCGGCCACAAAACCTACGCCACAAGCATCGTGCTCAAACTGCGGGTCGTACAAACCCTGCTTTTTCGGGCGCACCGCCATTTGGGGGGCGTGTTGAACAGTGTCGTCATGAGCTGAAACAACACCAGACCCCAACTGGGGCGATTGATCATGTGGAGGCGTGGTCGCGGTCATCGGAAATACTTACCGGTTTACAAGTCGGAGGTCTATCAGTTTACGGGGTCGTGCACTTTAGCTAAAGCTATTTCAACTGCCTAGATGTAGGAAAAAGATCAGAAATCTGTTCTTCGCCCCCGCAGATGCGGCAGATTGGGGCAATCAAGTCAAAATCACTAAAAAAACCGCACAAAAAAAAGGCGTCAATCGAGCCGCAATTCGGCACAAAAGCGACCGAAGCCACGGTTGCATCCAGATTGATTCCTCAAATAGAGTTTTTGAAGTTACGATTTAAACTGTGAGGTCGCACTAAACCTTCAGGCCCAGCCCTTCCCCGTCGACCATCGAGCCCACATCCTGAGAAAATGACCCGTTTAAATTCAGTAGTATGGCTCCAGGAAAGATTACCAGGACGACCATGTCAGCACCGATTGATCCTGCAGCACGCCTCATTGCCCATCGCGGCAATGCATACGAATTTCCTGAAAATACCCTTCCAGCCCTTCAATCGGCTCTAGAACTCGGGGTACGGCACATCGAGTTTGATGTTCACCTGAGCGCCGATGAAATCCCCGTGGTCATGCACGATGACCGCCTGAACCGATGCGCTGGCCTTGATCTCGATGCGCTGGCCATGAATTGGGAGGAACTTCAAACTGTTTCGGTCCATGAACCGTCGCGACTGGGCGATCGCTTTGCTGGCACCCCTATTCCGACACTGGCAAGTGCGCTGGCACTGCTCCGTCACTTTCCTCAGGCCATGGCCTTCGTGGAACTAAAACGCGCCTCACTACGGCGGTTTGGCACTGAGACGATGGTGCGCCAAGTATGCGAACAGTTGCGAACGGTAGCTGATCAGGTCGTGGCGATCTCATTCGACCTAGAGGCGGTAATGCAAATCAGACAAGCGTCGGCTCTACGGATCGGTTGGGTACTGACAGACTATTCTTTTGCAGCCCAGGAACGCGCCGAAACAAGTTGCCCCGAATTTCTATTCTGTAATCAAGATAAACTGCCAAACAATGCCTCACTACTATGGCAAGGCTCGTGGGATTGGGTCATTTACGAAGTCACGAACCGTGATGAAGCCAGCCAATTGATCTCGCGCGGAGTGCATTTACTGGAATCGATGCAAATACGCAAACTACTGCACGATCTGCAAACAACACCCCCAACTCAACTATCAAATTGAACTTATCTGCATCATGACTGCATTCGATGTCATCGTTGTTGGCGCGGGAATTCACGGTACAGGCGTTGTACAAGCAGCTGCAGCTGCCGGTTATCGGGTGTTGTTATTAGAACAACAGCACCCTGCCTATGGCACATCCAGTCGTTCTAGCAAATTAATCCACGGTGGTTTACGTTACCTCGAAACTGGGCAATTTCAATTGGTACGTGAAAGCTTGCATGAACGCACCTTAATGCTGAAAAACGCACCAGACCTGGTACAACTAAAATCTTTTTATATCCCTTTGTACCAACACACTCGACGTCAATCTTGGCAAATTCGAACTGGGTTATCTTTGTATGCGCTACTGGGTGGTTTCCAAAAGGGATGTGGTTTTAGCAGCGTTCATCGTCGTGAATGGTCAACACTCGATGGTCTGAATACACAAGGACTCCATGATGTATTTCGCTACCAGGATGGGCAAACAGATGATGTATTGTTAACTCAGGCAGTATTGAGATCAGCCCAAAAACTAGGTGCCACAGTATCCATGCCTGCGCAACTTCAACATGCACACCTACACCCTAAGGGCGTTGAAGTGACCTATTTACAAAACGGCCGCAGCCATACCACCTGTGGCAAAGTATTAATCAATGCCACAGGGCCGTGGATCCATCAGACCTTAAAATGCGTCACGCCCGCACAAGTCTTGCCCGCTATTGAGTTAGTACAAGGCACACACCTCATCCTACCGGGAACGCTCACTCGTGGTATTTACTACGTAGAAAGTCCCCGCGACGGCCGCGCGGTATTCGTCATGCCTTGGCAGGGCCAAACCATGATTGGTACGACTGAAACCAGGTACCGTGGAGATCCAGCTTCAGCACAGCCTTTGCAAACCGAGATCAATTACCTGCTGCAAACCTTGAAGCTTTATTTCCCTTCTCATAAACACCATGCCCAACAAGACATCACGCGCAGTTTTGCTGGTCTGCGCGTGCTACCCACTGGCAGTGGCCATGCATTCCGGCGACCTCGGGAAACTCTGTTTGCGTTAGATCGAACTGATCGCCCTCGGTTGCTGTCAATCTTAGGCGGCAAATTAACCGGCTGGCGAGCAACTGCAGAAAAAGTGATGGAGCGCATCAGTGCCTCTCTCCCCTCTGCTCAACCATTGGCCGACACCCGTCACATCCGATTACTACCCGAGTGAATGGATTTATGCCCTCCGACACTTCCTCCGATTGTAATGACAAACCCTTGTGGTTGGCTTTAGATCAAGGTGGGCATGCCAGCCGCGCATTGGTATTTAATCAACGGGGTCAGCAAGTGGTGCACGCCTATGCGGCAATCAGTACAGAGCGTATTGGCTCAGACCGCGTAGAACACAATGCGGACGAAATAGTCGCATCGCTACGGAAAGTGATAGACGATGTGGCCAAGTCCCTAGGAGTAGATGTACGACGAGTACGTGCGGCCGGTCTGGCCACACAACGTTCAAGTGTAGTTTGCTGGGATCAACAAAATGGTAATCCCTTGTCACCCGTACTGAGTTGGCAAGACCGACGCAATGCGGACTTAGTCACTGCCCTTAGACCCTACAAGAATGAAATCCAGGAGCAAACAGGGCTGGTGTTATCACCACACTATGGCGCCAGTAAGTTACGCTGGTGCTTGGATCATCTAGCAGCAGTACAAACAGCTCAGCAAATGGGTTGCTTGCACTGTGGCCCACTGGCTAGCTATTTATTGTTCACCCTTTTGAAGGAGCGACCCTATGTAGTTGATCCGGCCAATGCTTCACGCACGCAACTCTGGTCTCCAGCCAGTGGCGCTTGGTGCGAAAGCCTACTGCAGAAATTCGGCATTCCTAACGATCTCCTACCGAAGCCAGTGCCCACTCAATTTAATTATGGTTCACTAAACTTTGGTCATCAGACAATTCCATTGCGTATATGTACTGGGGATCAAGCGGCCATGCCATTTGCCAATGGCCCCTTACACCTAGATACACTCTATGTAAATTTAGGTACCGGTGCGTTCATCATGGCACCAACCCATCGATCCATCTTGCATGCAGCCCCTCTACTTCGTAGCGTGTTATGTTCTGAGGGTGACACAGTTATGTATGCGCTCGAAGGTACAGTCAATGGTGCCGGTGCTGCATTGAGCTGGTGGGCTAACCAATCCGGAATTGACCCTTGGCCAAACCTTAACAGTTTAAGTCGCACCCAAATAACTGGAAAACAAGTCCCTTTTTTCATCAATGCCGTGGGAGGCATCGCATCCCCTTACTGGTCAGCAGAATCCGAACCTCGCTTCATCGAAAATAGCAACCATGACGATCAGGATTATTTGATTGCCATCATTGAGAGCATCGCATTTCTTATTAATGCCAACATTCAGATCATGCGTAAACACCTTCCCTCCCTAAACAAAATCTTAGTTGGCGGTGGCTTGAGCGCCTGCATCTACTTGAATGAATGCCTAGCAGACCTAAGTGGCCTTCCTGTTATGCGATTAAGTGAACGTGAACTCACAGGAAGAGGCTTAGCCTATCTGACCGCAGCTCGACCACACGATTGGCAGCACATCTCCCACAACCTATCGATTAAACCAACGTCTAACACCGCTTTACATGATCGAGAACAGCGCTGGCGAACGCTCATCGAAGACTAGTGTCCTAATAAGACACATGAATTATGTAACATGTATTCGCCCCAATCTTAACGCCCATTCCTCATAGCAATGATTCTAACAGCATTACATTTTGGGCGACTCATCACACTTTAATGGTTTCACCGTGGTAGAGATGAGCTTCATCGGAGATGATGGAGCCGTCAAAGACAATTTCGCTTCAACTTAATTCATGCACTTGAATATAAACGGCTCATCTAAGTTGACGGCCAGATCCTATGAACTGACCACAGTAAGAATTTTGACTATGACAAACATGATTAAATTAACCAGCTTTTCGTAGTTCCAGATCTGACATCCATGTTGAAAAAACAGCATTGCAGACAAATTGGGAGCGGGCACTGTCCACCCATGCTACGAGATTGCTATAAAGATGTAGCAGTCAATCATGATTGAACCACTCATTCCCGCTGCCAACAGCAAAGTCATATTGATTGTCGATGATGACAGCACCATGCGCGGGATGACACAACTCGCCCTGCATCAATCAGGATTTATTGTAGTCACTGCATCCGATGGCAGTGAAGCGCTCGAAAAAGTCGCGCAACAAAAAATAGACTGTATAGTCACTGATATCGTGATGCCTAAGATGAATGGCATCGAGTTATGTAGCATGATTCGCGTATTGCCGGGAGGCAACCGAATACAAATACTCATCATGACCGGATTAGATGACCTTGAGTCTATTCAAAAAGCCTGTGCTGCTGGCGCCAATGATTTTGCCAGCAAAGGATTTCATCCATCATTACTGGTTGAACGGGTTCGTTATCTACTGCGCAATCAAGATCTACAAGATACGCTACATCAGAGCGAGCAAAGGCTCAATTATGCAGAGCGATTGGCTTCAGTAGGGCATTGGGAACGAACCATAAATGGCACGACTCAAGCGATATCACCTACTGTCTGTAAATTCTTAGACAATAAGAACATATCGGAAATCACTTGGGACTATCTCTGTGATCACACACACCCTGATGACGTGCCTTACCTGAAGGCAAACATGGAGCACGCCATCAAAAATTTCAGCAACTTTCAACTTGAACATCGCTACATCAGCAACAAAGGAGCCCTGCGTATCCTGCGCCACCAGGGTGAATTCAACCGTGATGCCAATGGAAATTGGATTATCTATAGTACCGTACAAGATGTCACTGAAAACCGAGTACAAGAAGAACGAATTCGATTTTTAGCTTTTAAAGATCCGCTGACTGAATTACCAAATCGAGCTGCCGCCATTCGCGATCTTGCTCGTCTTCTTGATTATCATAAAGATGATAATAGCTTGGTTGCTGTACTCGCCATCTGTCTTGATGACTTTAATCGTATTACAGGATCACTCGGACAAGATGCCAGCGACACCGTCCTTAAGGCGGTCAGTGATATTCTTCGTAAGCAAATCCGTGATCCTTTACAAGACCTAACTAATAACGATGATCCCAAAGAGGCACTATTGATTGCTCACTCAGAAGGGGAGAAATTCATCTGTATAGTCAATCATCTAAAATTTACTGAAGCAGCCAGTGCAATAGCCAAACGAATACAACGAGCTATTTCTGCACCAATAAAAGTAGCTGATATGGAATTACAACTGACTGCATCTATTGGTATCAGTCTGTGCCCAAACGATACTCAGGATGCACATCAACTTCTTGACAATGCCTTCACGGCATTACTCCATGCCTGTGATCATAAAAATGCTTGTCAACTTTTCTCTGATGACCTCAACCACGCTGCGCGACAACGGTTATCACTGGAAGTAGAACTCGTCAGAGCCATGGAGAATCAAGAGTTTGAGCTATTCTACCAACCACGGCTTAACCTGTCTGATAACAGCATTCGAGGCGCAGAAGCCTTGGTCAGATGGCGCCATCCACAACGCGGAATTATTGGCCCTAGTGAATTCATCTTATTGCTAGAAGAAATGGGTCTCATCGGCAAAGTAGGCAACCAAGTCATTAACATGGCAGCGCAACAGGCTGCCCTGTGGCAACGCACTATCGATCCTGATTTTCGCGTTTCGTTCAACGTATCGCCATTACAATTCGGTCTCGTCGATCTCGTGACTGAAATTGATGCGGCAGTTAAGCGTACCGGAGCGCAGCATACCAACTTGGAAATGGAAGTCACTGAAAGTGCGTTGATGAGCGATCCCGAACAAGTCATCAGCATTTTAAGAGCCTTACGTAATCGTGGCTTGCGTATAGCCATGGATGATTTCGGTACGGGTTTTTCATCTTTAGGAATGTTACGCGACATGCCCGTCGATATTCTCAAAATTGACCGCAGCTTTGTGAAAGACATTGGCGTTACAGCCACTGGAAGCGCAATGGTCAATGCCATTCTGGTAATGGCGCGCGCACTTAATTTAAAATGCGTTGCTGAAGGGGTTGAAATGGACACCCAGCTCCATTTTTTAACCCACAATCACTGTAATGAAGCGCAAGGTTACTTGCTTGCTAAACCCATGACAGCACAACACCTTGAACACTGGATCAAACAATGGCGACAAGAAAAAATTAACGCCGCATAGTTGTTATTCAATATTTAAACGTGATAACACCCATTCATCTGCCCAACGCTTTCCAACAATGCTACTCATGAAGCCGCAATGACCACCGTAGTCAGATAAAGTGATGTTCAGATACGGATTCTTAGCGAGTAAACCAGCATCAACTACGGGCACGATTGGATCGTCTTTAGCTAGCAAAATATGACTTTTTATTTCTAAAGGAGCCAATGTTTCGCCCAACAAAGAATAGCCATCGTAATAATCACGTACACCCCTGAATCCGGCATAGTTCCGCACCAGAATATCTGTCAATTCGGTGATGCTATTACCAGCCATCATTTCGGTGAAATCATAAAGCTCAGGAAATAACTTTTGTTTACGTTTGAGCACCTGCTTCCACTTGTTCAAAAAATATTCCCTGTAGATAGGCAATCCCGACGCCAATGCTGTATCGCTTGTTTGTGGGTTTAATGCCGGACATATTGCTATCACTGTACGTAAAGCAATTCGAGCAATTTTGGCTTGTGCTGCAACGCGCAATACGAAGTTACCACCTAAAGAAAATCCAGACAGTGACAAATCCTTAATACTGTAGTGCTGCTGAATGACACGCACCACATCCACAACTTCATTCAGAAGACAGGAATGGAACAAGCCCTGATTAAGGTGTTCGGTATCTCCATGATCTCGTAAATTTAATCTGCAGACGTTGTAACCTGCTTGATAAAGTTGTGCAGCCAATGACAATACATAGTTAGACTCCGCGCTTCCTAGCCAGCCGTGCACGATGATCATCCATGGAAGATCCCGACCTTGAAGAGAACAGTGCGCCTGCAAGCATACGCCACCATCTGACTCAAAAACTATAGATTTTGAATCTCGCCGCACATGCCTTGAACGCCACAATACGGGCAATCGCCAGGGCTTTAAAGTCGGCAATATGGACTGTAAGTGAGGATTACGTATCCAGTTGGGCGGATTGAATATGTACGTCTCAGAACTGGGTATTGGAACGGCAGAAATACTCAAACTGACTTCACTCTATTTATTAAATAACATTGCAGTAGCCTAGCGCGTATTATCAGCATCGCCCAGATCAGTCACAATGGTCAGCATGAAACCCCGAGATTTGGATTCACCTAGCATGTACATGAGCTTTTTCGGCCTTAGCGAAAAGCCCTTCGCGATCACACCTAATCCGCGCTATCTTTATATGAGTGAGCGGCATGCGGAAGCATTGGCGCACCTGATGTATGGCCTGAATGAAGCCGGCGGCTTCATTCAACTTACCGGAGAAGTGGGTACTGGGAAAACTACGGTGGTTCGGACACTATTAGATCAGCTCCCCCAACATGCCGATGTCGCCGTAATTCTTAATCCGCGGCTATCACCTTCTGAGTTACTTCTCACTATCTGCGAGGAACTCAACATCTCGCTCAATGATGCAGACAAGAATAGCCTGAAATCATTAGTGGATGCTCTGAATGCGCGCTTACTCACTGCTCATGCCAAAGGCCGAAAGGTGGTGGTCATCGTGGATGAAGCGCAAAATCTGCTTCCTGAAACACTTGAGCAGGTCAGATTACTGACCAATCTGGAAACTGCGACACATAAGCTGCTGCAAATTATTCTCATTGGCCAACCTGAATTGCGTGATTTACTAGCACGGAACGACCTACGTCAGCTTGCCCAACGCATCACAGGACGCTTTCATCTCACACCATTAAACAGTGATGATACAGCCGCCTATGTTCGTCATCGTATGCAAGTTGCAGGTGCAATACACGAGGTATTCACTGATCGTGCTTTACAAGCTATACATCGTACTAGTCGAGGCATCCCACGCCTAATTAATATCATATGTGATCGCGCTTTACTCGGAGCTTACACTAAAGGCGAGCACCAAATTGATACTGTGTTAATTAACGCAGCCTCAACAGAAATTCACGGTGAAAGGTCATCGCCTCTTCGCTGGCCTTGGTTGGCACTCACTGTAATTATGATTGGCTCCGCGACAGCTATCATCTATCACTACTGGCCACGTAATGACACCCAACCTGTTGTGGAAACTACTACCATTACTGCATCACCTGGTGCCATCCGCCCACCACCTTTATCCTTAGATGTTGGGCAAGCCTTGCAGCAATATGCCTCATCAACTGGTACAGACAGTGCCTTAACAACTTTATTCGCAATGTGGGGAGCACGCTATGCGCCCGGCGGACCCCGTAGCTGCCAGCAAGCTTTGGCGCAAGATTTAGAGTGCGTATTCCAGAAAGGCTCGTGGGAACTATTACGCAGCCTTAACCGTCCGGCTATTTTGCATTTATCCGATGACCAAGGGGCAGCGCATCAAGTTGTTATTATTGAGTTGACGACGACCACCGCGCGCCTCATGTTGGATCAGCACATTTTTTCAGTTACCACGGCTTCATTATCGCGTTACTGGAACGGTGATTTTTTGTTGCTATGGCGTCCAAAAATCCATGACCAAAAGGTTCTGAGTCTGGGCGCACAGGGTGCAGACGTACTTTGGTTACGCCAGGCCTTGGCCAGCCTCAAAGGGGAACCTTCCCCCAAAAATACCAACCCCGTATTTGATGAGGAACTCATGGCCAGCCTTGCTGACTTTCAACGTGCTCATCGTTTACATGCCGACGGACTAGCTGGACTGCAAACGCATGTTGCCCTTGATGCTGCGACGGCGAATGATGGCAGCCCAACTCTTATTAACTCCTCACTCAGATTACAACCCTCAAGCATTGGCGAATTGATACCATGAGCTTTATCCTCGATGCCCTAAAAAAATCTGATCAGGAACGTCGGCGTCAGCAAGCTCCAAGCGTGACTGATTTAACCTATGGTCAACGTACTCGATCCAAACCGCTATGGATCTGGTTAGTAATCGGGTTAGCGCTGCTCAATTTTGTTTTGTTGATGCTATTGTGGGTAGGTAATAACACTCCGAGTACGCTGACCGTCCGGAATGAAGGCAGCAGTTCGACAAGCACGATGAGCCAGGTAATGACACCCGCTGTATCATCCCTAAACCGCGAAGTTAGGGTATTGGAAGAAGAAGCCAGCAACCCCACTGATTCTGAAGACACCACCAGCATCCTACTGAATAATGCCAGCTCATCAGAGAGTGCACCTTTAGTACAAGCCGCATCAGCAAGCACTAACCAAAATGGGATTACAACCTATACGCAGAGCAATCACTCTGGTCAGATGCCCACCTTTGCAAGCCTAGGTGGTGCAGCAGCCTTGAATCTTGCAGATCTGCGTCTCGACTTACACGTGTATTCTGACGCCAAAATGCAGCGCTTTGCTTTTATTAATAGTAAAAAATATCTTGAAGGCCAAGCCTTGATCGAAGGGCCCCTATTAGAGCAAATCACCACAGAAGGCGTCATTCTAAGTTACCGAGGCCAACGATTTCTGTTACCAAGACAGTAACCTCATTCGTTCAAGACTTGCCGTCTGACTATCGATACTTGTCCGGCTACTACCCAGCAGATCTAGAGCTTATTCACTAACGGGTCTAATTGCTGTAGACAATCATTTTGTTCATACAGTCGTTTATATTTCGCTATTTTGTATACAACGCGATGCTAGATTACTGCGACCTAAACGCTGTTCGGTCAAATTGTCATTGCATTTAGTTGCATAGGCGGCAGATCACCGCCAGCTGCGCCTGTAAGCATACCGTCTAGCGGGCACTCTTTTTTGTTTCTTAACCATGCGGCCTGTTGCTGCCTCAACGCATCAAGCAGTCTTTGTCCTTTTTCATGGCGCCATCGGGTGATGTGGAAGATGCAACCAGCTTCAACAGTTCACCATAGTCACGATCCATGTTCTCTTAAATTTTAAGTTGCTGATCTCGCAGGGTGAGCACCGTGTTCATCCCCCTGTCTTTAAGCCAATATTCAGGACGATCACTGCACTCTGACGATGCTAAGCTTGTAATCTGTTGAAAAATATAACCACACCAAAGCAACTTGGAGGCATTTGATTCCATCAGGTTCGTCACTGAAAAGAGCTGAGATGGTATCTGATCTTTATCTGGATCTACGCCCTGCTGACGTCCAGGTTGCGTTCCTTATTGCTTCTGCGTCTCTAACGCCTCACCAGACAACCGATAAACCGTCCACTCACTCATGGGTTTTGCACCCATTTTTTGGTAGAACTCAATGGCACGCTGATTCCAGTTCAGAACCGACCATTCGAACCGACCACAGCCACGCAGCAGAGCGCGGTCTCTAACGGCCTGCCATAACGCCGTGCCAATGCCCTGACCACGCCAGTGAAGACGCACATATAGATCCTCTAAATAAACACCAGGTTTGGCGAGAAAAGTTGAGTAGTTATAGAAGTACAGCGCAAAACCCACGGGTTGATCTGCGACCCTCGCCAGCAACACTTGGGCATGGGGTTGGGGACCGAACAAATGCTCACGTAATTGCTGCTCGGTAGCTTTAACCTCAAGTGTTAACCGTTCAAATTCAGCCAGCTCATAAATCATGGCCAATATATCTGGCACGTCTGCCGAGACTGCGGACTGAATGCTGAAATTGGCTATGGTCTTATGCATGAAGCCTTCATCCTATAAATCAATGTGGGCGCAACTTTGACTTTTGTCATACATGCCCATAATTATTTACTAAATTTTAATAATACACTTGCTGAATTCATTGTTATAAGCGTAACTTATTGATCTTTAATACTCACGCCAAAAATTAGATTAGAGTTTCTTAATAATGAGCGATACCAGCAAATTGCCTTTAAATGCCCTGCGAGTATTCGTTTCGGTCGCCGAACATCTTAGTTTCACTGACGCGGCAAGAGTGCTGGAGGTAACACCGGCAGCGGTCAGTGCACAGATCAAATCACTGGAAGACTCTCTCGAAACCCCCCTGTTTTATCGGCACAGCCGTTCGGTACGCCTGACCCCGCAAGGTGCACAGCTACTTCCTGGTGCACAACGGGGTTTCGACGAATTGGGGCGTGCAATTGAGCAACTGCGCAACCATCGCAGCAGCGGTCTACTGAATATCAGCCTACTGAATTCCTTCCTGCAGCAGTGGCTGCTGCCGCGCCTGACTGACTTCTACCAACAGCACCCCGAAATCGATCTGCGCTTTAATGCCAGTCGCGCACTGGTGGACTTTTCCCAAACCGACTTCCATGCGGCGGTTCGTTACGGCAGTGGCCGCTGGCCAGACCTGCGAGCTGAGCATGTCATGGATGATTGGGTATTTCCGGTAGCCAGCCCCGATCTCTATGCCCAACTTGGTCCTGTCAACACCGTCGGTGAATTACAAAAATACCGCCTTCTTAACAGTCAGCATGAGCCCTGGTCTGACTGGTTGCGCCGATTAGGTGGCGATACCACTCGACTTGAGCCAGGACCAATGTTGGAAGATTCGATAGCTGCATTACATGCGGCTGAACTGGGACAAGGACTAGCACTAGCGCGCTGGTCATTAGTAGCGGATGATTTGTCTGTAGGTAGACTGGTTCGCGTGGGTACCCAAAGCGTCCGTCAACGCGCCGCCTATTACTTGGTTGCGCCGCCAGAACACTTTGCCTTGCCCAAACTACAACATTTTCACAGTTGGCTGAGTCATTGTTGCCAACAATTTCTGCCACCCGAAGGCGAGCGACTAGAGCCTACTGACTGACGGCCCTTCAAATTAGAGCTTGGATGTAATGCACGAAGACACTTACAACCCAGCAGCCATACCTCAACCGTCCCTTACGGATCTGACGAGTGCCGATCTCTTAAATCAACCAAGCAGTTGGACAGGTCGTCAGCTCGGTCACTATCAATTACTGCATATGATCGGTGCTGGCGGAATGGGCGAGGTCTATCTCGCGCAACGCATTGATCACGAATTCGAACAGCGTGTAGCCATCAAACTGGTTCAACGCCGCATGTTACCAATGGATGTCCATGCACGATTACGCACCGAACGCCAAATTTTGGCGAACCTACAACATCCAAATATCGCTCGACTGTTTGACGGTGGCACCAGTGAAGATGGTACACCGTATTTGGTCATGGAATACATTGACGGCATTCCCATCGATATTTATTGCGATCGTCAGCGTTTAACCATTCCACAACGCCTACAACTCTTTTGCAAAGTATGCTCAGCGGTACAATACGCCCATCAAAGTCTCATCGTTCATCGCGATCTCAAAGCCAATAACATTTTAGTCACGGACGACGGCGAACCTAAGCTGTTAGATTTCGGTATCGCTAAAATCCTGAACGGGGAATTACCATTCGAAAACAGTAACCTCACACAAGAGGGATTGCGCGTCATGACTCCAGCGCATGCCAGCCCCGAACAGGTTCGAGGTGACCCGATCACGACTAGCAGTGATATTTACGTACTAGGTTTACTTCTCTATGAATTGTTATGCGGCCATCGGGCAATTCAGATTCCACCACGGTCGCGCATGTCCGAAGTAGAACGCTTAGTTTGTCACCAGATCCCACCCTCTCCTAGCCAGTTACTTTTTGCGATAAACACCTCCAGTCAATCCAATCAAGATATCGCACCGTGTCGTCGGATGACTCTACGCAACTTAGCTAAAACCTTGAAAGGGGATCTCGACAACATCGTGATGATGGCACTACGCAAAGAACCACAGCGACGCTATGCCACAACCAATCAATTTGCAGATGATGTGCAACGCTGGCTTCACGGAGAACCGGTACTCGCTAGCAACGACAGCTGGTCGTATCGATCCTTCAAATTCATAAGGCGACATCGCCTTACGGTTAGCGTAGGAATATTTATTTTTTTAATTCTCACTGTCTTTAGCACCATCACTTATCTACAAGCACGAGCCTTAACTGAACAACGCGATGCAATCACCTTAGAACGAAATCGAGCACAACAAGTCTCCTCCTTTCTAGTCGACTTGTTCGAACTTTCAGATCCAACACGCCGCCGTGGCGCCGACATTAAGGCTCATGAACTGCTTGACCTAGGTACACGTCGAGTCGATGACAATCTGCAAACCCTACCGGAAACGCGCGCCACCTTGCTTAACACCATTGGCCACGTTTACTACAATCTTGGTCTATACACACAAGCTAATGAGGTATTAGAAAAATCATTATTTATCCGTAAGCAACTTTACGGTGCTGAACACCATGAGGTCACCAGCTCAATCAATGCGTTAAGCGAATCTCAGATTGCCTTAGGCAAACTGGACGATGCTGAACAGGCATTACAGTATTCTATTCATGTAGCACAAGGTGGAGCAATCACGGCTTCTATCGAACAAGCAAAATCGTTTCATTTACTCGGACGCATTGCCCTCGAACGTGGCGAATTTGCTACCGCTGTTACTCATTTTCAACATTCCATCCAATTATTTGATCAGTTCGGGCAGAGCCAGAGCTTTGATAAGGCCAAGGTAATGAGCGAATTGGGCAAAGCCTTATCTGATCAATACAAGGAAGCCGAAGCTGAGCCTTGGCTACGCGCAGCGCTCAACATTTCTACGGCAGAACTAGGACAAGATCATCCCTTCGTAGCAGAACAAATGGCAAGACTGGCTGACATCCTCGAAGGTCAAGGAAAATACACTGAAGCTGCTGACTGGTTCAGTCAGTCACTGAACATTAAGCGGCACACTCTTGGCCTAAGCCATCCCGATACAGTAGACACACTTGAAAATTATGGCAACTTTATGCGCCGTAATCACCAATTTGAAGAAGCAAGAACCATTCTGAATGAAGCACTACAGATTAATATTAAACTCTACGGTAACCAGCATCAGTACGTCGGGTATGACCGAGTTAATATTGGTTTACTTGATTACGATCAAGGAAGATATAAAGACGCTGAAACTAATTTCCGTCTAGCGTTAACCATCTATTCAAAAAGTATCAGTAAAGAACATGTACTTGTAGCAGGTGCACAAATTGGCTTGGCACGCAGCCTGACCAAACTGGGCCAAGCATCTTCAGCAAAAGCTTTGTTGAAGAGCGCAATTAAAATTGCAGATCAAGCACTGGGCACCAATAACCCGATCAGCGCCACCGCAAATGCAGCGTTAGGAATTGCTTTACTTGCTACCGGTCAACACACAGAAGCATCACAGTTACTCGCTAAACACCTACCCACCATAGAAGACACCTATGGTTCTCAAGCCGTAATTACACGCGAAGTAAAATCCGCGCTCCAACAGCTTCAGGCACCTAAGAATAATTTATAGGCCGGATTATTCGTTTCATCCTGATACGGGTACTTCAGTTCATGCAAATGCAAGCGCAAATCTTCAAGTTGCTCAGATGGTACCTGCACCCCCGCCAACACCCGTCCGTAGTCAGATCCATGATTACGGTAATGAAACAAACTGATATTCCATTGCGTCCCGATCGCTTTCAGAAATTTCAGAAGCGCTCCCCGACGCTCTGGAAACTCAAACCGTAATAAGCGTTCATCGCGTATACCCGTAGCATGCCCTCCAACCATATAACGTACATGGAGCTTAGCCATCTCGTTATCGGTCATGTCTACTACCCTGTAGCCATCAGACTGTAATTGCGCGAGCAGCTGTTGACGCTCCTTATTGCCTTCACTTAAAGCAATGCCCACAAAAATATTGGCCCGCTCACTCCCTGCATTAAACCGATAATTGAATTCAGTAATACTGCGCTGACTAATACACTCACAAAATCGCATGAAACTTCCAGGCTGCTCAGGAATTTCAACTGCGAACAATGCTTCGCGCTGCGCACCTATATCCGCACGCTCGGCCACATGACGCAGCCGATCAAAATTCATATTGGCGCCACAATTGATACCTACCACTGTCTTGCCCTGCCAGTGTTCACGAGCAAGATATTTTTTGATACCCGCAAGTGACAAAGCTCCAGCAGGCTCTACTACCGTGCGATTCTCTTCGAAAATATCTTGAATGGCAGCACAGGTTTCATCAGTGTTGACCAAGATCACTTCGTCTACATACTGCTGACATAACCTGAAAGGCTCTTCGCCAACACGACGCACAGCCACACCATCGGCAAAAATTCCAACACGATCCAACGTCACCCGCTTGTGGGCGGCCAACGATTGATGCATGGCGTCGGCATCCTCAGGTTCTACACCAATAATTCGAATGTGTGGAAATAAACTCTTTACATAGGTGGCAATCCCGGCAATTAACCCACCACCACCCACTGCAATGAAGATGGCATCAATGTCCTCGCCAGAATGCTGGCGTAGAATTTCCATACCAACAGTACCTTGTCCCGCAATCACATCAGGATCATCGAAGGGATGAATGAAGGTTAGAGACTGCTCGCGTGACATCTGAACAGCATGTTCATAAGCCTGATCAAAATCATCGCCAAATAATACAACCTCGCCCCCTAAGGCTTTGACCGCATTCACTTTGATACTGGGCGTAGACAGCGGCATCACAATAACCGCCCTGATGCCGCGCCGTTGTGCACTTAATGCCACACCCTGAGCATGATTACCCGCTGACGCACAAATCACCCCTCGCCGTGCCACGGCCTCGGACAGATGCGCTATTTTGTTATAGGCACCACGCAGCTTGAATGAAAACACAGGCTGCAGATCTTCGCGCTTCAAAAGTACGGTGTTCCCCAATCTTGCGCTGAGTCGCTTTGCCTGCTCTAGCGGCGTTTCTACTGCAACATCGTAAACACGCGCTTTCAAAATGCGTTGAAGATAGAAATCAGTCATGAAGCATCATTCCGGAGTTTTTTAGACTGCCTACAGTATCAGGCCAAAGGCATACGAGCCAACTACTGACCGTTAAACTTGATCGCAGCATAGAGATAAGGGCAACTGACCCTAGTATCCATTTAGGGAATACTCAGTTGCCCAAATTACCTCTATATCAAGCTATATTAGGTATGCGCGATGGACCCATTTCACGTACGTCTTTGAGCACCCTTGAATCAGGAGTTCGATGCGCCGCCCTCACAAGGAGTTACCGTTTGAATGCACTCCCAGTAATCAGCTTTGGCATGGCCACAGGCCTAGCTTGCTGTGTCGTTCTCAGGTTCTTTTGGGCACACTCGAATAGTCGGCATTCAAATTATATTTGGCCGACGCCTAGCGCCCTTAATGAAATTCTTTTTGTCAGCTTGCATGCCGCCTTCGGCGCAGGCATCGGTCTACTATTCTGGTTAAGCTGGGGATTTTGCGCAGTCGTTCATCTGACTTGGTGGCAGAGAGGAGGCCTATTTGGGCTTATCAATGCGGTGATACTGATTGTGTTGCCCGTACTGATGAGTCATACCCTAATGAAACCTGATACCTTGCGAATGAAAATAATCCTCATCAATGGAGTATTCACTACGATAGTGACCGCCCTAGCTGCTAGCTGGGCATGGTCACAATGGCTATAACCTTATTCAGCGATCCAGAAACTGTCGCACCAGTTGCAGCACCCTCTGCGGATGGTGACTGAAAATGTTCGAGCTCGCTTCTGGTAATTCCTCAAGAATCGACTGTGGGTAGGAATTTTTGGCTCGGGTACAGTGTTCTTCAAACTCATCATGAGCACACAGTATCAATCCAGCCTGTCGTAATTCAGCCAGACGCTGTGCGGTGGGAAAGTCCAAGATAGCCTGTTGCGCCAAACTGTTGTACCTGCTGGCATGCAATACGTCGACCAATTCCTGGGTCATTTGATCAGGACTGAGTTGACCGCCCCGCGAAATTTCTAGCCGTTGCCATTCTTTTAGTAAGTGGGAACCATCTGCCTCAGGCAGAATCGGCAAGTTAGTCCATTCCTGAGATTTAGCTTCTTGTGGCGTAAAATGGGGCACAGATGCCAACACCACGCCATGCACCCGCTCAGACTTGATAGCAGCCAGTTCAATCGCGGCAAGCGCACCTAATTGCACCCCGAATACATCAAAGGTTCGCAATCTTAATGAATCGGCAAATTCCCCGATCACGACTGCAACGTCTTCCAATGACCACTGACGGTCTGGGGCATCTGACCAACCGAAACCCGGCAAATCAAAAGCATACACAATTCGATCCCGACCGAGCTCAGGCAAGAGAGGTGCGAAATATTTAGATGAACTACCTAAAGGATGTAGACATAACAATGGAATCCGCTCGTCAAATCCACCCCCTGAGGGGTAGGCAGTATGCAAATGTAGCTGCCCATAACGTGATTCAGCGTAACTACGGCGAACATGCACCGTGGTTGGTATGGACATTGGCATACGACGACGTGAAAGGGCTTGATGCACCTGAGTCTCCCGATACGTGGCTAGATCTTTATATAAACCCAGCTCGACTCTAAACAAATATTAGCCGCGCAACATAGAACAGAGTCTCAGGTTTAGGGATTGCAAATGATTGTTTTCCGTACTGGTGCAGAGTATTGACGTAACTCGCGAGCAAATCATAAGAATATGTTAAAACATTTTTGATTCGTCCAGCTTTTCTTCCGCTTTCGCGATAGCGCGAGTTGGGATGAAATCACCGGTAATCATCTGTTCATAAGACTGGCCGGGACCCACCATGGGATAAACACCGGCATCGGTATCAATGACCACTTCAAGAAACGCAGGCCCTTTGAACTCAATAAACTCGCGAACAACACGTGCCACGTCCTGCTTGCGATCCAAACGAACGGCAAACGGAAAGCCATCCGCCTGAGCGGCTTTGATGAAGTCTTTTTTGTGCAGTGACTTATCGCTTGCTGAAAGCCGACCTTTGAAAAAAAGTTTCTGCCACTGTTTAACCATACCGTCGCCGTTGTTATTCAGCACTACCACTTTCACGGGCAGATCATAAGTGGTCACGGTTTCGAGTTCGCCCAGATTCATACGAATACTGGCATCACCATCAATATCAATCACCAGTTTTTCAGGGCAGGCAAACTGCGCACCGATGGCGGCAGGCAAACCAAAGCCCATAGTGCCCATGCTGCCGGAAGTGAGCCACTGGCGCGGGCCCTGAAAATCAAAGTACTGGGCCGCCCACATCTGATGCTGACCCACCCCAGTCGTGATGATTGCCTTTCCGCCAGTAAGCCGATTTATTTCTTCAATCAGGTAATAAGGCTGAATCAGCGCGCTTTGTCGATCATAATTCATTGCATACTTTTTCTTAAGCTCATTGCAATGGTTAAGCCAATCAGATGTATCTATAGTTAACTTATTCTTAATTCCATATGCGGTAAGCGCTTGCAAAGCTCCGACCAACGAACCAACATGAGACCATTGCGTGGCTTTCACTTTATTGATTTCGGACGCGTCAATATCGATATGCGCTATGGTTCTGGCATTGCCCGCGAACCGCTGCGAATCACCCGCCACCCGATCATCAAACCTCGCCCCAAGAGCAAGCAAGAAATCGCAATCAATGACCGCATAATTAGCATAGGCTGCTCCATGCATACCCAACATACTCATCGACAACTCGTCTGTGGTATCCATCGCGCCCAAAGCCATCAAGGTCGTCACAACGGGCACCCTAAATTTATGAGCAAAGGTACGTAAGGCCTCCGTTGCCGTACCATTGATTACCCCACCTCCAGCGTAAATCATCGGCCGCTTAGAGTGAGCCAATAACGACCAAAATGTAGCGCATTCCTGATCTGTAAGCGTGGACTGAGCCAACTTCTGCATCCGCTGCTGATAACCGGGAAATGGCAGACGCCCCTCACCACGGAACACACCACGCCAGTTTTGTACATCTTTTGGAATATCCACTACGACGGGACCAGGACGACCGGTCCGTGCAATTTCGAAGGCAGTGCGTAACGTAGCCTCAAGCTTTTCAGCCTCAGTCACCAAAAACACGTGCTTAGCCACCGAACCCATAACCCCAGCCACCGGCGCCTCCTGGAATGCGTCAGTACCGATTGCGCTGGTGGGCACCTGCCCACAAATAACCACAATGGGTACCGAGTCAGCCATGCAGTCCCGCACTGGCGTGACCGTATTCGTAGCCCCTGGACCGGACGTCACAACCGCCACCCCCACCTTGCCGCTGGCGCGCGCATAACCGGCCGCCATGAAACCCGCACCCTGCTCATTGGCAGGCACAATGAGCGGCATGGGATGCTTGCCACCATTACCGACCATGTGTTGCTGGTTATATACAAAAATCGCATCGTAAGTGGGCAGAATAGCCCCACCGGAATAGCCGAATACGACATCTACCCCTTCGTCAGCCAGTACCTGAACCAAAATCTCGGCTCCGGACAACGTCTGTCCTGCCAATGAATTACGCGAAGAACTGGATGAGGGGGTGTGCATGGATGGATTTTTATCTGAACTGGAAGTCACGAGCTTACTGCCAAAATGACATGAAAAATAACGAAGAACTGAAAAGCCTAACAGCTAGACCGCTCCGACACCACTTTTCACGGAGTTTTACCCGATTGACCCTTACCTCTTGGCATCGCCTCGGTTAACCTGTGCGCCCTTGAAGATTCGCCACCCCCCGCGGGTAACGCCGTACAAATCAACATGAGCAATAAACGACACATCATCTCCATCCTGCTGCAAAATGAAGTCGGCGCCCTAAGCCGGGTGGCCGGGTTGTTTTCTAATCGTGGGTACAACATCGAATCATTGAATGTCGCTCCAACGGAAGATCCAACGGTTTCGCGCGTCACCTTAGTCACCACGGGTACCGAGGCCGTACTAGTACAAATCGTGAATCAATCACTCAAATTGGTGGATGTGGTCAATGTAGATGACATGACCCGCGATGCCCATACTGAACGAGAACTCCTGCTGCTAAAACTTAGACACACCACAGATCAAAGTTCGGCAGTGAACACACTGGTGACCCAGGCAAACGCTAAAGTACTGAGCAACGATCAGCACTGTTTTATTATTGAAATGACTGACAGCGAAGCACGTATCAGTCAATTCATCGGAAAAGCAGGCCAACTTTGCGAGGTTCTTGAAGTCGTACGCAGCGGTGCACTGGCCGTATTAAGCAGCGCTGAAACGCTGAGAAATTGAGTCTACGAACCCAAGCACGTTACAAAAAACTCATAAATTCAAGCAAATATACCCGACAGGTATGTCGGGTATAGCTTTGCAAGACACTAGATTGTCAGATTACAGAGCCTGATCGTCAGCTTCACCAGTACGGATACGCAACACGCGCTCCAAATTGGTGATGAAAATTTTTCCATCACCAACCTTACCGGTTTTAGCTGCATTGACGATGGCTTCAACAACCTGATCCACCAACGACTCTTTTACGGCGACTTCGATACGCGTCTTTGGTACGAAATCAACGACGTACTCCGCTCCGCGGTAAAGCTCGGTATGACCGCGTTGGCGACCGAACCCTTTCACCTCGGTGACGGTCATACCAGACACGCCAATTTCCGATAGCGCCGCGCGGACGTCGTCTAATTTGAAGGGCTTGATAATTGCACTGATAAGTTTCATTCCCCGGGCTCCTAATCTCGAACTGCGTGGGCTTGGAAGTTTAAATAACGGTTTCGCTTACTGACACCAAGTCTGGATATTCTCATGTCCCGACTCATGCGCCAGTAGAGCGCAACTACCTAGATGCAGATTTCATGCCGCCAGCGCATATTTTGGTAATTGCACGCTTGCTGCGCATCTAACGCCATCATTCAACCCAATTACTGCTCCAATATGGAGCAGTCATAAGACGAGGCGCTCGCACATAGTGCAACAAAAGACCCTAATTTATCCAGCCCCTTCAATCGCGACCCACCAACTGCTTTGTTAAGAAGGGATACACTCAACTTGTTGTTGAGTGCGACATAAGCATTCTCAAACCGTGCATATGTCACAATTCTGTATCGGAAACCCCGAAGATATGAGACAAAATGTCCAACCTCCGCTGATTGGTTGCTATGTCACTTTCAGATTCTACCGTCTTCTCGAGATTAAAGCCGGCGGCTGCTGCTGTCATGGCCCTTGTGCTTGCTGCCGCTTGGGCTGACGCCACAGCAAATGATCACCACATACGAATCCACCGTTTTGCCAACATTCAGTCTCTTCGCGAAGAATCTGCAAGCCCATCAGGTCACTCAGCATCAAAACGATACCCGAACCCAACCCACGAACTGAATGTATTTGGCAAACAACTCAAATTCAATCTGCAAGATAATCAGCAGGTCATAGACACCGCACATAGCGAACATGCCCAATTGCTAAAAGGCAAACTGGAAGGAAACAACCAATCTTGGGTACGCCTGACCAAAACCAGCAAAGGCGATCAGGGGCTTATCTGGGATGGCGCTGAGCTGTATGTCATCGAACCGGCTATCAGTATCCGCAACAATCTGTCCCAAGGTTCCGATCTACCGAGCAGCGACACCGTCATTTTCAAGATGTCCGATACAACGGTCGATTTGGGAACCGATTACTGTGGCGCTGATACGCACCCATCGGATACCAGTAAAGCGAATGTCAACAATGGCCTGACCACTTACCGGGCATTGACCAATGACATCAGCAATCAGCTGACATCAACTCCAACATTACGATTGGAAATGCAAGCCCTTGCCGACGCTTCATTCCGCGAAAAATTTACCAATGATCAAGATGCGATGGATGCATTACTAGTGCGCATCAATAATATCGACGGCATATTTAGTAGCCAGCTAGAACTAAACGTTCAAGCCAGTAACATTCACATTTACAATAAAGATCCCGGCTTACTCAGCACCAGCAATAACCCTAATGCACTACTCAGTGCGCTGGCTCAGCTACGCAATAGTTCTGCGGTAATGGGAACCTACGCCGTGACGCATCTGTTTACGGGTCGGGATCTGGAAGGCGAAACCCTTGGCATTGCTTATATTGGCAACGTCTGTAACACCCACTATGCTGTCGGGCTATCCGAAGTTGGTAATCGCGGCGCTTGGATTGATTCTCTTGTTGCAGCTCATGAACTGGGACATCAGCTCGGAGCCGTACATGATGGGACGGGCGCATGTAGCAACTCCCCAGCGCAAGGCTACCTAATGGACAGCATCGTGAACGGCAACAGCGCTTTTTCTCAATGCAGCAAGGACACGATAGTCGCTAACATGCAGTCCGCAACCTGCCTTGTACCGATCAGCAGCATGGTCATGAACCTAACTACAACAACTGAAACACCCGATCCTAATTCAGCGGAAGGTGGGGCGGGTAGCTTAGATATGCTCTGGTTGGGCCTGTTGCTAACCTTAATAATCTACAAAGATCAACCAATCGTGTGACCGCTCAACTTACTTGAGCGCCCAACCAAAGCCCAATTAAATAAGTAGCAAGACCGGCGCCAGCTCCGATTAATAACATCCGTGTACCACTGCGCCAAGCATTGCGTCCAGTGAACAGACTTAAGGCCATACCCACGCCAAAGAGACTGATGCCTGCAGCACAACAGGTCCACATCAAGCTCGATCTTCCGTCTAGATTTTTCATGAAAGGAACTAAGGGAATTGCCGCGCCCAACCCGAATGCAATAAAAGAAAACAAGGCAGCTCCCCACGGAGAGCCTAAATCATCTGGGTTTAGTCCTAATTCTTCACGAGATAAAACATCAAGGGCATGTTGGGGATCGCTCATCATCTCAGTAGCAAACTCCCGGGCTCTGGATAATTCCATGCCTCGCGCCTGATAAATTAACGCCAGCTCTTCTGCTTCTTCCTGAGGATATTCAGCCAATTCATCACGCTCCAAGCCTATTTGGTATTCATACATTTCGCGCTGTGAACGCATTGAAATGTATTCACCTGCGGCCATGGACAATGCACCCGCAAGTAATCCAGCAATGCCGGTGGTCAATACCAACTGATTACTTGCACTGGCACCAGCAACCCCCATGATCAAACACGTATTGGATACCAATCCATCATTCACACCGAACACGGCTGCGCGCAGATTGCCACCACCGAGATTGCGATGGCTGACCCCAACATCCGTTAAATTGGTAGGCATCACATGACCCGTGGCACGCAGTTTTGAATAGCTGTCATAGCAAGATAAACCACGCATTTTCATGGCAGCCAGTACCGGTCTAAGTCGTCGTGGTGGCAACACTCCAAGTAAACTGGCTACCACCCGTGCACGCAAACCGGGAGTAAAAACAGCATTCGGGTCTTTATTCCAAATTGCAGCTTGCTCATCTGCGCCATCAGCTAACTGTATAAATAACTGCCTAATGCGCTGATCAGGTTCTGCCTGAGCAGCTTGACGGTATAACCAGGCCGATTGCTTCTCATCAAACCAACTCATTTAGTCACCCAAAGTATTTCAATTTGCTCATAGTACAGCGGTACAGTGATCATGCTAACCGGCGTAGAGATTGAATCCAAATAAAAAAACCCTCGGTAGTAATACAGAGGGTCTTCATATTCAGTCTATTAGAGGTGGCAAATCCGGTTAACGCATTCCATTTTTTGAGGTAAGTTGACGTTCACGAGGTTCCTTAATCATCCGCTTCCACACCTCATAGGAATCCCATGGCTGGTTGGAAGAATGGCGCTCAACGCGGGTAGCTACAACAGTCAATTCGGGCTTAGCTACCAAAGGAAAATTGCGCGCTTCGGCGCAGGTAAGGGCCGCTTCCATTTTAAAGTCCTTGTCTTAATCTTGAGCTTTTATTTTACGGCTTTGATTGTACTCACAAAATGTGACATTTTCGAGAACCAACTTCTCTTAACTGCCTACTTCGACACTCTATTTAACTAAACATAGCCAAATAATCGCCGAGGGCTCCCCTAAACGTCTGGTTATGAAAAGTATGTTGCCAGATAAGTGTCAAAATCGACCTTATCCGATGCTTCAATTGCCTGTTGCTCTGCCAAAGAATGGATCGTCTCAGAGCGGAAGGCCTCAAGCCGCGTGGCATTCGGCGCGTATAAATCAAGAAAATAAGATTTGTGCACTGCGGAAGTGTGCAAGGCAAAATCAGCAAATGACTGTCCACTGGACTGCAAACCAATTACAGTGCGTGCTGAAGGAGTCAACGAAGAATTGAGCACTTTAGCTGTCTGATCTTCGAGTGCCTTGATATAAGGACGCGCGGCGTCGCCTTGATCCAGCATCTCACAAATTCCTAACATGGAATCGACCAACTCCATCGCCCAATCACGCAGTGGAGTCATGCGTCCCTCACGATTGAGCTTCAATCCAGGGTCACGACCACGATGAGCTACCAGCAAATGATTACTATCCAACACATCATCAGCGTGATCTTCTAAATACGGACTGTCCTTCAGTAAACATAGCGCCATAAATGCTTCGAGAAAACGCAGTTTATTTTGATTAACGCCAACAGGATCAAATACGCTGACATCTAAAGCGCGAACCTCAACATACTCCACACCGCCACGTTTCAATGCTTGAGTAGGTCGCTCTCCTGAATGCACGACTCGCTTAGGCCGAATATAACTGTAATATTCATTTTCTATCTGTAACAGATTGGCATTGAGCTGTCGGTAATGTCCATCGACTTTCACGCCAATTTTCTGATACGGCAAATGCGGAACTGTAATCAACCGTGACAGATCCCGTATGTATTCATCCAGACTATTGACCGATATTCGTACACCAGCTTGCTTCTTGTTGCGATAGCCCAGATCACTCATGCGAAGCGAAGTCGCATAAGGCGCATACCAAGTATCCTTGGTAAAGCGCTGTAAACTATGTTCTCGACCTACAAGAAACGTATCACTCACGCAAGGTGAATTACCGAATAGGTAAAGAATCAACCAGCCATAACGGCGATAGTTACGTAGTAATGAAAAATATTGTTCGGACTGGAAAACCATCCCTGAATCAACTCGCTGATGCACTTCCGCAAGCACCGGCCACAAATGCTGCGGAAAAGAATAGTTATAATGGACACCAGAAATCGCTTGCATCAAACGACCGTACCGATGTCCTAATCCCAACCGGTACACCTCTTTCATCTGACCCACATTTGAGCGCCCATAACGAGCAATGGGAATCTCTGCATCGCTGCTGATGTTGCTGGGCATGCTGGTAGCCCATAACAATTCGTCACCCAAATGTCGGTATACAAACTGATGCAGATCACACAAATACTGAAGCAACTCCCAAGATTTTTGAAAAGTGGGAGTCACCAATTCAATCAAGGCTTCCGAATAATCAGTCGTAATGTTTGAATTGGTGAGCGCTGAACCCAGCGCCTGGGGATGCGGGGTCTGCGCTAGCTCTCCATCAGCCGTAACGCGCAAGGATTCTTTTTCTACACCTTTTAGACCACCGACCAGCACGCGCGGCTCATGTGCATTCACTAATCCGGCCAAGCGCCGCTCAAATACTCGATCAATACCGCGACTCACCACAGGCACCGGCACGTAAACATAGGTTTGTGGATGTTGCGGATACCCACAGCGCAGGTCAAGCAAAGCATTGAAAAACCAGACTGTCCAAGTGTCATTGCTACGGTTACAGTTGCATCATAGGGATTTAAAGGAATCGTCTGACATCATTTAGAGGTGGATATGCTGGTCGGCTCAACGGTTCATCGAGTTGCGATTGTCGGTGCAGTGCGCATTCCCTTCGCTCGGGGCATGGGCGCGTATGCACACTATTCCAATTTGGACATGCTCACCGCCACCCTGAAAGGCCTGGTCGAGCGTTATCAGCTGCACAATCAAGCGCTAGGTGAAGTGGTTGCTGGCGCAGTCATGAAGCACTCGCGCGATTTTAACCTGACGCGCGAAGCGGTTCTTAGCAGTGGACTGGCACCTGAAACACCGGCCTACGACCTCCAACAAGCCTGTGGGACCAGTCTTGAAGCTGCTTTAACAGTGGGCGCGAAAATTGCTTTAGGTCAAATTGACTGCGGCATTGCCGCTGGCGTCGATTCGGCCAGCGATGTGCCCGTCGTTTATCCACGCCCTTACCAACAATTGCTGCTAAAGAGCGCTCGTGGGCGAAACCTCATAGAGAAACTATCTCCTTGGCTTAGTCTAAGGCCACATCATTTCAAACCCGTAACCCCAGGGGTGGCAGAGCCTCGAACAGGCCTATCCATGGGACAAAGTTGCGAACTGATGGCCAAAACCTGGGGGATTCAACGCACAGACCAAGATGCACTGGCTTTGCGCAGTCATCAGCACGCTGCGGCTGCCTTTGATGCAGGCTTTCTGTCCGATTTGTTGGTGCCCTTCGGTGGTTTGAAAGCGGACAACCATCTTCGCCGGGATACTAACTTGGAAAAACTAGCCAGGTTAAAACCAGTCTTCGACACAAGTTCATCAGGCACCTTAACCGCTGGTAACTCCACCCCTCTTACAGATGGCGCCGCTGCCGTCTTATTGTCTAATGAAGCGTGGGCACGCATGCACAATCTTCCTGTACTGGCCTATTTAACTTATGGCAAAACTGCAGCGGTTGATTTCGTTCATAAAGAAGGCTTGCTCATGGCCCCAGCGTATGCGGTGGGTCAACTACTCAAGGACGCTCAACTGGCCCTACAGGACTTCGATTATTACGAAATTCATGAAGCCTTTGCCGCGCAGGTCCTCTGTACCTTAGAAGCTTGGGCCTCACCCGAGTTTTGTCGCGCACGTCTGGGACGAGATCAGGCATTGGGCCGGATTGATCTGAGTAAGCTGAATGTCGTCGGCAGTAGTCTGGCCGTGGGCCATCCGTTTGCGGCGACCGGCGCACGTATCCTGGGTGTTCTCGCCAAACTGCTGGCAGAACGCGGAGGACAACGGGGCCTGATTTCGATATGTACCGCCGGCGGCATGGGCGTGGCGGCAATCCTCGAAAAAGCATAAACACATCAGACTTTATCTGCGAGTCGGGTAATAATGCGCACCCCCTGAATTCATCGCGACCCTTCTGCTTTCGAGTCGCTTGAATACTGTACTGAATTGATTTGCCACATTGTGAGAGCTTTCATGAACCTTAAAGACGCTTCATTATTCCGTCAGCAATGCTTCATCGGTGGTCAATGGCTGACAGCCGCTTCGGGTAAGAGCATTAACGTCTCTAATCCAGCCACACAACAGAACATCGGCACCGTGCCCTCATTGGACACACAAGAAATTCGCAATGCCATCAACAGTGCCAACAGCGCACTAGGAGGGTGGCAAGCTAAAACAGCCAAGGAACGCGCCCACATCCTGCGTAATTGGTTCAACCTGATGATGCAACATCAGGATGATCTAGCCGTACTGATGACCGCAGAGCAAGGCAAGCCCTTAGCAGAGTCCAAAGGTGAAATTGCTTATGCCGCCAGCTTCGTTGAGTGGTTTGCTGAAGAAGCAAAGCGCATTTACGGCGATGTCATTCCCGGCCATCAAGCCGATAAACGTATTGTGGTAATCCGTCAGGCCGTAGGCGTAGTTGCCGCAATTACGCCTTGGAACTTCCCCGCTGCGATGATCACTCGCAAAGCTGGTGCAGCCCTGGCAGCGGGTTGTACGATCGTCATCAAACCTGCCTCACAGACACCCTATTCTGCGCTGGCACTGGCCGTTCTTGCAGAACGCGCCGGCATTCCTGCTGGCGTGCTTAATGTTGTCACGGGTAGCGCTGGGGTCGTAGGTAATGAACTGACTAGCAATCCCATCGTACGTAAGCTCAGCTTCACCGGCTCAACTGAAATTGGCAAGCTGCTGATGTCACAATGTGTAGGCACCATGAAGAAAGTCTCAATGGAGTTGGGCGGCAATGCACCATTTATTGTCTTTGAAGATGCAGATCTGGATGCCGCAGTCCAAGGCGCGATCATCAGCAAGTATCGCAACAGCGGTCAAACCTGTGTGTGCACCAATCGACTGCTGGTTCAAGAGAGTGTTTACGATACCTTTGTCGAAAAATTAGTGGCGGCAGTAAAAGCGCTGCGGATCGGCAATGGCTTGGAAGGTCCAACTGAATTAGGGCCATTGATCGACATGAAAGCCGTAGAAAAAGTACAGGAACACATCGAAGATGCCGTCAGCAAGGGTGCAAAAGTGGCTGCAGGTGGCAAACCCCATGCACTCGGTGGATCTTTCTTTGAAGCCACGGTACTGACAGACGTCACTACGTCGATGGCAGTGGCCCGTGAAGAAACGTTCGGCCCCTTGGCACCTGTGTTTCGCTTTAAGACCGAAGCCGAAGTCATTCAAATGGCTAACGACACTGAATTTGGTCTTGCCTCGTACTTCTATACGCGGGACTTAGCTCGTACATGGCGCGTAAGCGAAGCACTAGAATATGGCATGGTCGGAATCAATACTGGTCTGATTTCTACTGAAGTGGCGCCTTTTGGCGGCATTAAAGAATCCGGATTAGGACGTGAAGGCTCTAAGTACGGTATTGAGGACTATACTGAGCTGAAGTACATGTGCATCGGCGGCATCTAACCCGCAGCTTAAAAAATCGGTAGGTGTTGCCAGGCCATCATCTACCGAACTTGTATCTTCAATGACAACTTGAGTTCAGCTGCCTGTTATGAAATTGTGATTCATCACCATACACAACTAACTCCAGCCCATCCTTAGATCAAAGCGCGTTATGTGAACCATCACATAACGCGCCACTCTTGGAATGTTTACATCCACAAAAGTACACTGTTTTACTTTCTTTGACTTCGAATGGCTTTGGTGTGAATTCACTACCCTGATGACTACCATCACAGAAGGGTTGGTTCTTACTTTTTCCGCATGAACACCAGTAATAAGTCTTTCCAGCAGTAACATCAACAGCATATGGTGATTTTTGGGCAATCGTGGGTTTCATGATTTTTCCAGTTTGAAAATAGCTTGTAACGTCTTTAGAGAATTTTTGATTTCAATTAATTGATCATTCGATAGCTGACTAAAAGCCTGATCAAGATGACTTAAATGTGCTGGGAAGGTTTTGTCGAACAGTTTCTGGCCCTTGATGGTCAGCTTAATTTTTTGACTACGACCATCTTCCAGATTGGCCAACAAACTGATCCATCCTTTGTTTGACATTCGTTCAATCACACCCGTCAGTGAGCTCTTTGAAATCAGGGTTTTTTCGCCCAATTCCTTGTAAGTCATTGGCGGTTGATTAGCTAAAGTTGCAATCACATCAAACTGCACCGAGGTTAAGCCCAGCGAGCGAATATGAGGAATTGAATACCCCTCAAATGCCTGATAGGTTCTAACCAAGTCCCTTAAAGTTGGAATAAAGTACATATAGCGACTATATTTGTACATATACGTACTAAAGTCAAGCAGACCACCAAATCAACCCTCATGCCCCATCCACAACATGGCCGTCACTTTGATACTAAAAGATTCAACTTGAATGAGCATTACTATCATCCAAACTCAGTACGGTCGAGTAAGAACAGTTAAGCGCCACAACCGCTGTTTTATAAATTGGTGGTAGCATTAAGAAGAATTTAGAATGGCAGTACACCTTATATAAAGAGACCCAAAATGAACATGACTCATTACATGGAATTGTTAGCAGTGAATCAGCCTTGGAATTTAATTATTTTCATGGCATTCCCCATAGTGCTAGCTGAAACTCTTGCCATTACAGAACTCTATGTACTTTTCACCCGAAAATTAAAAGGACCCATTGTCAGGCTCAATCGATTTGCAGGAATTGCTGTAGGTCTTTATTTCATCGGTATCATTGCCTACATCATCACGCACGCGGTCATTCCCATCACGCAGGCCGGACAGTGGCGTACCATCATTGACATAGTTGCCGTGATTTCATATCTCATTGCAGGATTGCCCTTGATCTGGATTGCTTTCCAAGAATTAGGTCTTGTAAATAAGACACTCAGTCAAACAGCTAAACTCAAAACCCACGCCATCTGTGTCGCTCTGTTTCTTGTATTTGGTCATGTCGCCATGATTACCGGCATGGTGGATCCATCTATCTTAGGTTACCAAGCCCCACAGGGCATGCAAATGAATCATGATGAACACTCGTCCACGCACAGCGGGAAAATGCAATAACGCCGGATCACCGCATCAGTTAACCTTTATTCAACGTATTCACTGATAAAATCTCGACGATTTGCACTACTGCGCCCATAATCGGCAGTCTATGCAATCTGCACGCGAATTATTCTCCTACCGCAAATACTGGGCAGCCCGTTTCGGGACTGCTCCGTTTTTACCCATGTCACGAGAGGAAATGGATGCGCTAGGTTGGGATAGTTGCGACATTATTCTAGTCACGGGTGATGCATACGTCGATCACCCAAGTTTTGGTATGGCCATCATCGGCCGCACGCTTGAAGCACAAGGATTTCGGGTAGGAATCATCGCGCAACCTGACTGGCGGAGCGCTCAAGCTTTTAAAGCGTTAGGTAAACCCAATCTGTTTTTTGGTGTTACTGGCGGCAATATGGATTCGATGGTAAATCGCTACACCTCTGATCGTCGTATACGCAGTGATGATGCCTATACGCCCGACGGTGAAGGAGGAAGGCGACCAGATCGATGCGTGATCGTTTACTCACAACGCGTACGTGAAGCTTATAAAGATGTACCCATCGTCATCGGTGGCATTGAAGCCAGCTTACGTCGTATTGCGCATTACGATTATTGGTCGGAGCAAGTTCGCCGCTCAGTATTACTCGATGCGGCTGCAGATTTGCTGGTATATGGCAATGCTGAACGCCAAATCATTGAGCTGGCACACCGACTGGGTAGAGGTGAAGCTATAGAGTCCATCACTGATTTACGGGGTACCGCATTTCTGCGCAAGACGCTTCCCGAAGATTGGATAGAGATCGATTCGACCAGCATTGATGCGCCCGGCCCCCTAAATCCACCCATTGATCCCTACGCGATGGAACCGATATCGGCAAAGCAGCAAGGAGCTATTTGTACGAACGCTGAAGAAGTCCCTTCTGCTACAACGCCAAAAACACAGATAGTGAAATTTTATCGTGACGTGCCGAACAAGCATCGCGATCATTCCTATATTCGCATGCCATCGTATGAGCAAGTTCGTGATGATGCGATTCTGTATGCACATGCCTCTCGCATTCTACATTTAGAAGCCAACCCCGGTAATGCCCGAGCACTGGTTCAACGTCATGGGAAGTCAGAGCTGTGGATTAATCCACCGCCTATTCCACTTATCATGAAAGAAATGGACGCTCTGTACGAACTGCCATTTCAGCGGATTCCTCATCCCTTCTATGGGAAAGCGAAGATACCCGCCTATGAAATGATCCGTTTTTCAATCGCCATCCAACGCGGCTGCTTCGGTGGGTGTACGTTCTGCTCTATCACTGAACATGAAGGCCGTATCATTCAGAACCGTTCAGAAGATTCGATTATCCGAGAAATTGAAACAATTCGCGATACCGTGCCTGGCTTCACCGGCGTTGTCTCTGACTTAGGTGGACCAACCGCAAACATGTACCGGCTGGCCTGCAAATCTAAAGAGATCGAATCTGCATGCCGTAAACCCTCGTGTGTGTATCCCGGAATTTGTCCAAATCTCAATACCGATCACACGCCTCTGATTAAGCTCTATCAACGTGCACGTACCTTACCCGGCATCAAAAAGGTCTTAATCGGTTCTGGTGTACGTTACGACTTAGCCGTGGAATCTCCAGCCTATGTGAAAGAACTTGTGCAGCATCATGTCGGTGGTTATCTAAAGATCGCTCCTGAAGCAATCGGCGAAGGCCCACTTTCTAAAATGATGAAACCGGGCGTTGGCACCTACTACAAGTTCAAAGAGCTATTCGATAAATACTCCAAAGAGGCTGGGAAGGAGCAGTATTTAATCCCCTACTTTATTGCAGCACATCCGGGTACAACGGATCAGGATATGCTGGAGCTAGCACTATGGCTAAAACGAAATGGCTATCGTGCAGATCAAGTTCAAGCTTTTCTTCCTTCACCCATGGCCACGGCCACGGCCATGTATCACTCAGGTAAAAATCCATTACGCAAAATCTCTCGTGCGAGTGAAGCAGTCACCATTCCAAAAGGCATTAAGGTACGACGCCTACACAAGGCTTTTCTGCGCTGGCACGATGCCAACAACTGGCCCTTGTTACGTGAAACCTTAAAAAACATGGGGCGCGCGGACCTAATCGGGCCAGGAAAACATCATTTGATTCCTGCATGGCAACCTAAGGGCACTGGAGAACTGGCAGAAGGCGCACGCCGACCTCACAAGCTTCGCAATGGTCAAATGGTTGAGACCAAGCGCACTGGTAGCACAACACCGATGCGCACTCAACACACCGGACTGAAGGGAGTCAGTATTCCCCGAAGCTCAGCGAAAAAAACTTCTTCTCAGAAAGCAGGCACCCGTACGCGTTGATCTATCATCGGATTAACCTGTTCAGCGTTGGTCCTCTGGACTCTATGGCACACCCACAGCAGGCAGCTTAATACTGAACTTAATAACCAGAAACTCGCAGGAAGAGGCACGACTGTAGTCGAAGCATCCAGCTGAATACCATCATTTTGTATCCATGCCTGTGAGCCTGCTGTAATGGTACTTGCAGTGAGGGTGGTGGTGAAAACGAGTTTCAAATCTAATGCATCTGCGAATGGATGAGGGGTTGACGTTGTATCCGTGGGGCTGACGCTATTGACTAGCGCCCAATTGATCGGACTTGATCCTGTCGAGATGCTTGAGCCGAACGCAGTGGTATTTTGTATCAAACCCATTGGATCAGCCGGATTGTTGTTCATTACACTTAATGCGAGGGATGACGTCACTTCTCCAGCGTTAAATATACTGTATTGACCTAAATTGATTTGAGCACTGATCTGATCAATATTCTTCCCACGCTTACTGATGACTTGATCAAATGCAAATGAAGTCGTAACGGTTGGACCGTTTAATCCATTTTCTGATACAACAAACGTTCCATAGGGCTGGAAGCGAATTGACTCACCATCCAAAATTGGAGCTCCCAATACCATCAGCGAGCCTAAAACCGTATCGGTGTCATAGACCCACTTGATATCAGCACCATCGAGGGTACAGGTTTTACCTATCAATGTTCCGTGACATAAAGTCATAAAGGTTGCGTTTGCGGGCATAGATAACAAGCCACCTACAACAAACAACACTACAAATATTCTGCGCATGATTTTCATCTTAGCTCTCAGATGCATTTCTAATAGCCGTACAGTGATAGCAGCGCCGTTAATTTATAAGATCAATTAAATTACTTATCTGACTCAGTTCACAGTAGTGCTCACATTGATATGCGTAGCCTGCTCTTATGTTATGAGGACACTGACACATCTTAAGTTAATCCCTTAAGATGACCTCAACACCATTTAGATTGGAATTTAAGTCAATAGCATCACTGCCAAGGTGCTTGTAATTCCCATTGTAAGACTTTAGTTTCACGCTTAATCAGTATCCCGTTTCCGAGATGCTTAAAGTATTTACGTATCCGTTGCTGATACCAACGTCCAGATCTAACATGGACATTGGCATCTGTTCCAGTGGGATCCATCAAACTTCGCCAATCCTGCTTAGTAGGAACATGGAGATACAATGCGCCGCGACATAACCGTGCAAGGTTTTCGATAGCATGCGTAGCCGCGTCATCATCGAGGTATTGAAGCACATCACAACAAATAATCAGATCAAACTGACCTCGTCCTTGGTAGTTAACCACAGAACCATGCTGCCAACCCATTTCTTCGCATAAATAATGGCTGTATTCCACACCGGTATAACTAGATTTAGGAAACTCTGATAACAGGGTGCGCCTAAACCATCCCAGCCCGCACCCCATGTCTAAAATTCTTTTAATAGGTAACTCTAACTGGGACACAACGCTCGCCACCACAGCGGCGCGACGTTCAGTTTCCGGCTTGCTCATCGCACGCGTTGTGGCACGTAGATAAAAACGACGATAGTAAGCCGCATCAAAAGTTTGTTTTTTTTTCATAAGGCAAGTATAGCCATGTTTAATGTTTATTAGCCGAGCGAGTTAGATAACATGAAATTGCGCGATCTAATGCAGAATCTACAGATCACCCTTGGCAAATAAGGCTTGAACACACTCCACATCGGTAGATGTATCAAGATCATACGCTGCCATCGGCATAGGCACGGATACCACACGATCTGAAAGTTGATTCAGGAGACGCTTAGCCCCTTCATCACCTTTCAATTGCAGTAACTCATCAAATACAAAGCGTGGATAAATAACCGGAGCACCTAATCCTTCGTTATAACAACTCGCAGCAATCACGCCATCCTGTGCATTCCATGCGTGGATCAGTTGCTGGAGATCAGCCGTACCCACTCCCACTTGATCCCCGAGCATGACCAATACGGCGTCACAGCTTGAGAAAATCGAATTCATTCCATATCGAATAGAAGACGCCATACCTTCTTGCCAACCAGGGTTGATGTAAGTAGACACAGGCAAATCTTGCAATATTGGAGTGATTTCAGCTTCGTGCGCACCCAATACAACCCCTACCGAGGTAGCATCAGTAGCAAGAGCGCGTTTAACGACATGTACCAATGCCGGACACCCGGCTATTTCAACCAGTTGCTTAGGTTGACCGAGGCGGGTTGAGGCCCCTGCTGCCAATATCAATATATATAGTTTTTTTCTCACAAGCATCGACTGCTTTATCAAAACCAATTTAAAATCGATGTTCTAAGCGCTTTATGGAGTAGCAGTGCTGCACACATACATCTGTTACTTTAACTAAACCCACAGCTGACATGATGATATGCCCATGTGAGAATATAGCATTTGATTTGAGGTAAGAATTCATGGCTATTCGACCTATTTTAAAAATGGGAGAGCCCCTGCTTCTTAAACCAGCTGACCTCATATACGAATTCGATACTCCATACCTACATCAATTGATCACTGACATGCTCGACACCATGAAACATGCCAACGGTGCCGGTATTGCGGCACCTCAGATCGGCGTCTCTCAACAAGTTGTGGTTTTCGGTGGCAGCAAAAGCCAGCGCTATCCGGATGCCAATGAAGTTCCTTTTACTGTACTTATCAATCCAACCATAAATTTTCTTAATGATGAACAAGAGGATGGTTGGGAAGGTTGCCTTTCTGTCCCTGGAATGCGAGGTATGGTACCGCGCTGTACCCATCTACACTACCAAGGATTTGATCAATATGCACAGGTTATAGACCGAACCGTCAGTGGCTTTCATGCACGGGTTGTGCAACACGAAGTTGATCATCTGAGGGGTATTCTCTATCCCATGCGCATTCGGGATTTACGGCAGTTTGGATTTATCGATTCATTGTTTCCAGGTCAGGTTATCAGTGACGATTAACTCGCCGTAATCATGCAGTAGGAATAAATTCCTGATCATCCTGATGGGCGCGCTCAAATTTCAGAAAGTCGTAATATCCACATTTATTTCCATATGGATATTTCCGACAAACTGCTGGCCTGGCCTCATATACTGTGCAACGACGTTCCTGTTGGTCAAAGAATTGGCAAATTGTTTTGTAAACATGATCTTTACGATGCCGAAGAATCCATTCGTCAGCATCTTTAGTTTTATAGTGGTAGCTAAACTTTTTACGTGCAGCAGCTTTCGTCAGATTGAAATGTTTCGCCAAACGTTCGATGTCTTTATCCGTGACTTCGATCCGCGGATGACTACAGCAGTAGCCTGGACATTTAGAACAGTCAAAACCTGATTTCACGATAGCTCTCAGAATATACGTCAAATTAAACTATGCCTCATTGTATGTTGAATCGCTACACTATCCCATAGCATCCACTTAAAAGCCGCCCCTAAGTCCATAGCATGCCTGCCATCTCACCCACGGCTTTTAACCCAAACTATCTCGATGAACTGAGCCTCACTACCGCTCTAGCAGAGGGCTCTCACGCGGCGGTTTTGCAGGCCTTCTTCGGCTTGAATGCCTACCAAGAACTATCTCATCTTGCACACTTAGCTACTAGCATGCCTAAAGATCGTTATGCGCCCAATGTATATCTACTACCTGGTCTGTTGGGCAGTAAATTGGGTCTTATCCATGATAACCGTACTGATCTGATATGGTTTGAACCGGCCGCTGTCATTTCGGGACGGCTCTCAGCACTGACATTCGGTACGAATCCATTGATCCGGCCACTTGGCGTCATGCTACCGCCCTATCTGAAACTGGCATTGACACTCCAGGCTGCAGGTATGAACGTTAAACTTTATCCCTATGACTGGCGATGTAGCATCATCGACACTGGACAACGCCTAGCTACTGATATTGCCCAAGATCCCAGCGATCAAATTCAAATTGTTGCCCATAGCATGGGCGGTTTGGTGGCACGTGCAGCCATGAACCATCCTGCCTTCAATAAGGTTTCGCGACTGATTCAACTAGGCACACCCAATTTGGGTTCTTTCGCCTTACTGCAAACTTTACGCGCCTGCTATCCAACAGTACGTAAGCTTGCCACTTTGGACCGACACCATTCGGCTGAAGAACTGACTCAACGAATTTTCAGCAGCTTCCCTAGTTTTTACGAGATGCTACCCTCGCATCAACATACCCAAGATATTAATCTTTTCGATAAACAATGCTGGCCTCAGGATGCACTGACCCCTTCCGCTGAATATTTGCATGCAGGTCAAAAGATCATCCCACTACTCGCTAACGCTGACCAGCGTTGTCATACAATTGTTGGAACCAGTCAAAAAACGGTAACAGGTCTATACCGCAGCTCCGATGAATTTATTTTTCAAATTTCGCATCAGGGGGATGGAACCGTACCTATTGACTTAGCTAAGTGGAAAAACTCTCAACACTGGTTTGTTTCAGAAAATCACGGACAATTACCGCGCAGTACAGTCGTCTGCCAAGCCGTTGTTGACTTATTACATACTGCGCAGACCCAACGTCTAAAAGCTCAATTTCAACCCAGTAACAACAGTTACTCAGTACATAGCGAAGCTGAACTTAGGCCATTAGCGAATAAAAAAATTCACTGGGATAGACTTTCTTTGAATGAGCGACGCGATCTGCTAGAACCTGTTATTTCTGAAGCATTTATCGCAGCGTGCACACTCTAAATTTAAACTGAAATTAGTTCCCGTGCATTCGATCAACACAATGTAACCATCGCTTATACTAGCTATCATGCTCATGATCCCAATAAGTTGTCTTTATATTTGGTGATCATTTTTTTGACTTAAACTTATTCGTTTGGTGACTAACTAACTTCGTGGTTTAGTCTTTTGGTGTGCTACATAACCCGCTTGCAGCCACTCATCATGGGTCGAGCGATGCTGCGACTCACCTACTCGACGATGGCTTAACCCACTTTGTACACAACGGGCATCATTTGCCCACTGTTTTGCATATACAGTCTTTTGATGAACCGTATCGTCTCGATCTGATAATTTACTCACGTATTTAGACCAATCATGTACGCGTCGCATACTACCTCCCCGCCATCCCTTTTTGCCGTATCTGTGCCGAACTGTGACTGCATCGGCCCGAGAGGTACAGGACTTAATAACTAAAATGTGAGCCGTGCACGCATTTAGCACCGGCCGTGCTTGCAAGCGGGGTGCTGCATAATATAGGGGGGTATAGCTTGGCGCTTATCAGCTCTTTAACGATCCGTTATCTTTCTCTTAATGTAGCACTAGGCGACACATCAATGACACTACGAGTTACTGCAATACCGGACAGACCGACCACTACCACCCCACTTATTACTCCTATCCACCATATTCTAAAATCAAAGTAGTACTTGAGATTGAAAATCTCAGTGGCAAGGAAATATCCGACAACATTGGCAGTACTGGCAGCGAGTAACCCAGACAATAGCCCTAGCACAATGAATTCAGCCGCAAGGCCTTTCAACACGACTTGCCGACTGGCACCTAGTGTTCGCAACATCGCGCTCTCATAGCGACGCTCATCACGGGTGGACTGAACGGCTGCCAGTAGCACAGCGATACCCGCTAGCAATGAAAATGCGAATACGTATTGGATCGCCATCGAAGCAGTATCTATGACGCTGCGTACTTGTCCCAGCACAGCATCAATATCTATTGCTGTAACCTCTGGGAATTCACGGTAGAAATCACTCATTAGGCTACGCTGTGTGGCCCCTATGTGCACACTCGTGATGTAAGTACCTAAAAACTGCTCCAGCACCATCGGTGAAAAAACCATAAAAAAGTTAGGCCGGAAGCTATCCCATCTAACTTCACGGACACTAGCCAACGTGGCATCAATTGTCTGCCCCGCAACATCATAACGAATGACATCGCCAATCTTTAAATCTAGTTCTTCAGCCATTCTCGCTTCGACCGATACTTGCGGACCACCCGCAGCACCATCACGCCACCATTTACCCATGATAATTTTGTTTCCCTCTGGTAAATCAGTGGACCAAGTCAGGTTCATCTCTCGCTCCAGAAAACCACGTCCACGGTCGCTTTTAACCTCACGACTGTGGACCGGTTTGCCATTGATACTGATCATGCGCGCCCGCAGCATCGGTACTAAATCGGGTTTTTCTATGCCATGATCAGTAAAAAATAACTTTAACGACTCAGCTTGATCTGGGCTGATGTTAATCAGAAACTGATTAGGCGCTCCATCGGGCAAACTGCTACGCCAATCATTAAGCAGATCATTGCGAACGACCAATAACAGGAGCATCACCATCAAACTGATACCGAACGCTACCAGTTGCACAATACTTTCGTTGCCACGTCGTCCAATATTAGCCATACCATATCGCCATGAAATTCCAACCGTACCTCGCAGTAATGCCAAACAGCGAACCATTCCATATCCGCATAGTCCCAAGATGACCACCGTGACCACTGTTCCAATCGCCACATAAGAAACCAACCTAATATCTCGAATCAGAATCAGTAGCAGCATCAGTAATGAACACACTGCAATTACATACACACTAAGGTATCGCAGTGACGGTGGTGCCATGTGCTGGCGCACGATCCGTGCGGGTGGTGTGCGTTTTAACTGTAATAACGGAGGCAACGCGAATCCTGACAAAATGATGAGTGGCGTAAGCATCCCTAACCATATCGGCTGTAACCCTGGCGAGGGTAATACCTCTTTCATTAAATTCTGTGCTGCAATCGCCAAACCAAACTGAGCTACATACCCCAACGTTGTGCCCACAATGCCAGCAATTAACCCAATTATCAGCAACTCTAATCCAGAGATGGCGATTATCAGATTCTGTGTAGCGCCCATACACTTCATCATTGCGACTGTATCGACATGCCGTATGACGTACCGACGAGCAGTCATAGCAACTGCGACTCCAGCCAGTATCACACTGATTAATGCCGTGAGGTTTAGAAAACGGCTTGCACGTTCAATTGCGGATTGCAGTTGTGGGCTCGCATCACCCAATTGCTGCATACGTATACCTACTTTTAGATGGGTCGCTAACCAATCTTGAAATTGCGAACGCTGGGTTTCATTCCCCGCAAACAATTGTCGATATTGCACACGACTACCCACACCAACTAGCCCTGTTGACTCGACGTCCTCAAGTCGCATCAGCAGCGTCGGCGCCAACTCCACAAACTGCGTTCCCTGATCTGGCCGATAGTGCAGCACTTTGCTTATTTTAAATCGGCGCTTACCTACCTGTATCGTGCTGCCTACTTGAGCATTCAGGCGTGCTAGCAAACGCGGATCTGCCCACACTTCCCCTATTACAGGTAATTGCGTGGTTTGTACTGCAAACTGATCCGACGTATCGCTGATCTTCATGTTGCCACGAAGTGGATATCCCTGTGACACTCCATAGATTGTGGTCAGCGAACTGAGTCCTTCTAGCACGATGATACTATTAAATGTTTGCACCTGTGCTGTTTGCAAATTCAGGTTATGGCCCTGTTGTACATACTCACTCGGTATTGGTTGAGTTGATTGTAAGCGGATATCCGCAGCTAATACTTCATTAGCGCGCTGTGCCATTCCACGATCAATACGACTGGTAAAAAAACTTACTGCCGTGAGTGAGGTCACTGCGACCACCAATCCCAACATCAATATCCAATACTCTCCAGCGCGCCACTCGCGACGCAGTTTAAGACCTGCCAAACGGAATACTCTCATAGTGTAACTATCCGTCCCATTTCCAATTTCACTACTCGCTCACATCGTTGAGCTAATTTTGGATCGTGCGTCACCAACACCAAAGTCGTACCTGTAGCGACATTCATGTCAAACAATAGATTTATGACCCGTTCTCCAGTTGCCGCATCTAAATTACCAGTGGGTTCGTCTGCGAACAGTAGGGCTGGTTGGGTGACGAACGCACGAGCAATGGCAACCCGTTGCTGTTCGCCTCCGGACAACTGATTCGGATAATGACCGCTGCGACTTAAAAGCCCAACATGAGTCAACGCAGTCACGGCTGCACTACGCGGATTGGATTGACCAGCCAACTCCAGTGGTAGCATGACGTTTTCCAATGCGGTGAGCGAAGGTACAAGATGAAAGCTCTGAAACACAAAACCAACATGTTTGGCCCGTACTGACGCACGTCCATCTTCGTCCAATTGCGTTATATTGATTCCATTAATAAAGACCTGACCGGAGGTAGGTGCATCCAATCCAGCCAGTAAAGCCAGTAAAGTCGATTTACCCGCACCCGAAGCACCTACAATTGCTACTGTTTGTCCCTGCTGTATCTGAAGCGACACATCGTCGAGAATAGTAAGGGTTCCCTCAGGACTGCTTTCCTGCTTTCTCAGATTCTGTGCAACTAATACTGGGGTGGTTTTTATGTGTTCTGTATTCATTCGGCTTCTCGGTTTACTCTTAATCCTATTCAGCTCAGATGCTGTTCAAGCCGCCACAATACTTGTTATGGGGGATAGCCTCAGTGCGGGATACGGTATCAAAATTACTTCTGGATGGGTGGCTTTACTCGAGCAACGATTACAAACTGAAGGTTACGAATACAAAGTTATCAATGCCAGTGTCAGCGGTGAAACGTCTAGCGGTGCCAATTCGCGACTCCCTGCACTGCTGCAAACTCACCATCCCGACCTGGTCATTATCGAGCTTGGTGCCAATGATGGGCTACGTGGACTCCCCGTAAAACAAATGCGCACCCATCTTACCGAGATGATTGAGCGCATTAAAATCAGGAAAGGTAAAGTGCTACTGATCGGTATGCAGATACCCCCCAATTATGGTGAGCAATATACCAATGCGTTCAGTCAAACTTTTATCGATCTTGCTAATACCTACCGCCTTCCCTTTGTGCCATTTCTTCTCGAACAGGTGGCACTGGATTCCACGTTGATGCAAAGTGACAATCTGCATCCAAATGAACGCGGACAACCCCTCCTGCTGGATACAGTCTGGCCTCATTTAAAAAAATTGCTGAACCATTAAATCTATTTTCAATCACCAGCGGAGATGTACGTGGAAAAAATCTGGTTGAAATACTATCCAACTGGGCAACCAGCTGAAATCAATCCTGACGAATACCGCTCACTAGTTGATCTTTTACTTCGCAGCTGTGACCAATATGGGGATGCCCCTGCCTACAGTAATATGGGCAGCACCCTAACTTATCGTCAACTCAATGACTTAACCGCAAGTTTTGCTGCATGGTTACAGAACGTAGCCCATCTAAAACGAGGCGACCGTATTGCACTGATGATGCCGAACCTATTGCAGTATCCTGTAGCTTTGTTTGGCGCCATGCGGGCCGGTCTCACCGTAGTCAATACTAACCCGCTCTACACGGCACATGAACTACAGCATCAGCTTCAAGATTCTGGCGCCGTTGCCATTGTGATTTTGGAAAACTTTGCACATGTATTAGACAAAGTCATCACCACCAGCTCTGTTCACACGGTAATCATTACCGGTATCGGCGATCTTCTCGGGTCCATCAAAAAAGGGTTGGTCAACTTCGCCGTTCGGTATCTACGCAAACAAGTTCCAAGATATGAGCTACCCACGGTCGTGCGCTTCAACACAGTATTACGTGATGGAAACTTCGCATCTCTCCGTCCCGTAGCACTCACTCATGATGATATTGCTTTTCTGCAATACACGGGAGGTACTACCGGTGTAGCCAAGGCGGCAGTGTTAACACATCGCAACATGATCGCCAACTGCCTACAAGCCTCTGCCTGCTTAGGCATGTGGAGTTTACGAAATGAAATCGTCATCACAGCTCTGCCGCTTTACCATATTTTTTCTCTCACCGTGAATTGTTTGGTGTTCTTAAAACTAGGGACCCACAACCTTCTCATCACTAATCCGCGTGATTTTCCTGCATTTGTAAATGCATTAAAAGGACATGCCTTCGCGGCAATTACTGGCGTCAATACACTGTTTAATGCCTTGCTTCATACTCCTGAATTCAACCAACTCGATTTCAGTCGTTTAAAAATCTCGTTAGGTGGAGGCATGGCCGTCCAACCTAGTGTGGCAGCTCAATGGAAAAAGATCACTCAATGTAATGTTGCACAAGGCTGGGGCTTAACTGAAGCTTCACCGGTAGGATGTGTCACCCCTTTAGAAGAGGACTTCAACGGTTCAATTGGTATGCCCGTTCCATCTACTGAATTATCTATTCGTGACGAAAAGGGCATGGAATTACCACAGGGAGAGAGTGGCGAGATTTGGCTACGTGGACCGCAAGTCATGCGTGAATATTGGCTGCGGCCAGATGAGACTGCCAAAGTTATGCAACCTGATGGATGGTTGCGCACTGGTGATATTGGACGCATGGATGAACGCGGCCGATTCTTCATAGAAGATCGTATGAAAGACCTGATCATGGTATCAGGTTTCAAAGTTTTCCCGAATGAGGTAGAAGCCGTTATAGCCGAACTGCCTGGCGTACTAGAAGTCGCTGCGGTTGCCCAGCATGATGATCGGTCGGATGAATCTGTTGCGGTTTTTATTGTCCGTAAAGATCCTGCTCTTACCACCGAACAGGTTATTGCACACTGCCGTGAACAACTAACTGGCTACAAAATTCCAAAACACGTTTACTTCTGTAACGATTTGCCTAAAACCAATGTTGGCAAAATTCTTCGAAGAGCGCTTCGAGAACAGGTCACCAGCGGTCATCAAGTTCGTTCTTGATCTAGGTATCGCCAAGTAAAAAGGGCGATCTGGATTCAGATCGCCCTGATACCTATAGCACGGCGCTGATGAATCAGCAGCGCATTTCTTTATTGTTAGTGCGTAAATTGTACACGACGGTTAGCAGCACGACCTTCCGCTGTATTATTGTCAGCCACAGGCTTTGTATCTCCATAACCTTTGGTTTCAAAGCGTGCGGCATCAATTCCCTTACTGACCACATAAGCTTTCACGGCTTGAGCACGGCGCTCGGATAAGGCCTGGTTAGCCGCTTTGCTCCCCACGTTATCAGTGTGACCTTCAAGCACACCTTTGGCCGAAGGCACATCCTTCAGGAACTGCACAAACTGATCGAGCTTGCTGTTGGACTCAGGCTTAATCGTTGCCTTAGCGGTATCGAATTGGACTTCCAATACCATGGTCAGACTGCAACCCACTGCATCCACCTTGTCACCGGCAGGGGTAGCAGGACAGCGATCGGCAGGGTCCACCACACCATCACGATCAGTATCTACAGGAGGAGGAGGGGGCGGCGGCGTAGCTGGCTTCGCGGGTGCAGGCGCAGGAACCGGCGCTGGAGCCGGTGCTACAGGAGCTGCTGCTGGCACAGCCGCAACCACTGGTGCTGCCTTCGCCACAGTGCGTTTACCAAAGTTGTAATGCAGACCTAACCCGTAGAAGGTGTTTTCAAGGTAGCGTGCTGTACCCGTAACGCAGATATCGCAGCCTTTCAAACCACCATCGGCGCGCCAGCCGATTTCAGCGACCAGTTGCATCGCACCCTTGGTATTGATGACTGGAATTTTGTTAATCACTGGAATGGCACTGACATCTACCAATGCACCTGTCTTCACCAAATAGCCCCATTCACGATGAGGGACGGCTTGGGACGTTGCACCCACCGTTGTTAGAGAATAAGTAGTGCTGTTAATACCGAAGCCAACAAATGGGTTCACGGCTTTATCTCGCATGAACACTCGATCCAATACGCCTTCCCATGTTTTGAATGAGGTAGCAGGTTTAACTGAACCTGCGCTGTGTCTGGAATAGACGTAGCCTACTTCTGCGTCCCAATTCTGATTGAGGACTTTACCCACTGATAGACTGGCGCCAAAGGCATCACCAACCTTGTAGGACTGGGTAGGGGTAGTCACATAACGCTGAATTCGATCCGGATCAACATAAATCAATTTGGGAGCAACATACCAACTGCCTACTTCTGCGCCGGCTTGGGCGGAATTAGCGCCAACGAACGATGAGGCCATCGCCAAGGCAACTAACAAGGAATAATGCTTCATGAATATCTCCCCTTAAGAGCTAGATGAAATTTTTTACGACTTTGACGCCACCCAAAGATTTCCGCAATAGTACAGGATCAGAATTAGCAAAGCACCACCCCAAACGCGTGTACCTACCAGAAAATCAAGCCATTTCGACGGTGTTCTGGCTCTATTTTGTGACCTCCAAGGCCGTCTACTCACACCGCCCGATCAGGGACTTACATGGTATTGGGGACTGAGCTCGTGCACCGCTTTGATCATCGCTGCCGCATGTTCCGGTGGGATGGTAGGATGAATCCCGTGCCCCAGATTGAAAACGTGTCCAGGTCCATGGCCGTAACTGGCGAGTACCCTTGCCACTTCTGACTTGATTCGCTCTGGTTTCGCATATAACACACAGGGATCGAGATTACCTTGTAAGGCTTTACGATCGCCCACCCATTGACGTGCCTGAGCTAAATCCGTCATCCAATCGACCCCCAATGCGTCGCAATCCAGATCGGACATTTCAGAAAGTAACGATCCTGCACCTTTGGTAAACAGGATTCGAGGAACCGTCCTGCCTGCCGCTGCACGAGTCAAACCCTCGACTATTTGTTGCATATAACTGAGTGAAAATTCACGATAATGCATCGGGGTTAGCACGCTTCCCCAAGTATCAAACACCATCACGGCCTGTGCGCCAGCAGCAATCTGAGCATTGAGGTACTGAATCGTGGCCTGTGTCAGCAGAGTAAGCAAAGCATGTAATGTGCTCGGTGTGTCGTACATCATGCCCTTAATCTTGGCAAAATCTCGACTACTTCCGCCTTCCACGCAATAAGTTGCTACTGTCCACGGGCTACCGGCAAACCCAATCAGTGGCACACGACCCTGCAGTTCGCGACGGATTAAGGAAACTGCATCAATTACATATCGCAGTTCATGATGTGGGTCGGGTACGCCCAGTTTGCTGACTTCTGCTGCGGTACGTACAGGTCGCTGAATCACTGGCCCTTCACCGGTTTCAAACTGCAAACCAAGCCCCATGGCATGAGGGATGGTCAAAATGTCGGAAAACAGAATGGCTGCATCGAGTGGGAAACGCGCTAATGGCTGTAGGGTGACTTCACAAGCCAGCTCAGGAGTCTGACAGAGCTGCAGAAAACTCCCTGCCTTGGCACGCGTAGCCCGATACTCCGGCAAATACCGACCGGCCTGCCGCATCATCCATACGGGCGTATACGGTACTGGCTGGCATTGCAGTGCTCGGAGGAAAATATCATTCTGGAGTGGGGGCAGCATATTCATGTGTCCGCAAATGATAGCGGAGAATCGTATTTTTAACTGCTAACTACGTTTAGCAGGATCAAAAATCCGCTCATACTCTAATACGGCATAACGATCTGTCATGCCGGCAATGTAATCAGCGACGGCGCGGGCTCGGCCCACTTCTGGTAATTCATGATTCAGCCGGATCGCCGCTTGTTGATGTTCAGGTGGCATCAATTCAGGTGACTGCATGAACGCGGTAAAAAGTGATTTAACCACTTGCTGCGCCTTGTTAGTCATGCGTAACACCCGAAAATGTCGATAGACTCGTTCACGCAAAAACCGCTTCAGCTCCAGGTGTTGGTGCGATGCCTCATCGCTAAATGTAACCAACGATCGTTCATGCTGACGTATCGCTTGTATATCAACAGGCGCAACCTTTTCGATAGCGTGACGACTGGTCTCAACCACATCGGTTACCACCTGATTGATTAATCGCCGAACAATTTCATGAACCAAACGACGTCCCGATAGTGTTGGATGCGCTTGCATCACCGCTGTGTACTGATTACGAAATGCTGTCGTTTCCTGAGCATCATCAAGAGTAATCAAGCCAGCACGCAATCCATCATCTAGATCATGATTGTTGTAGGCAATCTCATCCGCTAAATTAGCCACTTGTGCTTCCAAGGACGCCTGCTCACGTCGCAAAAAGCGTTCTCCAAGTTCACCAAGTTGACGTGCATTTTTTTGTGAGCAATGCTTCAAAATACCTTCGCGAGTCTCAAAGGTAAGGTTCAAGCCATTAAATTCGGCGTAGCGTTCTTCTAGATGATCCACAATACGAAGGGATTGCAAATTGTGCTCGAACCCACCGTACTCCCGCATACAGTCATTCAATGCATCTTGACCTGCATGACCGAAAGGCGTGTGTCCTAAATCATGAGCCAAACAAATGGCCTCGGTAAGTGTTTCATTAATATGGAGTGCACGGGCAATGGTACGAGCGATCTGGGCCACTTCAAGGGAATGAGTCAGGCGGGTTCGATATAAATCCCCTTCCTGATTGACGAACACCTGGGTCTTATAAACCAGACGACGAAATGCTGTGGAATGAACGATCCGATCTCGATCACGCTGAAATTCGCTACGAAATGTTGGTAGTGATTCGTGAAACTGACGCCCACGACTATGCTCATCATGTGCTGCATAAGGAGCCAACCATTCAACGTTATTCATGGCAATCATGACGATTTGGCGAAACCGTGTTGTAACGTTGCTGTAAACGTTTCCGCAGGGTATTGATCAGTGATCAGTGCATTACCTATGCCTTGTAACAAGACTAAACGCAACTGACCAGCATGCACTTTTTTATCCATGCTCATCAAATCACGCGCTTTCTCAACCCCGATGGGGGGCGCTTTAACCGGCAAACCACTCAAGGTAAGGATTTTTACCGTTCGCTGATAATCAGTAGCTGATAAATATCCTAAGCGCATCGACATATCAGCAGCAAGTATCATCCCTGCGGCCACGGCCTCGCCGTGTAACCATTCGCCATAACCCAAAGCATTTTCAATAGCATGCCCGAAGGTATGGCCAAAATTCAGGATGGCACGCAATCCATTTTCTCGTTCATCTATACCAACCACTTCCGCCTTCAATTCACAACAGCGTCGGATCGCATAGGTGAGAGCCTGAGCATCACGACTCAATATACGTTGAGCATTTTGCTCAAGCCAAGCAAAGAATGCGGCATCGCGTATCAATCCATACTTAATCACTTCAGCAAACCCAGCACGCAACTCGCGATCAGGCAACGTATTCAACACTTCTATATCAGCAAGTACGCATCGTGGCTGATAAAATGCTCCGATCAGATTCTTACCCCCGGGGTGATTCACTGCCGTCTTGCCACCAACAGAAGAATCAACTTGGGACAGCAACGTAGTCGGGATCTGGTAATAATCTACCCCACGTTGATAACACGCTGCGGCAAACCCAGCCATGTCGCCGATCACTCCACCGCCTAAGGCAATGATTCCGGTATCCCGATTTAGACGGGCAGCCACTAATGCATCCAAAACCAAATTCAAAGTTGCCATGGATTTAGTATGTTCACCATCAGGCAAAATGATTTCGTACAGTTGCTTGTTTGAAAGCACCGCCTTGAGTTTTTGTAAATACAGTGGCGCAACCACTGAATTGGTGACAATCATCACTTTACGGGTCTTAATGTACTGTTCTAAAAGCCGTCCATCAGACAGCAGACCTACTCCAATCAGGATTGGATAGCTGCGCTCACCCAGATTGATACTGAGTGTTTCAATTGCTTGTTGAGCCTTATTCATTACTCGGCATATCGCCTTGATTAGATGTGTTTAGACGTAATTGCTGGATTATTTCTTGCGCCACCGTAGTCACTCGCCGATGATCAGTACTGACTATAATAGTCGCAATTTCCTGATAAAGTGGTGCACGAATTGCAAATAGAGTACGTAAGCGTTGCTCGGGATCTGCAACGTTTAGCATAGGACGGTGACGGCTGTGTTTTGTTCGATCAAGTTGCTGATCTATTGAAGTACTGAGATATACCACCTTGCCACGCGAGCGTAGATTATCACGGTTTGTTTCTGCCATGATCGCACCGCCCCCAGTTGCCAATACGATACCCTCCAACTGTGTTAGATTTTCGATAACCTCACACTCGCGTTTACGGAATTGATCTTCACCTTCTTTTTCGAAAATATAGGGAATATCCACACCCGCTATTTTTTCAATTTCGGCATCACTATCGTAAAACGGAACATGCAGTAGTTTGGCAAGCTGCTTTCCTACTGCCGTCTTACCTGAGCCCATAGGGCCGACTAAAAAAATATTCACCATGGTTTTAAAAAGGAACGGCCGCTTTAGGCGGCCATCATCTTATCTATTTACTTTCACGTATCAGTGGATCATTTGCTGGTGATTATCGCGACTTTAGCGTACGAATATCAATAAATTGTACTACCCTCTCGCAAAATTTTAGGGGTTACAAAAACCAGTAGTTCGTCCTTGTTATCAGATTTAGCTGTTACTTTGAATAAATGCCCAATCACAGGAATATCACCGAGTAGTGGTACTTTGGTGGTGTTATCTAGCTTTTCTGTTTCCAGAATACCACCTAGAACGACGGTTTGACCGTCATTGACCAACACCTGAGTCGTGATAGTACGAGTATCAATGGAGGGTACTGAATTTCCGCTACTGGTCTGTACCAACTGCCCCACACTATCTTTAGTAACAGTAAGATCCAAGATGATGCGATCATCTGGTGTAATCTGCGGGGTCGCTTTCAGTGATAGCACCGCCTTTTTAAAAGCAATGGTGGCCGCACCACTCGAAGCGCTTTGCAGATATGGAATCTCTTTTCCCTGTTCTATAGTGGCTTCTTTTTGATTAGCGGTAATCACTTTTGGTGCTGATACCACTTCGCCTCGACCTTCAGCCTGTGCAGCTGACAGCTCCAGATCGACTAGATAACTAGAATCAAGCAGCGTCAGCGCTATTTTACCTGCAGCATTAGAAACCGGAAGATTGACCATGTAGCGATCTGCAGGATTTCCTATCGTTGCACTATTAAAACCACCGGCATTACCCCCTGGCCCAATCCTAACGCCTTGATCGGCCGTAACATAAGGCGATCCACCGATCACACCAAACCCAGTCGATCCATTCACTGAACGGTAATCAAATGCTTTATTGACCCCAAAGCGAGCGCCCAGTTCGCGACTAAAATCATCATTGACAATCACGATACGCGCTTCGATCAGTACCTGTCTTATGGCAATATCTAATGTGGCCACTAATCGACGAATATCAGCCAAATTTTCCGCAGTATCCTGTAACAACAAGGTATTGGTACGTGCGTCTACCGTCACGCTGCCTCGCTCTGACATCAACGAATTGCCTTTACCCTTAATTAATTCAGCCAGATCACTGGCCTTAGCATAATTAACTTGAAGAAATTCAGAGCGCAGCGGCGCTACTGCTGTCAAATCTTTTTTTGCTGAAGCCAATTCTTTTTCACGAGCTGCAATTTCAGCAGCAGGAGCTACCAAGATAACGTTGCCTTCATGGCGCATATCCAGCCCCTTAGTCTGCATCACAATATCAAGAGCCTGATCCCAGGGAACGTTTTGTAGACGTAAGGTGACATTGCCTTGTACGGTATCACTAATCACCATATTCTGACCGCTAGTGTCAGCCAATAGCTGCAGCACAGCTCGCGCCTCAATATCTTGAAAATTTAGAGTCAAGCGTTCTCCCTTATAGTCTTTCTTTTCCTGATTGCTGGCTGATTTAGTAACTGGCCTGACTTCAATGGTGTATTGAGTATCGGATTGATAGGCGACAGGTTCCCACTCGCCACCCGCCATAATCACTATCTTTACACCCTCCGCAAATCGCATGGTTTCAATCGTGTTCACCGGTGTAGCGAAATCGACAACGTCTAATCTGCGTAGCAAAGCATCGGCTACAATAGTTTTTGGAAAGGTAACTACAATTCGACCGCCTTCCTGCTTCAGACTCGGTGTTACATTGGTACTGTTTAATTGCACACTCACACGGCCAGACCCATCTGTGCTACGACGGAAATCTACTTTATTCAATTGAGCCTGGACTACCCCAGCGCTCTGCACAAGTTCCGTGTTTTCTAGAAGAGAACTGATTCCTTGAAGGCTTCTGCCTAAAGTAACAATTAGTGTTTCGCCATCAATGCGCATCTGATAGGGCACTAATGCATTGAGATTCAATACAACTCGTGTTCGACCATTAGCCTCCGCAACATTAACAGTATCAAGTACCCCGCGTTTCACATCAATCCGACGTGACGGTAAAGCAATACCAGTATCGGGTAAATCTAGCGAGATACGCGCGGGATTGTCGATAGTAAACGAAAGTGGCTGTGGCGCAGCATCACTAAGTTTTAGTCGTACCTGCAACTGATCCCCTGGTAATACCTGCGTATCGATTTTTTCAAGCCGATTGGCTGCCATCACGGGATTTGCATACAGTGCAATAACTACCACTGATAAAGCCTGTAAAGCCCATCGCTTTATTTCACTTATCCTGAAATAAAGCAGCGAGGTTAATTTTTGTATTTGAGACCACATCAATTTCTCCCTAAACTCATTCTTTCACTGTCAATGTGACTGGACGCTCGGTATACCCGCCCAAACCATCATTAACCAATTCGATAACGGTCATTTTAGTATTGGTAATACTGGCGACTCTGCCATCAGACTGTCCAACGTAATTGCCTATTTGCACACGATGCACAAGACCATTTCGATCTCTTAACAGACCGTAAGTAATACCTTGCTGCTGTAAGCTACCAACCATCTGTAATGTATCCAGTGGCACCTGCTCGAGAAATTCACGCTTACGCTTGATATCCGGACGGGTAGAAGACGATGGTACCGATTTTGTAGACACACTAGCGACAAAAGGCGAACGCTCAGCACCGGCTTCATACTTGAACGCCTCATAAGGCTTAATTTCAGGTACTGGATCGATGTGCTCACCGGGTTTTGCACGAATCTCTGCGACTTTTTGTTTGAGTTCATCCGAGTCTTCGGCACAAGCCACCAACCACAATGGCAGTGTTATCAACACGATCTTCATACAAACCGCGCCACCCCTACTCAGGATGAGTCTGTTTGAATGAAATGATCGGTTTGATGACTGCATTTGCACTAACTCGCTATAAACCTAGTGACTACTCTTCTTAATCTTACGCTGCTGATTTGTAATCTCCGCCTGCTCTTCCTCATCCAAATAGCGATAGGTTTTAGCGGTAAGATCAAGCTGTAACTGATCAGCGGTCGCAGACTTATTTGCGATTGGGATAATCTGAAAGTCATGGAGTGTCACGATGCGTGGTAGTGCAGCAATCCCGCTCACAAAGTTACCAATAGCATGGTAGCTTCCAGTCAGTCGGATCTTGATGGGTAGCTCGGCATAAAACTCTTTTTTCATCTCCGTACCCGGCTGAAAGAGTTTTTCTTCAAGACCTGAAGCAATGCCCGTTTGGGAGATATCAACTAGCAAGGTGGGCACTTCGGTCTTATCGGGAAGCTGCCGCAGCATGCTCCCGAAAGTCTGCTGCATCTCTTTAAGTTGCAACGTATATGGCTGAAGGTTAGCCGCTTTACGCGCTTTACTTTCCAACCTCAGTAATAGATTTTTTTCTTCAGCGCGCACATTTTCGAGCTCAGGGCCTTGATCTCTAATGGCAATCAGATAACTGAAAAGTCCCGCCGCAAACATAAACACGACCCCTACAGCACTCAATCTGAATGACAATGGCCAACGGCCGGGATCATCTCGAAGCAGCGCGCGTATGTGCTCAATGCGGGTCAGTACTTTCTCCATTTATGCAGCTTCCTTATGCTCACTAGAAGCCTCATCATTTGTCTTTTTCTCTGCTGGCTTGACACTAGTAAGTTCTTGTTCTGATTTTTGGTCCGTGTATAAAGTGAAGCTTGCGCCAGTATTACCCGTCCCTTTTGTTTCAACAATTTCCAACGAGGGTTCTGTAAGCCACTCAGATCCGTCGATATTTCTCATTAAGGCTGAAACGCGACTGCTGGATTCAGCTATCCCCTTGATTTGAATGCGACGTTCAATTTGTTTGACCTCTGTCAGGTAAACACCTTCCGGCAACAATCGTACTAATTGATCGAACACGTGAACCACTTCAGATCGGCTTCGTTGCAATTTTTCAATCACTTTAATACGCGACTGCAGGCTTTGTTTTTTGTCTTCTAGGTCGTTAATTTCCTGTATCTGCTTATCAATTTGTTTGATTTGATCAGTCAAATATTTATTACGTAGTATTTGATTATCGATGATAGAACCATAATGCCATCGCATCATCAATGCAGTTAGCACTGCGACACCAATAGCAGCAACCGACGCCATATAAAACTCTTGCCGTTTACGTTTGCGTTCCTCTTCCCGCCATGGGAGTAAATTAATTCGCGGCATCAGTCGAAGCTCCGTAATGCTAAGCCGCAGGCAGTCAATAACGCCGTTGCATCTTTATTGACATTTTGATTCTTGGCTCGCGGACTAATTTTCATTTGCCCCAACGGATCGCCACGCTCGGCACGAATTCCCAACCGACTACTAATCAGTTCAGCCACACCCGGTATGTTGGCACATCCACCACAGATCAAAATCAGTTCGGGTTGCTCGCGACTCGTCCCAGAAGCCAGAAAGAATTGCAATGATCGGCTAATTTGTTGACACATGTCATCGATGAAGGGATCTAGCACATCGGTCTGGTAGTTGGCCGGAAGCCCTCCCTCTTTTTTACAACGCCCTGCATCTTCCATATTCAGGCCGTAATTACGCATAATTTCTTCTGTCAGTTGCTGACCGCCGAATCCGAAGTCACGCGTATAGATGACCCGCAAATTTTTCAACACACTGAAGGTAGTACTACTTGCACCAAAATCAGCCACAGCAATATTTCTATCCATGCCACCTTCGGGCATTTGGTGAGCCATAAGCCGACATGATTTTTCGAGCGCAAACGGTTCAACATCAACAACTCGAGCTTGCAACCCGGCCATTTCACAAGCCGTCACTCGTTGTGCCACGTTTTCGGAGCGACTGGCAACTAGCAATACATCCAACATATCGGGTTCATGTTCAGAAGGCCCAATGATTTCATAGTCATAACTGACTTCATCCATCGGGAATGGAATGTACTGGTCGGCCTGCAATTCAACCTGATCTTCTAGCTCGGTATCAGAAAGATGTGCAGACATTTGAATTATTTTAGTAATGGCTGCATCACCACTGATGGCAATGGCCACTTCTTTGGATCTAGCCCCTGACCGCTTCACCGCGCGCCGGATGGCTTCTCCGACCAAGACCGGATCAATAATGGCTTTTTCATTAATAGAACGGGCTGGTGTGGCTTCGGCGGCATAGGATTCCACACGGTACTGCCCGCCACTCAGGCTCATTTCGATGAGCTTGATTGATGACGTTGTGATATCAAGACCGATTAAGGGTCTTGCTTTAGGTTTCAAAAACACGCGCCTGTCCTATTTGGGTTTATGACGTGTCCGAATTTAATAGTGTTCAGAAACGGTTTCCTGGTCACTATAGCCCCAACCCCATTAAGTTGAATGTGAATATGTTCACTAATTCTGACTCTGATCTAAGCCTTACTGGCTCCCATAATCTCATTCCACTCACGCCTTAATCTGCAACAAGAAACTGAAGGGAATCGCATCAGCATTACGGTTTTGACCTTAAAGCCCTGCCGTCTTTCATCCGATAAAAGGGTAAAATGATTCCACTGTGCTCCTTGACTTCATTCCGAAATGCTCGCTTCTTTCAGTACATACAGCACTGAAGCCAGCCATATTAAGTAATATGCCTTGATCACCCCGTATCAGCAAGCACTTAGGAATCCCCCGCCGTGATTTCACCTCGACTTTCCACTCTATTACGGTGGATGCTTATCCCACCGATCTTAATCATTGCGGCGATGTCCCTGTTGCTGGCTGGTGCCCTTGAGTACCTACGACCTGAAATTCCAGCTATTGCTAGTTTGCGCGATGTCCGCTTGCAGGTTCCCCTGCGAATTTATACCCGCGATGGCAAATTGCTGTCCCAGATTGGTGAGCAACGCCGTATACCACTAAGTTATAACGAATTCCCAAAGCAGGTCATTCAAGCATTCCTTGCTGCTGAAGATGACCAGTTTTTCCAACACAACGGAATTGATTACCCCGGACTAATACGAGCGTTAGCCGTTAACCTGAGCAGCGGTTCCCGACGTGAAGGGGGAGGCACCATCACCATGCAGCTGGCGCGCAACATGTTTCTGTCGCCAGAACGCAGCTACAAACGTAAGGCACTTGAATTGATCAGTGCTTGGCGGATCGAACATACCTTCACTAAACAGGAAATACTAACACTGTATCTGAACAAGATTTTTCTCGGTCAGCGTGCCTATGGTGTCGGTGCGGCGGCCGAAGTGTATTTCGGTAAATCAGTCGCTGAACTCAATCTTGCAGAAAGTGCTTTGATTGCTGGTTTACCGCGGGCACCTTCCCGCGAAAATCCAATCACCAACCCGGAACTCGCTAAAAACCGCAGAAGTTACGTGCTGCGTCGCATGCTCGAACTTCATTTTATCACTACCACTGAACGGGCCGACGCAGAACAGGCACCTATTCAATCTACGCTACATGGCTATGGTGTTGATCTTGATGCGCCATACTTAGCTGAAATGGCGAGGCAGGCACTTGAACTTCGTTTTGGTCAACGTATTTACACTGACAATTTCAGCGTAATCACTACCATTGACAGTCGACTACAACAAGCGGCTACTCGCGCAACTCGACTCGGGCTGCTTGAATACGACAGTCGTCATGGCTATCGAGGCGCGGTCGGGACCGTTGACGTGCACTCACTCAGTGATGATATTCAGCGTGCCCGTGCTTTGAATAATTATCCAGTTGTAGGCGGCTTACAACCTGCATTAGTTTTATCGATTTCTACCGATACTGCCTCACTTTATACTCGTGGAGCAGGTCACATCCGTCTCGAATTAATTCAAAACAAATGGGCTCGACCTGCTCTAGCAGATGGATCTTTAGGTAAAGCCCCTTCAGTCATGTCAGATTTATTGCAACCTGGTCAGGTCGTCTATGTTGCACAGCAAATCAGTAATCACTGGCAGTTGATACAAATTCCTCAAGCTCAGGCTGCGTTGGTCGTCTTGGATCCTTACGATGGCGCCATCATTTCACTAGAAGGCGGTTTCGATTTCAATGCCAGTCGATTCAACCGTGCCACGCAGGCTAAACGCCAACCCGGCTCATCGTTCAAACCTTTTTTGTACTCAGCTGCGCTTGAAAATGGATTCACACCTGCATCTATCATTAATGACGCTCCGCTGGTATTGCAGGGTAGCAGCGAGTCAGATGTCTGGCGTCCCCAAAATTCAAATCTCGGTTTCATGGGTCCCATGCGATTACGTGAAGCCTTAGTCCGTTCTCGAAACTTAGTTTCAATTCGTATTATGAATAGCCTAGGTACATCGGTAGCCACGACCTACATTCAAAATTTCGGCTTCACGGCCGCCCAATTACCCCAGAATCTATCGCTAGCATTGGGGGCAACACAAGTTACACCCTTAGAAATTGCTCGCGCCTATTCTGTATTTGCTAATGGCGGTAAGCTCATCGAGCCATACCTGATCGAGCGTGTATATGCTGGCAACGGTCAATTACTGTTTAGTGCTGAGCCCGCACTAGCTTGTGCCGACTGTACCTCTGGAATCCACTATTCAAGCCGTGAAAGCTCCACCAACACTCAACGGATCAGCACCGAGCTTTCTGACCCTGAATTAATTTCGCCTAGCAAACTCGCCCCCCAAACCATTTCATCTGCCAATGCATTTGTCATGACCGATATCATGAAAGACGTAATTCGTCGTGGCACGGCCACTCGGGCCCGCGTACTGAACCGCAATGATATTGCTGGAAAAACTGGGACCACCAATGAGCGTCGAGATGCGTGGTTTTCTGGGTTTAACAGCGATTTGGTTGCGACCACTTGGGTCGGTTTCGATCAGGAACGACCTTTAGGTGATAACGAGGAGGGTGGTCGCACCGCATTACCGATCTGGATTTATTTTATGAAAGAAGCCTTGCGTGGACAGCCCGAACACTCCCTTACTCAACCTGAAGGAGTAGTCAGCATGCGAATTTCACCTGACACAGGCCAACCGGTAACCAATAGTACTGATCACGGTATATTTGAATATTTTCTGACCGATCATTTACCGGATGAAAACACTAATGCTGCTCCTGACTCTGTAACCTCACCGGGCGATAATGCCAGCGAAGGTTTGTTCTGATAAATCTCATGCCTCATCGTCACCTCCAGCGTAAATCAGAACTGAGTCGTATGCTCGCTATTGAAGCGGCACGCATCATGGCCGAACAAAGCGTGCAAGATTTTGACATCGCTAAACGTAAAGCAGCGGAACGATTCAAGATAGCAGATCAAACGCTGTTACCAAAAAATTCAGACATTCAAGCGGCATTACATGAACATCAGCGCCTCTTTCAAGGTGAAGACCATGATGTAGTAATACGTGAACTTCGTCTACATGCGCTGCAATTGATGCAGCAACTGCAAACATTCGCTCCACATCTCGTAGGCTCGGTACTGCATGGTATAGCCGATGCACATAGTCAAATCAACTTACATGTATTTGCCGAAAATACCGAGCAAGTCTTACTCCACTTGTTGGAACGCAATATCCATGCACGTCATGCTGTGAAAAAATTACGATATCAAACAGATCGGTTTGTTACTCTGCCAAGCTTTCAATTTACTAGTGCTTATTATGCTATCGAAATAGTTGTCTTTCCCATAAACGGCATCCGACAAGCACCACTCAGTACAGTGGATAACAAACCCATGGTCAGGGCTAACTTGGCTACACTACGTACATTGCTGCAATAAAAAAGCCCTGATGCTTTAGATGCGTCAGGGCTTATTTAACTTTCAATACGCTTGCCAGAGGATGATCTTAACCACGCTTACTAATATCCACATAGTCACGTTTAGGCGAACCGGTATACAACTGACGTGGACGTCCGATCTTCATGCCCGGATCGGCAATCATTTCCTGCCAATGAGCCACCCAACCCACGGCACGTGCAATCGCAAACATCACGGTGAACATAGAGCGTGGAATACCTAATGCGCTATAAATAACACCTGAATAGAAATCCACATTTGGATACAGTTTACGCTCAATAAAGTATTCGTCCTTCAAAGCCACCTCTTCCAAGCGCAAGGCCAACTCAAACAATGGGTTATCTGATTTACCCAGTTTTGCTAGCACTTTATGGCACATACCGCGAATGATCGTAGCTCGTGGATCAAAGTTCTTGTACACACGATGACCGAAACCCATCAAGCGGAAATTGTCATTCTTATCTTTAGCTTTAGCCACATACTTAGTGATGTTGTCGACCGTACCAATCTGCTCAAGCATGGCAAGCACGGCTTCATTCGCACCACCATGTGCTGGCCCCCAGAGCGCAGAAATGCCTGATGAAATTGCTGAATAAGGATTGGTGCCCGTGCTACCCGCCAGTCGTACCGTAGAGGTACTGGCATTTTGTTCATGATCTGCATGCAGAATAAACAACAAGTCCAGCGCTTGCGCAGCCACTGGATCGACCTTGTAATTTTCACAAGGTACGGAGAAAAACATATTCAGTAGATTGGAGCAATAATCCAGATCATTACGTGGATAAATAAACGGCTGACCCAGCGAGTGCTTATAAGCTGCGGCAGCGATGGTCGGAATCTTAGCAATTATGCGATGGGCGAAAATTTCACGGTGCCGTGGATTATTGATGTCCATCGAATCGTGATAGAAGGCTGACATCGAAGCTACGACACCTGAGAGCATGGCCATCGGATGTGCGTTGTAGTGGAAGCCATTGAAAAAACGTAGTAAGGATTCATTCAGCATAGTGTGATACTGAATGGCATGAGAGAACTCGTTAAGTTGAGTGCCATTCGGCAATTCGCCATTGATCAACAAATAAGACACTTCCAAGAAGTTGCTTTTTTCAGCCAGCTGCTCGATAGGAATACCTCGGTGCAACAAAATACCGTTATCGCCATCGATATAGGTAATTTTACTTTCGCACGAGGCCGTAGACATAAAGCCAGGGTCAAAGGTAAAGACATCGTGGTCTTTTGATAACGGCGCGATGTTCAGTACATTCGGTCCAATCGTTGGCGATTTCACGTCGAGCGTGGATTTCTTGCCAGTGGCCAAGTCTGTCAGCTCGAATTTCTTGTCAGTCATAAACCTAATTTCCTGCGAAGGGGCCGGACAAAAGTACCCTTTAAATGGGCGCTTAAAAAACACATGTGAACCGCATGGGCTAAGTTTTTCTGGGACACCCGAAGGTATATATGCCCATCGAAATGCTTAACTGCGTAGACGCTGCAGTTTGCCAGAAAAATTCAATGGTGGAAATGTGTTGAGCGGGGTAACTTCAATACGTCATCACTCAACTTACACAACGATCGACCAGCAGCGTCGTATCTTGGACACCAGTTACACGTACACGCGACCCGGCCGGCAAATTTGGGCCACGAACCACCCACTCGCGGTTCCCTAGGTGAATACGCCCTGACCCATTCTGTATCGGAGTCTGTAGCACCAAATTCGCGCCAATATGCCTCATACCAGAACGGTGCGCTGCCGTGGGTCGCGCCAAATCAAGTTGACGCGAACGGTATTTCAACCAGAAATAGACGGTAAACACGAGGAAAGCAAAGACAAAGTACCATTTCATGGCAGGTATGCCGAGTTGAACAGGTCTTCAACCTTAACAAAAGACCGTGACTTAAACGATGAAACAGGTCACAGCTGGGCCACCCCTTTAAACTTAGCCTGAAGCGAGTGCACGCTCGCGCTTGAGGTGTACTAATAACAATGAAATGGCCGCGGGCGTCACACCCGGCACACGCGCCGCCTGCCCCACTGTTGCCGGACGAGCTTCGCTAAGTCGTTGGCGCACTTCCGTAGACAACCCGCGAATTAACCGATAGTCCATTTCAGAGGGCAAGGTGGTTTCCTCATGGCGACGCTGACGCTCAATTTCAGTAGTCTGACGGCTAATGTAACCATCATATTTGGCTTGCACATCCAGCTGAGTGGCGACCTGCTCGACCAATCGCTCATCGTCGAGCGCCGGTGAAGTCCCAACAGTTTCAACCGCGACCAACGCCTGATATTCGACTTCAGGCCGACGCAATAAATCTAGGGCATGTACCTCGCGAGTTAGTGTGGTACCGAGCAATGCTTGCTGTTGATCTGCATTGAGGTGGTAAGGTTGAACCACCTTGGCGGCTAAGCGCTGCCATTCCTGTTCAACTGCATGGCGCTTAGCTTCAAAAAATGCCCACCGTTCATCATTAACTAGGCCCAGTTCACGTCCAGTTGGAGTCAGTCGCGTATCAGCATTGTCCTCGCGTAATAGCAGGCGATATTCGGCGCGACTGGTGAACATACGATAGGGCTCCGACGTACCGCGAGTAATGAGATCGTCAATCAACACACCCAAATAAGCTTCGCTGCGCTTTGGCCACCACGCTTCTCGTTCCTGTGCTTTAAGTGCTGCATTGATTCCAGCTAGCAACCCTTGTGCTGCGGCTTCTTCGTAACCCGTCGTACCGTTAATTTGACCGGCGAAAAATAGCCCTGGGATAGGCTTGGTTTCCAGGCTGTATTGCAGATCACGCGGGTCAAAATAGTCGTATTCGATGGCATAGCCCGGGCGTGTGATATGCGCCTGCTCAAATCCTTTTATTGAGCGAACCAGCTCAAATTGCACATCGAAAGGTAGGCTCGTTGAAATGCCATTGGGATAAATTTCGTGGGTATTGAGTCCTTCTGGTTCAATAAAAATCTGGTGCGACAGCTTGTCCGCAAAACGCACCACCTTATCCTCAATAGAAGGACAATATCGGGGGCCCACACCCTCAATCACGCCAGTATATAAAGGAGAGCGATCGGTACCACCACGAATGATCTCGTGGGTACGTTCGTTGGTATGCGTGATATGGCAGGGCAACTGACGCGGATGATCACTGCGCCGACCAAGGTAAGAAAATACCGGCATCGGCTCATCTCCGGGCTGGATAATTAAATCCGCATAATTGATAGTTCGGCCGTCAATTCGAGGTGGAGTACCGGTTTTCAGTCGACCCATTCGCAATGGCAATTCTCTTAAACGAGCAGCCAGGCGATTCGAAGCCGGATCACCAGCGCGGCCACCAGAATGATTTTCCAACCCAACATGAATCTTTCCGGCGAGGAAGGTTCCCACGGTCAGTACTACAGTCGGGGCGCGAAATTCCAGCCCAACTTGAGTGATGACACCCTGCACCACACCCTGCTGAACTATCAGATCCGCCACTTCCTGCTGGAACAGGGTCAGATTAGGCTGATTTTCCAGAATGGTTCGCACGGCCTGCTTGTAGAGCTGCCGATCAGCTTGAGCTCGGGTGGCCCGAACTGCAGCACCTTTACTGCTGTTAAGAGTACGAAATTGTATGCCAGCTCGATCCGTGGCCATGGCCATCGCTCCACCGAGCGCATCAATTTCCTTGACCAGATGCCCTTTACCGATTCCGCCGATGGCCGGATTACAACTCATCTGACCGAGCGTTTCGATGCTTTGCGTCAGCAGGAGTGTTTTCGCTCCCATACGGGCAGCGGCCAACGCCGCTTCAGTCCCTGCATGACCGCCGCCAACAACGATGACTTGAAATTGATCTGGATAACGCATGGCCGTCCACCTCGAAGGGCGACTAGTTTACCCAACTCCTCGCCTTAAGGTACAAGTTGACAATGATCATGAGCTGAACCACTTCGTAACCAATCCGATTTCCTGTGTTTACCTACACTAAACTAAGCTGCGATGGGTTAGTGCCTCTCTGAATCAACATAACTCACCGCAGACACCACCTCGAATGTATCCCGCACCGCGCCCGCTTGAGGGACAACGGGCGAATGACTCCATAGATCAACGTCGATGGACTCGCTAGCACCGGCAATCAATTTGCTTCTCAATGTGTACTCACCTTGCCACAACACTTTACACATAGAGGTTGCTTGATCTACTGAATTACAACTGTAACGACCTACCCTGATTTTCACTTCACTTACCGTCTTGTCAGAGGTATTGATCAGTTTCCCAAGCAGATGCCATGGTGCTCCACTGCCAACGAGCTTCATGTTATTCAATTGTAATGAATCAACGCGCAAGGTAATTACGCGTTTAGTTTCACTGACCTGCACTGGCTTAGACGGCAATGTCGAGAATGTTGCAACAGAACTCAAACTTTGCCAAATAATCAAAACTACCACTACCGCACTTAACGCCACGCCAAGCCGTCGAAAACGCTGGGAAAACCCTAACAGAACAGTCATGAGTAGAAATATAAGTAACGCTCTAGCATTCATGTAAATAGACTTGCATTGAGATGGTGTGCCAGTTTACGTTTTCTGCCGACACTTAAACGGCTTAATCTCTACTAGATAAGCTACTTTTCTCTTGCCTATTTAACAGGTGCTGTTGCGCTACGCTCTATCTAGGTCTGTCGATTCGGTGAGACTAGCATGCTGTACTATTAATTCGAAGTCACTCAGTGGAACAGCAGGACTATATAGATAACCTTGGAATAAGTGACACCCCAAACTTTCCAGCAACGCTCTTTGATATTCTGTCTCCACCCCTTCTGCAATGACTTCCATTCCGAGCTCTGTACCAACATTAATGATACAGCGTGCTACTGCAACATCTCTGGGTTCATTCGCTATATTATTCACAAAGCTTTTATCCACTTTGAGCTGATTAATTGGTAGATTTCTTAAATTACTCAGTGAGGCATGACCCGTACCAAAATCATCCATAGATAAAGAGAGCCCTAACTTTCTTATGGCCGTCATCTTCTTGATTGCTGCTTCAATATTAGATAACGCAATGCTCTCAGTCAGCTCTAACTTCAGCAAAGCACGTTCAAATTGATACTGATCCAGCAAATTTTCTATATGCTCGATAAATTTAGCATGTTGAAACTGGACCACACTGACGTTGACTGCCAACTGCAAATGCGCAGTGATTGCATTTGACTTCCATAATGAAAGTTGTTGGCAGGCATATTCAATTAACCAATTGCCGATAGGGATAATATGACCAGAGTCTTCTGCCACAGGTATAAAGTCGATAGGCCGGATAAAGCCCAACTCTGGATGCACCCAACGAAGCAAAATCTCTGCACCCACCACATACCGATTACGGTCGTACTGAGGCTGCAGGTAGGGCACAAGTTGGTCATTAATAATTGCGTTACCAAGCTCTGTTTCTAGTCGCGCTTTTAATTCCAATGCAACCTGCATTTGATCTTTGAAAAGGAAGCACTGGTTGCGACCTGCTTCTTTAGCTCGGTACAACGCAATGTCTGCTTTTTTCAGCAAATTCTCTAAACTGACCTGATGAATTCGACTGATCGCAATACCAATGCTGACAGACAATTTAAATTGAAATTCGCCTGCTGTAACCACGCCTTCAATCGCATATCTTATTTTTTCAGCGAGCTCTATAGCTTGCGTATCCGCTCTAAACCCATCTCGTGGTAAATCATTAAGAATAATTGCAAACTCATCACCCCCCAGCCTAAACGCTACATTTCCTGCAGGAATATGACTACTTATTATGGTGGCCATTTGACGCAATACCTTATCACCCTCAAGGTGACCGCGTGTATCGTTAAGTCGTTTAAAATTATCCAAATCGAGAAGAATTACAGCCGTATAAGACTGGGTGGGTGAAACTGCGTGAATTTCTGCAATGTATTTCTCAAAATAATTTCTATTCGCCAAACCGGTAACATTATCGCTATAAGCCAATTCTTGAATTCTTTTCTCAGCTAATTTTTTCTGGGTGATATCACGCAAAAATGCGACAACGTGTTGCTTATCAATTGCGGTTACCGTAATTTCCAAATCGACCCAACTACCATCAGCATGGCGATGCTGAGTTTCAAAGCGTTGATTACCTGACCAAATAATGCGTCTTATTTGTTTTTTAATCTGTTCCTGCGTGGCGCGGCGCTCCAAGTCTGAAATTTTCATAGTAAGCAATTCTGCTTTGCTGTAACCCATCATCGAACAATATGCGTCGTTAACGTGCATAAAGTTACCATCTAGGTCTAATACCCAGTAGCCTTCATCGGTACTATTGATTGCGCGCTCTGCATCGACTAGGCGACTTTTTAACTGCATGATAGGGCGCAAACCTAAAAACCATAGGACTACACTGGTTAATAGCGAAGTAAAAAGCGCCTCTAGCAGCTCTGAGGATACCGAAGTCACAGGCACAACAAACATGGTAGCCACATCACAGATGAAGCTAGTGACCAGAACAACAATAGCAAAACGAATTTGCAACTGTCTTTTGGTTATTTTTCTAATCAATATCGCACCAACAAAAGGAGAATGGTTTGCGAGCCACCTATAAATTCATATCCAACGTAATCGTACTTACGCCTAATCGCTAAAAAAGACACCTCCACGACGGTTATTAGACTCTATTAGGTGACTATATTTCTAGTTTCACGGTACATAGTAATAAAAAACGGCTAGTTAGCTCATCGCTACTAGCCGTTTATATATCTGTTTTTTTAATTATTCATTTTGCGTCGCAATTGAGCCGACGAATCATTTAGTGATCGCCTTTGCCGATGTAATCTTGCCGTAATACACTCGTACCCAGCCCTGTTTTGCACCACCACCAGTCGGGGCGCCGATCACAATATCCAGCGCACCATCGTGATTAACATCGCCGGCCGAAAACACACCAAAACCGATACCAGCACTTCCTTCTTCAGCAGTAATGACAATTGGGTCTTTGCCCCAAGTGTTGGCTCCACCAAAGAATATGTAGACTCCAGCACCCCGTTCTGCAGTGCCCATGGGCGCAGCGGATAGGAAATCTGCATACCCATCGGCATCGAGATCGCCCGCCGGAGCCATGGTGCGACCTACGCCTGCACCGCCTTTTCCGGGCAAGGCCCACACCCGATCAAGGGATACACCCTTGGCTCCACCTAAATACAGATACAGTTTGCCAGGTGCCCCTTCACCGCAGGAAAAATCACGCGCACCAATGGCGACATCGTCATAGCCATCGTGATTTACATCGCCAACGCCTGCAAGGCCTTCACCTAAATGACCCTTGATCATTTCGCCAGGTGCTTTGAAGTTGGCCGTAGGTGACAGACCCTTTGTGCTGCCATAAAACACATGCATGGTTCCTGGAATGGTAATACCGGCCTGTCTACCGCCACCGGTCAAACCAGGCTGCCCTACGATCAGGTCCATATGGCCATCATGATTCAAATCCGCTGCCGTGACAGCACGCGCGAATTCATCATCGCTATGTTCGCCGACTGCACTAAACCATGGCTTGGTTTCTAATCCGTTCTTAGTGCCTCGATAGACATAAACTTTACCCTGATAGGTTTGCTCGCCGTTATAGCCCGAAGCGCCGGTTAGCAAATCATTAATGCCATCACCGTCCATATCGAAAACCGCAAAAGTCCGAGCATATTCATCACCTTTGTGTTCACCAGAAATTGTTTGTGCTGCTTTGTCACTCACGCCCTTTGCGCTACCAAGGTACACATAGAGCTTGCCTTGGTGTGAACCCAATCCGTCATCAAAACTATGGGCACCAACAATCACATCTGCATATCCGTCGCCATTAATATCACCAACCGTCATGGAGCGACCGAATTCGCTTTTTTCTTTTTCACCTTTTAACACTGTGGTGGGCGTGCTGGCTAAGCCCTCTTTTGTTCCCCTGTAAAGGTAGACTTTTTCTTCCCCAGTGGCACCGACGGCAATATCGGTATATCCATCTTTATCAAAGTCTCCGGATGCCACGGATTCACCAAACGCACCACCGTCTTGTGATCCCTTCAGCGTGGTAAATTCTGTTTTGAATACTTCGGTGTAGGTACGGGTCTTATTGATGGCACCCGGACACGGCGTCATCGGACCGGTAGTTTGACCCCCGCCCATGCCGGCTGGGGCCATGGCGTCCGTCGCAGGAGCCGCTGTTTGAGCTAGCAAATCGGAGGCCGTGAGCGCAATCAATGCACTCACGCCCAACGGCCATAATTTTGAACTTAACCAAAGACGCTGCATCGTTTCCCCCTCACAGATTAAATCAACATATAGACCCTAGCGAAATATTCTTTCACGCCACTTAACCTTCTGTTCCCGCGGCTTAGTTAGCGTTTTCTAAGAATACCTGTCAACCAGATTTCATTTTTAAACCCTTCCATACCTCAGACAGAATCGCCAAGCGGATACGGTTAGGCTCATAACATATCTTTATGCAGGCGCTGTAAAACCTGTTGTAAGCTCAATCAGTGGCCTAAGTAACCTCATTGGTAACATACGTAAAACTACATAGATTATCCTAAAGGATTCATCGTGAACCTGATGCCTAAGGCCATACCATTTGCACTGTGCGCGATTTTCGGTCTCGCGCAAGCTCATCATTCTTTTCAAGGTACATTCCAGTCAGGTAAGCACGTTGACATCACGGGAGTCGTCAGCGACTTCCACTTTTTCAATCCCCACGTGAGTGTGTACCTGAATGTGACCAATCCCGATGGCTCGGTCACGCAGTGGATGAGCGAAGGGTTAGCAGCCTCATCCTATGGCCGACTGGGCTGGACTCGTGACTCGCTTAAAAAAGGCGATTTAATTCGTATCAGTGGCGATGGATCGCGGGATGGATCGCCAATGGTCACACTGACTAGACTCGAGCTCCTCGACCCTAAAGAGCACAGTGTCATTCGTGTACTGACTGAAGCTAAATCAGACAGTCCTCGCCCAATAGCGACGACGTCACGCACCCCTGCTCAAGCCTTACCACTTAAACTTAGTGATGGTCGCCCCAATCTCACTGGCGCCTGGACTGAAGCCGATCATTCACGCCCGCCTGGCGTGACTTACAACGATGCAGGTAAGGCGCTTCAAGCCACGGCGAAGATTGCCGATGATCCACAGATTTTTTGCGATCCCCCAGGATTAGTGCGGCAGGCTGGTTTCACCCCCCATGCGATTCATATAAGCCAGTTCCCTGATCGAGTATTGATTGAATACGAAGAATATGGAGGTAGGCGGGAAGTTTACTTTGCACCGAACAAACCAACATCTAAAGTAAAAACTAATCTTGGTACATCGATTGCGCGCTATGACGGTGATGCGCTGATCATTGAATCGAATAATTTATTAGCCAACTGGATTAATCCACATGGAGATCAGCTGAGTGACCAGACCACTGTGGTCGAAACCTATCGGCGTGTGGACGATCCTAAATCAGGGGCCCTGTTAACTATTCAATTAGTGGCCAATGATCCCGTATATTTAAAGCAACCTTTTATCATCACTAAGACCAAGCGCTATTCAGAAAACTATCAATTCATTGCCAACGAATGCCGACCACCACTACGTAGCCGAAACAGCGCTATCTCTACAAAATAATCTAGCATCGAGCATCACCCGAAGAAGCTTAAGTCTTTTCTAGGTTAGCTTTAAGTTGAGGTCTAGCACTATATCGTGACCTACTTGGCGCAGAGCGTTGGCTAAAAACACAACTTTATCGCTCGCCAAATGATTCTGATAACGTCTTGGTAATCGGTTTGGTCAGAAAATGAAATACAGTATTTCTGCCGGTCTTAATCTCAGCCGTAGCAGTCATCCCAGGCTGAAGCTCAATCTGTTCACCTGCCCTTGGCCGCATATTGTTCAGACTGACACGAATATGAACGCGATAATAAACTTGTTCACCAGAACCTTTTTGATCCACCAGTGTATCTGGACTGACATAAATTACCTTGCCATCGCCTAATCCGTAAATCGATGAATCATAAGCATCAAATTTGATTAGCGCTTCCTGCCCGCTACGAATATATGCGATATCACTTGGTGCTACTTTCGCCTCAACAATCATCTCATCTTGAGTGGGGACGATCTGCATCACCTCACCACCCGGTCCCAATACGGCACCAATGGTCGTTAACTTAACGTTCTTCACGATGCCATCTACGGGCGCGTGAAACTCACTGGCTTCTAATGAAGCATTCCGCTGATTGCGCACTTGCTCTGCTGCCTCCAAGTCTTCTTCAACCTTGGCATACTCGGTATGTAACTCTTGTAGGTACTTGTTTTTATAATTTGCTAGTTTACCTTCGTTATCAGCAACGACCCTCTGCAAATTCAATACCGTAGATCGACTGACATCGCCATTTTCCAGAAGTGGAAGGTTCATTTTCAACTCTTCACGCAACAGGTCTATCAGCTTATTTTGTGAACCTACTTCATCAGTAAATGCTTTGCGGCGTTGGATATACAAATCGGTTTGTATAGCAATGAATTCTTTATATTCAGAAATATCTTTAGAGAAGACCAATGGTCTATTAAGCAGTTCCGCCTCTATTCTAGCTTTATTCGTTTTATAAGAAGCAATTTTGGCGAGAATCTCATCTACTGCCGCTTGAATTTTAACTCGATCAAGCGTAACTAACTTTTGTCCCTTCGTCACATGATCGCCCTCCTTGACGAAGATACCTTCAATCATGCCACCATCTGTACTCTGAATAATTTGTACACGACCAGATGGAATGACTTGCCCAGAGGCACGACTAACCGTGTCAATCTCCGCCCAGTAAGCCCATAAAAAAAAGCCTAATAACGTGATTGTTGAAATCAAAACAATCGCACTATATCTACGGCCTTCACGTTGAACATTTTGCATACAATTACCTTTTCAATTACGCCGCGTTAACTCTGCCGCCATCATTTACCGACGTCGTAACTTGAGCTGCTTTTGCACGTAACTGCTCAATCACCTCTTTGGTTTGCCCATCGTGCAAAATTCGTCCTTGTCCCATGACCAAGAGTCTGTTCACTAAGCCTAGTAATTGGGTGCGGTGAGTAACCAATACAAGAGTGGTCTGACTATCCAGCAGCTGCCAAATTGGATTGAGCACCTTTATTTCTGTTTCTTGATCTAAGCTGGAAGTTGGCTCATCCAATAAAAGCAATCGTGGTTTGGCTAATAGCAAGCGAGTCAACCCCACCAATACCCGTTGTCCACCCGAAAGGCCCTGACCGCCCTCAGCAATCGGTAAGTCCAGCCCTCTAGGATGCAACTTAATCAACTGAGAAAGTCCTGTTTTATCAGCACATTCCATCAACTGATCATCAGTCTTATAAGTTAGTCCGATCGTTAGATTTTCTCTGAGAGTCCCTTGCACCAAACGATAATCTTGTGGGAAATAACACACATCCCTACGAAGATCATCTTCAGACAGTTGCCTTATATCCATTCCATCAAGTGATACATGACCTTGTTGAGGTGAATAAAGTCCCGCAAGTACTCTCAACAAAGAAGATTTTCCTGAACCCACTGGCCCAATAAGACCCACTCGCTCACCAGGTAGCAATTCTAGCGATGGAACATCCAGCCCAAGACGTGCACCTGTATGTACAAATTTAATTTCACTCAACTTTAGATGAGGACGGATTACACTCGGCTTGAGCATTTGCCTGTCATAAGGGTTATCACAAGGCAACGTCAATATTAAATCCAATGACTTCAATGAAGATCGTGTATAGCTCCATTGAACTATCATTGAAGGTAAAGACAGGATCAGCGAACCGTTTACGCGCCCACCAATAATAGTACAGGCAATTAATCCTCCCATGGTCATCGTACCATCCGCAATCTTGTATGCTCCATATGCCACCATGCCAACGTAAGCGACCTGCTGCAACAAGGCAAACAACGAATTAGCAATCACTGACCATCTTCGTACATCTTTTTCATGGTTATTGTTTTCGATGACTAGGTTCACCCATTTTTTTAGCATGTGCCAATTTCCTAGGTTGGCTTTTAATGTTTCTGCTGCATCCAACGTTTCTACTAGTAATCCATTTTTACTGTAGCTTGTTGTCTGAGATAAAGAGGCCTGTTCACGAATCAGCTTGGCAAATACAAATGCAAGAAAAATTGATAATAAAAAAATAACAAAGGGCACAATGGCCACCGAACCACCAATAGCAGCGATGACCAACACGAAAAATAATGCGAAAGGTAGGTCGGTTAAAACCAGCAGTGTCGTTGAGGTCATCACCGCTCGAATTTGATCAAGTCCGCGTAATTGCCCGGCGATCGTACCAATACTATTAGGACGAGCATCCAGTCGTACATCTTGCATTCTGGCAAAGAAATACTCTGATACCTCCGCATCAATACTTGCAGCTTCTTTATCAATCATCATTGATCGTGTAGTGCGTAACACAAAGTCAATAAGCAATCCGATGAAGACGCCAACGGTCAGTACCCACAATGTTGCATAACCACCGCGGGGAACCACTCGATCATAAACTTGCATTGAATACAACGAAGTAATCAAAGAAAGAACACTCAGTACGATCGTCGCTAGACCAGCTTCTATCAACATGCGTTTACGCTTAAGGATCAACGCCCAGAAAACCTCTCTTGCGGTGGTAAACGGCTTGGATATTGCCAAGTCTGGAAAAGATATTTTGATGGTCTGCAATACAGCGTGCCATGCCAATGTTGTGGCATCGACTTCAGCATAGACCTGTAACGATTCTTGATCACACCACCGTTCTGCAATCATCCAGCCCTGTTCAGAGGTAAAAACCAAACATGGAAAATCATTGGCACGTGGTTTACCGTAAATTCGTGTTGCTGGTTGCCACCCGAGACTGGCACACACTTCACTAACAGCAAACTCTTCCTTAATACTTGGTGCACTATGAATGCTGCCAGACCAATCGGGCGCAAGCCGTTTTCCCTGACGACGCGCCAACTCATGGACTAATGACACTATATCTTTCATTTGCCCCTCAATCATTCTGGCCTCCAAAGTCCACTCCGCAAGATCAATTTAGTCAGTGCGATTTGTGTGCCGATGTGTGCATCAATCGCGTCTAACTCTGCGCTGGTAGCCTCACGAACCGCATTCATCAATTCAATCCAGTTTCTTTGTCCGCTAGTGAATTGCCTCATATAGGAGGCACTGATGCGTTGCGCTGCTTCAGACGCCTCATTTGTAACTTTAATTTTGTTTTTTCCTGACTGATATTCTTCATAATCAGCAATCACTAAATTTCGAGTTTGTCGTTCGATAGCCTCTAACTGCAATTCAATAGCTTGTTGTTTTTGTTTGGCAGACTGGGAAACAGCGAACCCAGAAAGTCCACCACTGAATTGCGATTTGATCGTAAGGCCTACGCGACCCCCTAATGTATCGTCATATGCATAATTGACACTCACCTTCGGCATCAACTCAGCGCGTGTGACCGTGATGGTCGCTGCAGCTGCTTGGCTATCTGCACGTCTTCGTAGCAAAGTGGGACTATATTCCAATGTCTTATCGATCAGATCCGATAAAACAAATTCGGGCGTGCTATCTTCACCTAGATTGTGTAACGGTAACTCAAGGGTTGAGTTACCTACTAAATCTCTTATGCGTTGTACTGATACATTGCGTGATGCCGTAATGGTACTGAACTGCTGCTGCAACTGTGCCATCCGAGAGATCGATAAATCAAGATCAGAAACAGGACTCACTTCTTGCTGAACCCGACGTGTCATCATTTCAACCAGCTTCTGATGTTCTGTAATGCTTCTTTTAAGCACTACTTGCCATTGCTGCTGGCGCTGCACATCGAAATAGCTCTGTAAAACTTGTAATTCGATATCCAGTATCGCTTCGCCCACTCCAGCCAGCGCCGACTGCTGCTCAAATGTCATGCGATCAATGTTTCCTGATATCACACCACCTGTCCAGACTGGCTGATCAATCATCGCCACAGTCTGTAAATTTTTCTGATTATAGGTTTTCAAGTTGTTAGTGTTTTGTAACGCCGACTCCTGCACGCTGATGGTGGGAAAGCGAGCCCATTTGGCTGCGCTTAAATCGGCATCAGCTGCAGTTAACGATGCTCTTGCAGCAGAGATTGTCGGATAGGAACTAACAGCGTCATTGAGCGATTGCTGCAATTGCGCATCTAAATTCCATATTTGATCAGAACCATGCGATGGCACCCCCTGTGCCCAAGACAACGCACTAACCGATGTTAGTGTTACAACGCTGACTATCTGAAACCATTGACTCAACATGCAACCTCAACTCACCACGTCATAACTTGAATTAAAAACTTTGATAGTTAACTTACCTTGATTCAGTATTCCTTCTACAACATCAAACATCATCCAAAGATAAAGTCATTTTGGACGACACCTGTTTCGGCGAGACCAGGCAACGTGATGGTGTTACCCACACTGATAGTAATAACCAAATCACTGCCAGATACTATGGTGTGGGCTTGAACATACGCCCAGTCAATAGCACTTGACGATCCATTCACCTTGATACCCGTCAAGTCGATCTTGTCGGTACCCGCAGTGAAGTCAGCGATAACATCAGCACCTGAACTTGCACCAAACTTGAAGGTATCGGCACCCGCACCGCCGAACAGCAAGTCATTCCCTGCGTCACCGTTCAAGGTATCCATACCCCCACTGCCGAACAGCAAGTCATTACCCGCTCCACCGTTCATCGTATGGCC
>CANGJP010000002.1 GCA_947454465.1 Pseudomonadota bacterium
GCGGCCACTGCACGCCTGTCCATTGACTCTGTATATCCAGAATGGGTTTGTTAGGCTGTTGCACATTAATCTGCCCGGTCGCACTGATCTGCATGCGTTTTTCAGGTACTGATACCTTCAATTGCTTTAGCAAGAGCTCTTGATTGGCATACTGCAACTGCGTATCGATCCTGAGGGTAAGCGGACTCCATTCAGGAATAACCAAACGACCCGTATAACGCATACCGGTATGATCAAGATCAAATTGCAGATTAACCTGACTGAAACTGATACTGGGATGCGCCACCCAAGGATTTAACAGCACTTGATCGGCTAGAGCACCGCCCACGATTGACCACCCTGAGTGAGGAAATTGCCACAGCCCTTTCAGCATGACATCGTGGGGTTGTTTAAGATGTATATTGAAATTCATTTCGGGCGACGCACCCGTCACGGCACCCTGCGCATCGATATCACCTTGCAGTAAGGGTCCCTGCTCTAACTGATACGCCACAGACAACCGAGTGCGCAATATCAATACCTCATCCGAATTAAGTACAACCTCACCGCCCGCCTGAATGCCGTTGGTAACCACTTGTAACTTCTCAATCTGTAATTTATTTCGTGACAACTCCACCGCACCTTGAACGGTTGAAACATCGACTACTTCATGAAGTGACTGTTGATACACCACACGCTGAATTAATAATTCATCGATACTCAGTCGAATCAATGCAGGAAAAAAATAAATAGGCTGATCAGGTTTATTCGTCAGTGGCGGCTTTTGCACAATGCGCAACTGCTTAGCAGTCAGTGTATTAATATCAATCAAGCCAGCCATCAGCATTGCTGGCGTCAGATCAATATCGATCTGTTCAATATCAATCTCCACTCGTTCATGATCAATGTTGATATGCTGAATGTGCAGCGGTCCGGCCAGTCGACCTGCCACACCTTCTACCCGAACGCTCAGGCCTGGCACATGATTCAGTTGTAAAAGGGCAAACTGTAATCCGGAAGCCGTATAACACAACCAGCCGATGCTCATGCCTGTCACGCTGATCAAGACCAAGATCAGTACGCCAAACAAGTTGAGCATTCTTCTCATGGCGTTTAAAACAGCGTAGATAAATGCAGATGCAGCCGAGGGCCGCGTCCTTTTTCAGACAACGGTTGAGCAAGATCCAACCCGATACTGGCCACTGAGATATGCCAACGGAGCCCAACCCCTACCGAATCTTCCAGCGAGTCACCAAAATGATCAACGGCATTCCCGATGTCATAAAACACCGCAGCCCGTAGATTCTTAGGTAGATCGCATTCAAGTTCGGTAGTACCTACCATCAAATTTCGCGCACCCACTCTCTGTCCGGTAGCATCCATCGGGGATAATTCATTCAAACCAAACCCTCTCACACTATTATCACCACCAGCAAAAAAACGCACCGATGCCGGCAACTCCCTGAATTGACTGTTAGGTAGAACACTCGCACCCAGGGTACCGCGTACCCGCAAATGCCATTGTTCACTCAAGTTGAAAATCCGCTCACCTTGGGCAATAAATTGTAGGAATGATGCTGCTGATCCGAGCGAACTCGGTGACCCTCTAACTTCTAGCGATAATGAGAAATTACGCTGCTCTTGGCCCAGCAGGTAATTAGGCAATGTCGCGTAACTGACTCCCGGCATCACCAAAAATTCAGTATCTTTACGGTCTTCATAGACTGATTTTTCATTCAATAGTTTTACAAACAACACGCGTTGCCACGCCCCTAATGCTTGCGTGAAACCCACCTTAAATTCATCACGATAACTGGTCACATCTGCTAACTCTTCTTTGGTGTTAGCTGCCGTAAACTCAAGTTTCTCCAGCGCTACATCGCGTACCGGAATCACATAATGGACACTGGCCTGATGGCCAATAGCAGAGCCTGTCAGTTCAAGCTTGGCACTGTGCCCTGCCCGATTGATTAAACGCCGATCCCAACTCAGGCGACCGCGTTGCTGTGTATCGGTACCATAACCCAATGCAATGGCGTAACTGTTTTTACGATTCTCCTTTGCAATTATTTCAACCGGTACAGTACGGGTGACTGGATCGGGCGTGCCACCAATGACATCAACCGTGGAAAAATACAGCGTGTCATCCAATACGTATTGAGTTTGCAATAAGAGCTCTACATCGTAGGGATCACCCTGCCGCATGCGTATGAAACGCTGCATCAGATCTGGATCAATGACATTTTGTTTGATCTCAATCTGTCCAAAAAAATACCGTGCACCTGTCTCTAACTGCAAGGTAACAAAGGCACGTCGCTCTCCTTTGTCGATTAATAAATCATTTTGTAACCAATGGGCATCTAAGTAACCACTACGGTTAGCAACGCGTACTATTTCATTTTTGTAAGCGTCATAGGCGCCGTGGTCAAGCCGCTGACCAGGTCTTAAAGTGGCTTTAGCTAGGGTTGAGAGGATACGGCTATCTTGCTTACCCTCACCCACAACAGTGATCGCCACTTCGGATAATCGCACTGAACGCCCAGGTACGACACTGATACGCACCTGCCAATTTTTTTCATCATCTTCGTCAAGACGAGACTGGAAATTGATCGTTGGTTCGTAATAACCGAGAGGCTCTAATGCTTTGCTGATTTCAAGTGGAATACGCGCCGTCAACCGATCCATGGTTTCTGCTTGTAAATCGCTGCGGTCAGCGTAACGACTTAGACTTAGAAAAGCCATTATATTGGTACGCATTTGTGTGGTACCGCCATCCATATCGAGCTGGATGTCCACACCAGCCTGTGCCCATGTGCCGGCACCTAAACAGACTAACGCCACTAATGCATGAAACTTCAAACTCACTCCGGTGATGTGTCAAATCCTGATACCGGATCGCTGGCGATGGGCTCATCCGGATCTTCAGCAGCGAACCACTGCTCAGGAACATCGGCACTCTTAAATTCGAATCGCGTTGTACCGGTTTGCGTACCTTCCTGATCAAAGCGACGTTCATGCAAAATAGTTCGGCCCGTGCGCTCCACCAACAACACTAACGAACTACGTGTTCCGTAGCGTTCATTGACAATGAATGGCGCTGACACGGTTCGCTCCCATTCCAGCGGCAACCCGGTATGAGGTAACTCGGCATCTGCAGTACGCGTGCGATCAGCCAACATATTGAACAAGGCATCAGGACTGGGCTCCAACTGCTTAACCAGCTGCCCAAACTGTTGCCGTGTTCTACTGAGCTTCGGCCAAGGGGTATCCAATAAATGATTTGAAATGCCGTAAATACCTGGCTGTAGAACCTGTGGAGTGGGCGCGCCCCGATTAGAAAAGTAATACAACGCACGCGGCCCACCGACCAACAGGTTAAATCCTGAATAGCGGGGCGCCGCCCCTCGTAAATCATCCAGGAACTCCTTCGGTGAGGTTGCACCCGTGAGAAAACGCGGCACTAACGCACCGCGTGAAGGTGAAAACTCGGCAGGTGCCTGCAAATCACGGAAATTAGTGACCACACCGAATCGCCCAGAGCGTGCCACCCCTAACCACGTTCCATTCGCTTTCAGATCCCGCGGGGCAAGAATACGGGCATCGTCCTGCCACCAATTTAAAGGGGCAGCAGGCCGATCATGAAATTCATCGCGATTGCCAGCCAGAATCAACCGGTAACGCGGATGGTTTTTCCAAGCAATAACTAGTAAGCACATGTGCGAATTCTACAAATGTCAGCGGGGTTTGGTGTGACAGATATTGATGGCGACGATTTTTCTCAACCCTTCGCCCTGTCCGCCCATTCAGCGCGTAAAGGTCGCACCGCACCTCGGTTATACCAAGTTTCAATTAACCGGAATGACAGCGCATGAAAATCCGGCAAAATCATTGAACCTGAAGCAATGTCATCACGAGTAAACCATCGCGCATCCTCCAGTTCTCCATCCCGGCGCGTGATATCCAGCGTAACCGCGCGGGCAATGAACCCGAGCATCAAGGAGGACGGGAACGGCCACGGTTGCGAGGAGTGATACTCCAGCTCATCCACCAGCACGCCCGTTTCTTCCTGAACCTCACGGATGACGGCCTCCTCGATACTCTCGGCCCACTCAACATACCCCGCAATCGTGGAATACCGTCCCGTGGGCCATTGCGCCTGACGACCGAGCAGCACGCGCTCACCTGCTGTGATCAACACAATGATCGCCGGATCAAGACGTGGAAAATGCGACAGACCACAATCCGTCGACGTGCATTTCAACGTGTGTCCCGCGTGGATACTTCGTGTTACTGCCCCACAGCGACCACAATACCGGTGCTTATTACGCCACAGGAGTAGCGCACGGGCGTATCCGAGCAAACCGGCCTCATCCCGATCCATCTGACCGCCCACATTCCTTAATTCGTGAAATTCACCATACTTAGAATCTAGCGGAAACGTAGCTCCCTGCAATTCCACTGCAAAACAATACTTACCGCGAAATTCACCGAGAAAAACCCGCTCATGCAGCGGAATGGACTGCAGACAGCAATGTTGACCCAGTAGGGCCAAACTCGGCTGCTGAACACCCCCAGCAACAAGACTAAGACCCTGCCAGAGGGGTAAAAAACAGGCGCTGGGGCTATCGACCACCTCAGCCAACCAACCTTCATCACGGCGACGTTCGGCGCATCGATTAAAGGCATTGCCAGCATAAACATTGGGCGGCGGACTCAGACGTGACATGTCAATCCGAAAACATATTGAGGCAAATAATTCTAACAGCCCCTATGCGCCCAAGCGGGGCAACTGTTCGCGCAACCGACAAAACGGACACTGATTTTTAAGGATAGTCGAAGCATCACGCACAAAATGACTGGCGCAGCGTGCACAACGGTAAAGGTACAGTTCAGTGCGCGCGGCTAAAGTCCGAGCAAAATGCCAAGCTTGCTCAAAACTCAATGGCTGCTGTAGCGCCAATGGTCGATATTCACTGTAGGCTTTACAAAAGCGCTGCGCATAGTCGAGACCGTCACTAAGCCACGGTTTTTCTCTACGACCCCGCAACATGGCATGCTTGGTTAACACACTGGCCAATATGGAGGCCTCAAGTTGCATCCCGAGATTGCGGGTATATTGCAAAGCCTGAGTGGGTGAACGACCACGATGCCGCGCAGCCGCGACCTCGGTGCCGCCGATGCGCGCCTGCCGGTATAAACGGCGGATTTGATCCTCAGTCAATCGAGTGGCCAAACGAATGGTGCGTGTACGCGCTTCAAGACGAATCATCTCAATAGCGACCGCCATCCGTTCCTGTTGTAGCCATGCAGACTGATTATTCATCATCAACCTTTTCCTAAAGATTGCCTGCTTGACGCAGGCCGGATTGACGAAACCTACTGCCTCGGCGCTATTATCAACACGGAGAATGGTTAAGCAAATATGATCGTCACGATCAAGGAGCCCACTGGATGTTTAAACGGCCAATTATGGATCTAAGTCCACCCCCCTACCCCTCGATACACCCCAACCTGAAACAATTACACGCGCTGAACTTTGATTTTCTTCATGCACTGCAAGTTGTACAGCGATCAGAAAGTCGCTCCAGTCACCATAGTTTGCGTCTGAGTGAATTGACTGCCAAACCGCTGCTCACCTGTGATCAAACTGCGCTACAACGGATAGCCAGCTGTAGTTTTTCATTATTTTCGTTGCAATGGCACCGCATCGATGAATGGACACAACTGGCTGAACACAGCGCTGCTACTCGCAGTAAAATGTCGAGCAAACTAGACACGCAGGCCCCGCCTGATGAGGCTACAGCACTGGTTCTACACTTTATGCAGTGCGCCGTCTTTTTCGGATGGCACCTCGCCCAACACGAAGAACAGACAGCACGGTTCATGCTAGGCATGTCACCGGAAACCGCCACAGTCGTGCGCACCCTCGATTTGTGGCAATGCCGTTATATCAGTCAGCACCATCGGAAATTACTGGCACCGCGCTGGCTACATAATCGCTACTTCTGGCCAGACCTACTGCATTATGGACGCAGTGGCGAACCTGAACATCTCAAACTCGTACAACTACTCGGTACCCAATTGATGGCGCAAGATCTGGAACCCAGTGCAATTGCCAGACATACCATAGCCGATAACGACTGAGTCACTACTGAAGCACTGAAGCTTAATCTTGCGATAGCAGCCTCAGGTCAGTAGTCTTGTCGAATTGTCTTAATAAGCCGAGTTCTGAAATGAAAGCCGTTTCGCTGCGCAATTTATGCAAGACCTATAAAAACGGCGTACAAGCCCTGAAAGGCATTGATCTAGACGTTGAGGAAGGGGACTTCTTTGCCTTGCTAGGTCCCAATGGCGCAGGGAAAACCACGGCCATCGGCATTCTCACGTCTCTGGTTAACAAAACCTCTGGCAGCGTAAACGTCTTTGGTCACAACCTAGACACCGAACTTGCAGCAGCTAAAGCCTGCATTGGCCTAGTGCCACAGGAAGTGAATTTCAACATGTTTGAAACCGTCAGCACAATCCTGCTCAATCAAGCCGGCTTCTATGGCATCCCCCGAGCCGTGGCACATGACCGCCTTGAAAAATATCTAAACAAATTGCAGTTATGGGAGAAACGCAACTCCGTAGCACGTGGCTTATCCGGTGGCATGAAGCGCCGCCTTATGATTGTGCGCGCATTGCTGCATGAACCCCGACTGTTAATTCTTGATGAACCCACTGCTGGGGTAGATATCGAAGTACGACGATCAATGTGGGACTTTATTCGTGAAGTAAATAATGCTGGTACCACCATCATTCTGACAACCCATTATTTGGAGGAAGCAGAAAATCTGTGCCGCAATGTGGCGATCATCAATCAAGGAAAGATCATTGAAAATGAAAAGATGAGCACCCTACTACGCAAACTCAATACCGAGACGTTTATTTTAAATCTGCGAGAGGCTGTGAGCAGTACACCGACTTTATTGGGTTATAAGACTCAGCTTACCGATGACCATACAATCGAAGTTGAAATCAATAAAGAACAGAACCTGAATGAAGTCTTTACGGCGCTCACCGCACAAGATATCGGCGTGGTATCAATGCGCACTAAGTCGAACCGACTAGAAGAGCTGTTCCTGAGTATGGTTGAACGCAGCCCTGATACCAGCAAGAAAGCGAACTGAAGTTTATGAACACCCGAACTGCCGCCAATCTAATTGGCTTCCAAACCATCATTCGCCGCGAATACAACCGCATTATACGTATCTGGGGCCAAACCATCGTCCCGCCGGGCATTACGGCCACACTATACTTCGTGATTTTCGGCCGATTAATTGGCAGTCGCATCGGTGACATGAATGGCTACACCTATTTGCAATATATTGCACCTGGCTTGATCATGATGTCCGTCATCACCAACAGCTATGGCAATGTGGTGTCTTCCTTTTTTGGAGCCAAATTTGGCAAACACATTGAAGAACTGCTGGTATCACCGCTACCAAATTACTTAATTGTTACCGGCTACATGATGGGCGGCCTCCTTCGAGGTCTACTTGTCGGCAGTCTAGTCACTGGCATCGCATTGGCATTCACTCACCTGCATGTGCAACACCCTTTGGTGGTAGCGTCGGCAGTAATTTTAACTTCTATGGTGTTTGCTTTAGCAGGCATGATCAATGCTGTGTTCGCTAAAAACTTCGATCAAATCTCCTTCATTCCAACGTTTATCCTGACGCCACTCACCTATTTCGGAGGTGTGTTCTATACCATCAGCTTATTACCTGAATTTGCTCAAAAAATTTCTCATCTCAACCCTATCTTGTATATGGTAAATGCGTTTCGCTATGGCTTTCTCGGCATCTCAGATGTGAATGTGATGCTTGCATTTAGCTTGATGATCGGTAGTGTGGTGGTGCTGTACGGTACGTGCCTGTACTTACTGACCAAAGGCATTGGTCTGCGCGAATAACCTTGCCAACTTATTTAAGTTTTTAAACGTGTCATCCTTTCGCAAAACCTTAGTTTTTCTGATGGCCGGCTGGTCTGGTTTTTTTGTCATGGCCATCGAATTATTAAGCGGCAGAATTCTGGCCCCCAGTTTTGGGAATAGCATATATGTTTGGGGCGGCGTCATTTCTATTTTCATGCTAGCCCTATCGATAGGGTATTTAATAGGCGGACATTTGTCCGTTCATACTCCCACTTTAGGAAAGCTTGGCGTAATACTGATTGCCGCTTCACTCACGTCACTACCGGTTGTTTTTTTCAGCGATGTACTGATTGATCTGGTTTTTAATCATGTTTCAGATCCACGCTATGGATCATTGCTAGCAAGTTCGACTTTATTTTTTATTCCTACGGTTATTTCTGGCTGTATTTCCCCCTACGCCATTCGTCTACTGGTCACGCAATTACATGCTAGCGGACAATCTGCCGGCAAGCTGTACTTCATTTCTACGTTTGGTAGCGCAGCCGGCACCATCGGCACTTCGTTTTATTTGGTGCTGCTATTTGAAGTCAATCAGATTTTTAGCGGACTTATTCTTATTTCACTGTCACTGGGTGGCATTGCTCTGCTGTTAAATACTACGCATGAATAACGTGTTACGCATACTCATCTTAGTTTTGGCATTAAGTTACTGCTCAGCAGTCAGCGCTGATGTGCTGCATACTGAGAAATCACTTTATCGCAACATTGAAGTTTATGAAGAAGATGAGTTACGTTGCCTACGCTTTGGTCGTTACAACGGCACACGCCAGTCCTGCATCAATTTATCAAATCCAGATAATCTAGAATTTAATTATACGCGCATGATGATGGGAGCACTGTATCTTAATCCCAACCCTCAACGTGCACTCATACTTGGACTTGGTGGCGGCAGCTTACCTAGCGCACTGCGCAAGCTTTATCCTAATTTGCAAATTGATGTCGTGGAAATTGATGCTGCTGTCATTCGTGTTGCCAAACAATATTTTGGCTTTACAACCTCGACATTAACGCGCGCCACTGAATCCGATGGTCGCGTGTTTGTGAAACGCGCCATCAACCTAACCACCCGCTATGACCTCATCATGCTAGATGCATTTGATCAAGAATATATCCCTGAACATATGCTGACTCGTGAATTTTTGAACGAAGTGCGCGGACTACTCACTGAGCAAGGCGTACTTGCAGCAAATACGTTTTCTTCTAGTCGTCTTTATAACTATGAATCTATCACTTACCAAACTGTGTTTGGTGATTTTTATAACCTTAAAGATGCCAATCGGGTCATACTCATTCGCCGCAATGGGCCGCCAGACATGCTCGAAATCAAACGCAATGCAGAAGGGTTAGCGGCCAAACTAAAACCATTCGGTGTGAGCAGTAATTGGCTTATACCAAAATTTTCACGTGAAAAAGACTGGCCCGCCAATACCCGTGCGCTCACTGATCAATACTCTCCGGCCAATCTTCTTAATACTCAATAAGTCCAACCCTGTCTTTAACCGCTATTTAGACATGGTCTTGATGTAGGCTAGACTTGCTGTAACGTTATATCTACTGTTTTTGTTCTTCCAACATACTAACGAGCGATCCATGAAGCGCACTTACCTTTCCTTACTGGGTTTGGCTTTAATGTTTGCCAGTTGCTTTGCCCAAGCACAAACGCCGATTACCAGTGTTGAGGGGATTACAGAATTCCGTCTCGACAATGGCCTGAAGGTTCTTTTGTTTCCCGATCCCTCGAAACAAACCATCACGGTCAACATCACCTATCTGGTCGGATCTCGCCATGAAAATTACGGTGAAACTGGCATGGCACATTTACTTGAACACCTGCTGTTCAAGGGAACGCCCAAGCACCCTAATATTCCTGCTGAACTGACTGCGCATGGAGCACGCCCCAATGGTACAACGTGGTTCGACCGCACTAACTATTTTGAAACCTTTGCGGCGACTGAAGACAATTTACGCTGGGCGCTGGATCTCGAATCCGATCGGATGGTGAATTCGTTTGTAGCCCAGAACGACCTTGATACCGAGATGACAGTCGTCCGTAATGAATTCGAGTCGGGTGAAAACAATCCTGGATCGATACTCGAAGCACGCATGATGTCCACGGCTTTCCTATGGCATAACTATGGCAACTCCACCATCGGTGCCCGCGCTGATATCGAAAATGTTCCCATTGAGCGCCTGCAGGCATTTTATAAAACCTATTATCAACCCGACAATGCCATTTTACTGGTCGCAGGCAAGTTTGATCAGGCTAAAACCCTTTCTGTAATAAAAGAACATTTCGGCCACATCCCAAAACCAAGCCGCAGCTTACCGATGATCTATACCCTAGACCCCACCCAGGATGGTGAACGTGAAGTGACCTTGCGTCGCACCGGTGATATACAAATTGTTGGTACGGCGTACCACTTACCCAGTGGCGCACATCCCGACTTTGCATCGCTGGACATTATCTCTGAAATTTTAGGTGATGAACCCTCCGGTCGCTTATACAAATCATTGGTTGAAACTAAACAAGCGGCCACCACCTATAGCTTCAATTATCAATTACATGATCCTGGTATGGCTTTGATGTTTGCGGAAGTGCGACAGGGAGATTCCCTCACCACCGCACGAGACACCCTGATCAAAACTGTTGAGGGATTAACTTTCCATCCACCAACTCAGGAAGAAGTTGAACGCGCGCGCGCCATGCTACTTAAGCAAATTGAACTCAACTTGAATGATTCTGCCACCATTGGTCGCACACTCAGCGAATGGATGGGCATGGGTGACTGGCGTTTATATTTCCTGCATCGCGACCGTTTACGTAATGCCACGCTTGCCGATGTGCAGCGTACTGCTGCCACCTACTTCAAACCCAGCAATCGTACAGTTGGATTGTTTGTTCCCACTGATAAACCAGACCGCACTGAAATCCCCACCACACCCGATGTGGATACCCTAGTACACAATTACAAAGGTGATCCTGAACGGGCAGTGGGTGAAGAGTTTGACCCCTCACCCGCTAACATTGATTCACGCACAGTACGCACGACGTCCAGCAGTGGTCTTAAACTGGCCTTACTGAGTAAAAAGACACGCGGCAGTACAGTAACAGCAACGCTCACGCTTCGATTTGGTAGTGAACAAGCACTTCGTAACCGCAGTGCGGCCGCATCCATGGCAGGTGGAATGCTCATGCGCGGCACGAGTAAACATAGCCGTCAGCAAATCACAGACGAGCTCAATCGCTTACAAGCTCGAGTACGTGTCGGCGGCTCAGCCACTGGCGCCACAGCTACTATTGAAACCACGCGCGAAAAATTATCTGACGTGATGAAGCTAGTAGCTGAGTTGCTGCGCGACTCTGTCTTTCCTGCCAGTGAATTTGAACTACTTAAACAAGAACGGCTTGCCGCCATTGAGCAGCAACGTAGTGAACCTCAATCGCTAGCTATGACCACACTGCAAAAACAACTGAATCCTTATGTACAGGGAGATGTACGATACATCTCTTCAATAGATGAGTCGATCAAAGACCTTAATGCCGTCACCCTAGAACAAGCCAAAGCGTTTTATAAACAGTTTTATGGTGCCAGCACGGGTGAACTGAGTGTCATTGGTGACTTTGATTCGGCGGCAATCAAAAAACAAGTGGACCAACTATTTGGCACATGGCGTGCGCCTGAAAAATTTGTGCGTGTACCTAGCATCTATCATTCCATGACGCCCATTAATCAAACCATTGAAACTCCTGATAAAGCCAATGCCGTGTACTTCGCTGGCATGCCTATACAACTGCGCGATGATGATGCTGATTATCCTGCCATGGTTCTCGCCAACTACATGCTGGGCGGTGGATTTTTAAATTCACGACTTGCTGTACGCGTACGCCAACAGGAAGGCTTGAGCTATGGCGTGGGTTCGCAATTTAATGCCAGTGCGCTGGACAAAGTCGGTACCTTTATCGTGTACGCCATTTATGCACCGCAAAACCTAGCCAAATTGGAACTGGCGATCAAGGAAGAATTGCAACGTGCCATCAAAGATGGATTCACCAGCGAAGAAATTCAAGCCGCCAAATCGGGCTGGCTACAATCACGTCAGGTCAGTCGTGCGCAAGATGCCGAACTGGCAAGTAAGTTATCGAACTATCAGTTTTTAAATCGTTCTCTGGCTTGGGATGAAAAGCTAGAGCAGCAAGTTGCCGCCCTCACCCCCACGCAAATCAGTTCAGCTTTACAACGGTACTTAAACCTTAATCAATTACATATAGTCAAAGCGGGTGATTTTGCCAAAGCGGTCACTTCCAGCTCAACCGGTTCACAATAACCTTCCCTCAGTAAACAAAACGGGGCTCAGACAGCCCCGTTCTATGATTTATATGGGAAAGACTGACCCACCACCAACATCAGTCCTCTTTTTAAAGACTCTTGAGGAGTTCATCCAGTGGCATGTTGGCCGCCGTTTGTTCAGGATGCGGCGATAGATCTCGCGGATCAAAATCATCAACATTAATCAGCTCCATCACTTTTTGATCGTATTCACGTAACACGTTAGCCTCTGCTTCGGTTACTAAACCAATCTCAAGCGCCTCTTCAATTTGTTGCGGTAGATTCAGAGCGGTGACCCGACCTGTTTTTATACCCTCTACCCGAATACGCCGTTCAAGTGGTTCGGCTGCATCGCTTAAAGACAACGCCTGTTGTAACAATCCCAAGGCATTATGAGGTTCGAGGGTGGTATAGATCGCGTTCGCCATCCGCTTACGTGTTTCGGTTAATGCCATCATGCTATTGGCAACGCTTGCCCCCAGGACGTCGCTCGGTGCAAAGTAGGTTCTGCCACGTGGAAAAATCACCGCTCGCATTAAACCCGCCATGAACCGATTCGGAAAATTGCGCAAGAATCCATGCAATTGCTCCTGCGCTTGATACAGTAAATGACGACATGCCCATTCCACTATGGGTAAATCGGCCTGTTGCCGACCTTGATTTTCATAGTGCTTCAACACCATCGAAGCCAAGTACATCGATGACAATACATCAGCAAGCCGACCGGATAATGTTTCTTTCTTCTTAAGATAGCCACCCAGACTGAGCATCGCCATATCCGTAGCAAAGGCAAACGAAGCACTGAAACGATTGATGTGTTGGAAATAACGTTTCGTCTCCGGGATATCCGGTGTATTAGAAAATCGAGCGAAACTTAATGCCATCACTATGGAACGCACTGCATTGCTGATCGTGAAGCCGATATGCCCCATCAAGGCTTCATCGAAATCACGTAACCCCTGCTCTTTATCTTTATTACGCGCTGCATTCATCTCTTGCAACACATAGGGATGACAACGTATGGCACCTTGCCCAAAAATCATCAGCGTACGCGTCAGAATGTTTGCCCCTTCAACGGTAATTGCAATCGGAACACTCTGATAAGCACGCCCAAGGTAATTCTTAGGCCCCAAACAAATGCCCTTTCCCCCTTGTACATCCATCGCATCGTTAGCCACCTTACGACTTAATTCAGTGATGTTGTATTTAAGGATAGTAGAAGGTACCGCTGGACGTTCACCGGCATCCAGCGATGCCACCGTCACGGAGCGGGCGGCATTCATGATGTACGATAGACCGACGATTCGGGCCATGGCTTCTTGTACACCCTCCATCTGGCCGATTGACACATTAAATTGACGACGAATACGACAATACGCACCCGAGGCATAGGCCGCAGCCAGTGATGCACCGGTACTATTCGAAGGCAGAGAAATACACCGTCCCACAGAGAGCTGTTCGACCAACATGCGCCAACCCTGTCCCGCCATCTTTGCCCCACCGATGATGCAGTCGAGAGGGACAAATACATCTGTACCCACAATCGGACCATTTTGAAAGGGTGTATTAAGCGGAAAATGCCGTCGTCCAATCCGAATACCCGCCGTGTTACGAGGAATCAACGCACACGTAATGCCGTAATCTGTTTGATCTCCACCAAGTAACTTGTCAGGATCGCGTAATTGAAAGGCCAGACCAATCAAACTAGCCACCGGCGCTAAGGTGATGTAACGCTTATTGAAGCTAAGTTTAATACCAACAATTTCTCTACCTTCATAGAAGCCACGACACACTATACCGATGTCGGGTAATGAGGCGGCGTCTGACCCAGCACGTGGACCGGTCAATGCAAAACAAGGAATGTCCTCGCCCCTTGCTAGGCGGGGCAAATAATAATTTTTCTGATCTTGCGTACCGTAATGGGTCAGCAATTCACCAGGCCCAAGCGAGTTGGGCACACAAATGGTTGAACTTACCGTGGCTGACTTGCTGGCAATTTTGACCAGCACACATGAATGCGCATAGGCCGAAAACCCTAGGCCACCATATTGCTTACCAATGATCATCGCAAAGAAGCGATGTTCTTTAATGAAACTCCAAAGCTCAGGAGGTAGATCTGCACGTCGATGAGTAATGTCCCAATCATCAATCATTCGGCATAAGGTTTCTGTCGGCCCATCAATGAAGGCCTGCTCTTCTGCGGTCAAACGTGGAGCCGGGGCATCCAGTAACTTCTGCCACCGTGGTGCACCGCTAAACAACTCACCATCCCACCATACCGTGCCTGCAGCCAGGGCATCAGCTTCGGTGCTGGACATGGTCGGCAACATGCGGCGATAGACACGCAAAAAGGGACGGATAATCAAACGCGTACGCAGCACATCCACATTGAGAAACGCCATAACCAACAGCATCAGCCACAATGGAATGACGATAAACAAGGTACCATGACCAAAAAGCGTGTAGATGACTACGCACAATGCCAACAGCAAGGTGCTCATCAGCAGTGAAACGCGCTGATACGCCAAATAGCAGCCCACTGCAATCAATCCCGCTAACCACATTGCGCCTGACACCCTATCACCCCGTGCTATTCATTCTTCTGTGTACACACTATGCCGAGCGAGTGGCAGCTGCAAGCCCCCATCACTACGTATAAAACAAAGCCCGCATGAGCGGGCTTTGTCAGAATCATCTACTGATAATGCAGAAAATTAAGGCAGCAGTTCCTTCACGCCGTCTTTTTCTTCCAGCAGTTCCTTATGGGTAGCATCCATACGGGCACGGCTGAATTCGTTGACTGCCAGACCTTGCACAATCTGGTACTTACCATCTTTGCAGGTAACGGGATAACCATAGATCACACCCGGCGCAATGCCGTAGCTGCCATCTGATGGAATGCCCATGCTGACCCAGTCGCCTTCTGCAGTGCCCAGTGCCCAATTGCGCATATGGTCAATGGCAGCGGAAGCAGCCGAAGCGGCGGAAGACAGACCGCGCGCCTTGATGATGGCGGCACCGCGCTGCTGCACAACAGGAATAAAGGTATCGGCATACCAAGCTTGATCGACCAGCGACAGTGCAGCCTTGCCGCCGACAGTGGCTTGATGCAAATCAGGATATTGGGTAGCAGAGTGATTACCCCATACCGTCACGCGCTTGATATTTGTGGTGTGCTCACCGGTCTTTTCAGACAGCTGGGAAATGGCGCGGTTGTGATCCAAACGCAGCATAGCGGTAAAGTTGGCTGGGTTCAGGCCGGGTGCATTGCGCTGAGCAATCAGAGCATTGGTGTTGGCAGGGTTACCCACCACCAGTACTTTCACATCACGATTTGCTACAGCATCCAAAGCCTTACCTTGTGCCGAGAAAATCTGGGCATTGGCCATCAACAGGTCTTTGCGTTCCATGCCGGGACCACGGGGACGAGCACCAACCAGCAGGGCGTAATCGCAATCCTTAAAAGCGACTTTGGCATCATCGGTGGCCACAATCTTGTTCAGAGTCGGGAACGCGCAATCGTTCAGTTCCATCACCACGCCGGCTAACGCCCCCAAAGATGGGGTGATTTCCAGCAGGTGCAGATTGACCGGCTGATCTGCGCCCAGCATCGCACCGGATGCGACGCGGAATGCCAAGGCATAACCGATGTTGCCGGCGGCGCCGGTGATCGCGACATTAACTGGGGACTTCATGGGACTTCTCGCTCCTGGGGGAATTACGCATGACTGCTAAAAAACGGGTCGCGCATTCTAGCAGCAAAATTTCCTGCTGGCAGTTCAGGCACTGGGTTCCGTTGACCGATCTAGGAAAATCCGCCGAGTAGGATAGGCAAAGGTGATCCCAGCCTGCGCGAATCGCGTCAAGACGGCCATGTTAATTGCATGCTGTGCCTCTAGACTGTCAGCCATGTTCGCCGACAACACATAATACGAAGCCTCGTATTCAAGGCACGAATCACCGAAGCGCAGCAAATGGCACCGTTCAAACCGGGTGGCAGGCAAAGAATCAATAATCTGTCTGAGGTAGGTCGGTATTTGTTCCAGTTGTGCCAATGCCGTCTCGTACACAACCCCGACTTTAAACACCATACGGCGCTCACTCATACGGCCAAAATTGCGCAGACGACTCTTCAACAAATCGGCGTTGGCCAGAATGATTTGCTCGCCGGTGACACTGCGAAGACGCGTACTTTTAATACCGATCTGTTCTACCTTGCCCTGAAAATCATCTAGGAACAGCAGATCGCCCACTTCAAATGGCTTATCCAGCGTGATGGACAGTGAAGCCAGTAAATCACCTAGTACATTCTGAACCGCTAACGCAACGGCAATACCCCCGATACCCAATCCGGCCACCAAGGTGGTGATATCAATACCGAGATTATCCAGGGTCAGTAGTACCACGACAGACCAGATGGCCAGACGAACAAGGATCGCCACCACATTCATCGTCCCGGCACGACTGAAATCCTCGACCGACATACCGCGACGACTGCTGGCCAGCCATGCCAGCGCGGCAGCCGTTGTCCAGATACCAGCCTGCCAGCAGATTGCAATCACTAAGATTTTGCTGGCCATACCCTGAACCGAATCCGGCATATTCAGAGTGAGCATGCCGGCATACAGACTCAACACCATCAGAAAAGACAACTTAGTGTTGCTGGCAATCTGCAGAGGAATCTCCATCAATTCAACTTCCACGGTTTCGGCGAAGCGCTGATAACCGCGGCGAATTAAACGACGGATGATCACGGTCACCAATAACACGGAGGCAGTAACCACCACCGCACTCAACCAGCGGCTGAGCGAATTATTTAAAAACAGTTGATCGAGATTAAGGAGTAACAGGCTCATATAGATCGTGCATCGTGTCAGGTCAAAAAATAAACCCTAGCCAAGACTAAGTCGCTTTTCAATATTTTCGAAAATAACTCCGTCTATTTTGCGTGGTGTAATACGTTATTTCCGTAAAATTCAGACAGTGATTATGCGCAATCCTGTCTTTATTAGGTACACTCACTTCCAAGAAGAATTATGGAGCAAGTATGTATCGTCTGGTCTGGGAGTTTGATGTTAAACCTGAAAAAGTGACCGAGTTTGAGCAGGTATATAGCCCTGAAGGCCGTTGGGCTAATTTTTTCAATCTCAGCCCTGATTACATGGGTACACAACTCTACCGTAACATCAAAGATACACATCGCTTCGTCGCGGTTGATCAGTGGCGTTCACGCACCACTTACGAAACCTTCCGAAAAAACAATGCCGCAGAATATGCCACTTTAGATGAATGGTGCCGTCAACTACTTGAGCATGAACGCATGCTCGGTGTCACCGATGATGGTAAAGGTTAGCAATCGCTAGTGCACTTTTACAAAACGCTGTATGCGTTTGCCCGTGTCCACTTCGGCCGTATATAGAGCGCCTTGCGAATCGATTGCAATGTTATGTACCCAGTGAAAATCTCCGGCATTGCGACCAGCACGCCCAAAAGAGCCTATCGTCTGACCATGGGCTCGCTCGATGATGTGCACTTCATTATTACTGCCATCTGCAATGTATAAATAACGCTGTTCAGCATCTTCTGAAAACACCAGATCCCACACTGAACCGGTGCCCAAAGTTTGCGCTTCAAGCACTATCTGCTGAACAAATTCACCACTTTTACGAAAGACCTGTATCCGGTTATTTATACGATCACAGACATACAACAGCCCATCCCGTGATTGGCGTACACAATGAACTGGATTACCGAATTGAGTGGATTGCGGATTATTCACTGGCATCTCCGTATCATCCGGACGATTACCAAAAGCTCCCCAATGACGTTTGTATGCACCGGTACTGGCATCAAAAACAATGACACGCTTGTTTTGATACCCATCGGCAACAAACAACTCGTTGGTCAGTGGATCCAGCTCCATGTGGGCGGGACGTCCCAACTGTGACGTGGAGTTACTGCCTTCACTATTACCAGGATGACCAATCTGCAGCAAGAACTGTCCATCATGATTAAATTTTAATAACTGATGATCGGTCGTATCATTCCCACCGAGCCATACATTTCCCGCCGGATCAACATAAATCCCATGCTCATTCTTTGGCCAGTCATAACCTTGGCCGCTTCCACCCCAGGCCTGCACAACGTTGCCCTGCTGATCAAATTCAATTACGGGTGGCGCCGGTACACAGCACTTAAAACGCGGTGGAGTCAGTGTCGCTCCACGCTCGTCTTCCGTCACGGTGCGTGGCCGATGAATAATCCAAATGTGATTTTTACTGTCAGTTGCAATACCAGCAACCTGACCTAATATCCAATTATGGGGTAATGGCTTAGGCCAGTACGGATCCACTGCATAACGCGGCCCTGAGCCCTCAGCACCTTCAATACGTTGTGGCGACTGAGCACATGAACCTAGCATTACCAGGCAGAGCATCAACAACATAATGACGATGCCGTTTTTATGGAGGTGCATAGGACTCATTGATTATTGGTTAACGGTACGATGATTCAATTTAAAAAATAGCCGGTACAGCTTTCACTGTACCGGCATTAATTCTCTACGGTTCACCTGTTAAAAAACCAGAGCAGCAGTCAACACCACTCTACCTTAAGGGGTAGTCTTAGCGGGCTTGATCGTATACGAGAAGGCCACCTCACCCTGCTTGCGTTCGGGAGTAAGGTCTTTAGGCATCCAAGAGCGAACATACTCAACCTTTGCGTTCTCTGGTGAAACCGTAACACGTAAATGTCCCGCAGCACTCAAGTGATCCCCTGTTTTGTAGGCGGCACTGTTACCACCATCACCGTAATTTGGATCCGCCGGTGTTTGCACTTCTTGGTAGATCACGCCATCTTTAACTTGGCGCACAAACAAATGATCATGACCCTGGAAGAAAGCGCTGACGTTGTATTTAACCATCATCTGATGAATCGGCAGATCCCAACCGGGACGCTTCTTATCGAACTCCCATACCCCTTGCTGATTCTTGCCACCCCATTCACCCAGGTCGGCCATATCGGTACCGCCACGGCCCGTACCCAAGACGTGATGAGCAAAGATAAACTTATACTTAGCCTTACTTTCTTTTAGCGTTTTTTCAAGCCAGCGATATTGCGCTTCGCCATGGGTCACATCCCAAATATCCTTGCCCCCCTTGCCACCACCTGCAGCCGCCATACCCGCTGCCTTTTCGTCCTTGGTGGCACCGGCGACCATCCCGGCCATACCGGTCGTATCGGCATCACCAGCAGGTGCACTGACAATCAATTCATTGTCGACTACCTTATCCGAATGCCAGTAAGGATCTAAACTGATGAAAAGAGCATCACCCCAAGTCCACGCGTAATAATCATTTAAGAGACCGATATGCTCAACCGGTTCCATATCGCCAGTGTAAAACTTAGCATCGCCAATGGTGGGCTGCGGATAATAAGTGTTACGGGCTTTACCGGCCCAAACAGCTGGACTGTTGGGCGTACCATTCAACAAATATTTAGCAGCCTGCTCATGATTACCGTTCACCAGAAAAATAGGTGTGGATGCGCCATCTACACCCAAAAATGGGCGCTGATTGATATAAATTTGCGCGACTGCTTGTGGTGATAAGCCTGCCATACCTCCCAACGTGTCGATACTAAAATCATCACCGAGCGTGATGTAAAAATCAGGGCGACTTTGTCGCACATTGGTCATATTGATTGCATACAGCTCTGCATTAAACATTTTAGTGACACGCTCTGGATGCGAATCGGCCTGTACACCAAAAACAAACGTACTGCCAGGAGGTCTTTGTGTCTGGAAGCTATATTCATTACCGGTAGTAAACGCACTGGCAGTACCCTGACGATAACGCAAGCGGTAGTAGTAACGGGTATTCGACTGCAGCTTTTCGATGACCAATTCAACGGGGATGCGCGCTTTTGCTGAGGTAATACCTGTCTTACCTGAATAATTTCCAGGGGAAGTACCATACTCCGCATAGAACTCCATATCACTTGGGGACAACACACTGACTGAAATTGAACTATTAGTCGGCCGCCCTAACACCTGGGTCATGGCATTCACCGTAGTACCAGTCGTAATGTCATTCTGTGACTGCTGCGCAGCCGACAACGCAGCCCAAGTGCATAATCCCAGTAAACACAAACCAATAAAACCCTCACCATAGCGGATTGATTTAGTACTACGCGCGGTGTGATGTTGTGTATTCATAAATTAACGTACCCAATGTAGGCAGAGATAAGCAGTTAGCAACTAGGCGTTTGCTGGTAACCAAACCACCCATGAACATGACTGAGTAAAGTCTCATCATGCGCCCGATTAACAAGGTCTGCACTGTAAAACGCATGAGGCTCAATTACTACCCGTGATAAGCTGGACCGTGACCGTATAGCGCAAATAATTGTCAACGTACTCAATAGACGTGCTTAACCAATCAATAGTCGATGTTCGCCGCGCTCAATGGCTTCGGGTGTACCGTATAACACCACGACATCACCTTCCTTGAAGACAGTATCCGGTCCAGGTTGTCGGCCGACGATGCCATCACGGCGGATCGCATTCACGCTGACTTCAGCTGCGTCAAGATTAAGCTGGCCAATCGTGCGACCAATGGCATGAGCATGGCGCGGCAATACCACGGTACGCAGTTCGCCACGCAGACTATGCGTTTCATCCAAGGGCCGAGCATCTTCCCGTCTGAAAATTCGCCGCAGCATGGTATAACGATTATCGCGAATATCACCGACTGTTTTAACCACTTTCGACACGGGCATATTAAGCAGCAGCAACAGGTGCGACATCAACATCAAACTGGCCTCTAGCGTTTCAGGAACCACTTCGGTCGCGCCAGCCTTTTGTAATTCATCCAGCTTAGTGTCGTCCTGTGTTCGTACTAGCACTGGGACATCCGTTCGTAAAGAACGCACGCAATTTAGGATACGCAATGCAAGCTTAGGGTCAGCAAAACTCACTACCAGCACACTGCAATGCTCAATGCCCACTGCTTCGAGAATATCAGTTTCTCCCGCATCGCCGTAAATGACCGGATCTCCCGCTTGACGCGCTTGTTGTACGCGTTTTGGATCCATATCCAGTGCAATGTATTCGAATGCATGTTTTTCTAAAACACGCGCCAGATTCTGACCTACTCGACCGAAGCCACAGAGAATCACATGATTACGTTGCGCAGCGGTATGCGTAGCAGCCAACTCCCGCTGCAACTCATTCATCGGCTGATCTGAATTTTTTAAAAGCAACTGAGTAATCCGTGCGTTATGCCGGATAAGAATTGGACTCAACACCATGCTCACTACTGTGGCTGCCAACAGGGGCTGAATCACCGCATTACTGATTAGTTGATCATTAAGAACCAGAGTTAATAAAGCGAAACCAAATTCACCACCCTGCGCAATCACTAGACCGGTCTGCACCGCATCAGACCAGTTACGTGCATGAAATCTTGATAACAACGTGACAATGACACCCTTGCTTAATTGCATTGCCACAACCAATAACAACACCAGCCATAACCGCTCTACCAAGAGATTAAAATCCAGTAAAGTGCCTACGGTGATGAAAAACAAACCTAATAAAATGTCACGAAACGGACGAATGACCACTTCTATTTGATGTCGGTACTCAGTTTCAGCCAACATCATGCCGGCTAGAAACGCGCCTAATGCCAACGATAATCCAGCCTGATGTGTCGCCCATGCACTAGTTAACGTCACCAGCAATACAGTTAGTGTAAAAATTTCCGTACTGCGAGAATGGGTAATCTCATGAAACAAAGGCCGCATTAACCAGCGCCCTGCAGCAAGCACAAACAAAAGTGCACCACTGGCCCGGAGCAACGCTCCGACCACGACAACAGGATCCCAAAGATTCAATTGACCATGCAGAGCACTTTCCAGGGCCAGCAACGGAACAAAGGCTAGATCCTGAAACAATAAAATCCCTACTGCTAGACGACCATGTGGCTTATTTATTTCCATCTGATCAGAGAGCTGCCGCACCACGATGGCCGTAGAGGACATGGCCAGTGCTCCACCTAATACTATCGCCACCAACAAGGGTGCACCGAGCAGCCAAGACGTGGCACCAATCACCGCTGTAGTGAACACTACTTGTGCACCACCGACACCAAACACCTCCCAGCGCATCGCCACCATGCGTGGATAGGAAAACTCTAAGCCCAGGGTAAAAACCAGAAATACCACACCATACTCAGCCAAGACTTTAGTAGTTTCACTTCCTGCCAAACTTAAGGCATCCGATCCAAGCAAGACACCAACGGCCAGGTAGCCGACTATCGGTGGTAATTTCAGACGGCGTAGCACAGTGACCACCAATACGGAGCTGGCAAGCAGAATCAATAATTGACCTAGGGCATTGGTGTGCATCCCACAGAGAGTAAGCCAAGCGGCGCGATGGGTCGAGCCCAAACGATTGAAATACCTAGGTACTATGAAGTAATGCGCATTTCACACAGCGCTGCTAGCATGAGCACCATGTTGACTATAGAACAACAAGGCGGTATGGCACTGCTGCAACTTTCAGGTCGCTGGACTGTGGAGCATCTCCATGACATTGAGCACCAGCTGCAAGCCGTAACCCTGCTGAATAATCATGTTTTGCAAGTCAATTGCACGGCACTCGAACAGGCTGACTTAAGTGCCATGTGGTTACTTCGCACCACTTTATTTCGCTGTGAACAATTAGGCATGGACGTCAGTTATCCACACGGCATGCCGCCGCACTTTGTATTCCTCAATGAATTAGATCAGCGCACCCTTAGCAACCCTGTCAACCCAGAGGCAACGCTGCTATGGCCGGAGCAAGTTGCTGCGACGCTAGGTCGCCATGCCGTGGCACTCGGCCACAATGCAATCGGGCATCTCGATCATTTAGGCAGGATGATCCATGCCAACCTCTACGCCTTACGCCATCCCAAATACCTGCGCAAAGCGTCCATTGTTCGCCACACCTACGAGGCAGGCATTCAAGCCTTGCCCATCGTGGCCATGATCGCTTTTTTCGTTTCCGTAATTATTGCCTACATTGGTGCCAGTCAATTACGTGATTTTGGCGCTGGGATTTACACCGTGGATTTAATCACCATTGGCGTGTTACGTGAGCTGGGTGTGTTACTGACAGCTATCATTGTTGCCGGACGTACAGGTAGTGCTTATGCCGCCGAAATTGGTGTTATGCAATTAAACGATGAGGTGGATGCACTCAAATCCATCGGACTGGATCCCATCGAAGTCTTGGTCGTACCCCGTGTACTCGGATTGCTGATTGCGTTACCGTTACTCACAATCGTTGCCGATGCCATGGGAATGGCAGGGGGTGCGCTACTATCCAACTGGTTACTGGATATTTCAATCCCCCAATTTGTGGCGCGTGTTCAAGATGCGTTGGCACCCACAACATTCTGGGCTGGCCTGATTAAGGCGCCTGTCTTTGCCATCCTGATTGGTATGATCGGCACGTATCGAGGCTTGCAGGTTCGAGGTTCATCCCGTGAATTAGGGAGGCTGACCACTAGTGCTGTGGTTGAATCGATCTTCATGGTCATTTTCACTAACGCAATTTTTGCGGTGATATTCGTGGAGCTGAAGTTCTGATGGATCAACTCACGCCAATCGTCTCATTACGCAATATTGTGAACCGGTTTGGTGAGCAATTACTGCATGATAATGTCAGCCTAGACATTCGCGCCGGTGAAGTCATGGGCATTGTAGGAAGTTCCGGCAGCGGTAAGTCCGTGTTACTGCGCACCATACTGGGCCTGCATAAACCCAATTCAGGACAGGTGCTTATCGAAGGTGCCGACATCACCAGCATGTCACAACGCGCATTGATACAAGTAAAACGACGCTACGGTGTCACCTTTCAGCATGGTGCATTATTTAGTTCACTCACCGTGGCTGAGAACATTCAATTACCTTTGCGAGAATACTTAACGCTTTCTCAAGCCACACTGGATCAACTCACCGCACTGCGTTTAGAAATGGTGGGGCTCCCCGTATCTGCGGCAACCAAATATCCTGCCCAATTGTCTGGAGGCATGATCAAACGTGCTAGCCTAGCACGAGCCTTAGCATTAGACCCTCAGCTATTATTTTTAGATGAACCCACATCTGGGCTGGATCCCATTTCAGCAGCTGAATTTGATCAACTTGTAAGTTACTTACAACGTAATCTGAAGTTGACTGTCATTATGATCACACACGATCTCGATAGCCTGATGAGCACCTGCGATAGAGTAGCGGTACTGGTTGACAGAAAAATTAACGTGGATACGCTGGTGGGCATGATGAGCCACCCACATCCATGGATACATGACTATTTTCACGGTGTGCGCGCCCGTAAGCTGACGCACTCTTCAGATCAGGGAGCTGCACATGGAACGTGAAGCCAATTACGTCGCTGTCGGCGCCTTCACCTTACTGGTGATTGCCATGGCGGTGTCGTTTGTCATCTGGTACTCAGATACAGGCGATTCACGCATTTACACTCCATATGAAATCTACATGAGTGGAAGTGTTGCTGGTTTAACCATCGGCAGTCCCGTTCGCTACCTCGGTGTAGATGTAGGTACCGTGCGCCGCATTACATTGGATAAACAACACCCTGAAGTTGTAAAAATACTAGCCTCGGTCGACGCAGAAGCACCTATCACCGGTGCAACGCGCGCCAGCTTAGGATTACAAGGCATCACCGGACTGCTGTATATCAATTTAAAACAAATTACCGATGCGTCATCGAGCGAGCTTAAGCAGGGTGAAAATTATCCAGTCATTGAAGCTCAATCCTCCGACATTGACGCATTCATTGCCAGTTTGCCGCAACTCACCACACGCGTCGCATCACTGATTGACAACATGAATAAGATATTCTCTGACGATAACATCAACGCTCTATCAACCACACTGACCAACCTCAAAATCACCAGTGCAGAATTACCAGAAACTCATCAGCAGGTACAAAACCTGCTCATCGAACTGGATAACACAACGGCCGAGATTAAGAAAACCGCTACCAGTATTGGTCAACTCAGTAATGAAATACGTCCTGAATTAAAACAATCATTATCACGATTAAATACCGCTTCTGAACAGTTAGTTAGTACCACATCTAGAATCGACCGTTTTCTTGCGGCAAGTGAAGAACCGATGAATCACTTTACCGAACAGGGTCTATTTGAACTTGAAGGCTTACTGACTGAAGCACGATACGCTGCCAGTGAATTCAGAGAGCTATCGCGGACACTGAAAGAAACGCCATCGCAACTGCTCTTCGAGCGACCCGAATCTGGCGTAGAGATAAAGCCATGAAAAGATTAATCACGACGCTATTACTCGCCCTGCTCATCCCTGTTTTGTCCAGCTGTACAGGGAACCTCTTACAAAGCAAAGTGACACCTTCACAAGTATATGTATTGCGTAATATCGAAACGACTACGGCGAAAACGAGCTTACCCATCCAGCTGAGCATCGCCTTACCCACTACGGCTCCTGGATTAGACACCAATCGTATCGCCGTATTACGTAATAGGAATCAACTCGACTACTTCGCTGCCGCACGTTGGAGCGGCACCCCACCTCAAGTATTACAGGCCTATTTAGTTGACTATTTACAATCTCAACATGGCTATAAAAGCGTTATCGCTGAAACAGGACAAACCGATACTGACTATCTTATTAAAATTGATATTCGTGAATTTCAGACTGAATACAGTGATTCAGCCACCATACCGATTATTCATGTTGCTTGGTCGACCACTGTATTCAATATCAAAACCAGAAAAGCCATAACGACATTGCAGTCTACATCGCGCGTGCCTGCCGATGAGAATCGCCTCTCCGCAGTCATAAACGCATTCCAACTGGCAACACAAAATGCCTGTTCAACTTTGAGTGAACAACTAGCAACCGCATTTAATCAGGCACTGGCTAGGCAATAGCTAAGGTCGCTCAAATAAATAATGCGATACCAGCCATTCTCGACCTTGGTTGTAGCCCCAAAGTTCGGCGCAAGACATAAAGAAAACCCGCCAGTAGTGCCACCATTTAGATGCATGAGCAGCTCCATAAGTCTGGGCAAAAACGGGCATGATCTGGTCGCGATGACGATCCATGTTGTTTAACCAGGCTTCTGCTGTTTTTTGATAATGCCGTCCATTAACCAGCCAATGATTAACTAATTTAAGGTCATCCTGGAAGTACAACAGTAGATTATTGCTAGGCATGATGCCGCCAGTGAAAAAATACTTAGCCATCCAGTCAGTATCGTCTTGCACTTCAAAAGGGTACGCATAGTGTTGATGAGTAAAAATATGCACAAAGAGCGTGCCACCCGGCTTTAACCACGATCCAATACGATGAAGCAAAACCTGATAGTTGCGCATATGCTCAAACATCTCCACGGAGACCACTCGATCAAAGCTTTCCTCCGAAGAAAACTGCAAAACATTGGCATCACAAGTAATGACCTCAAGGTTAGTTAATCCACGCTCAGCAGCTTGAGCTAAGATAAATGCACGCTGCGAGCTGGAATTGGAAACGCCAGTAATGCGACTAGCTGGAAATTGGGCAGCCATATACAAACTTAGTGACCCCCATCCACAGCCCAATTCTAGAATTCGATCTCCATTTTTTATTCCAGCGCGTTCAACTGTAATACGTAGCATTTCCGCTTCGGCATCATCCAAACAAGTCACGTTTGGATGAAAGTATCCACTGGAATATTTAAGATGCTTACCTAACGCATATTGATAAAACACAGCAGGAACTTCGTAATGCTGTTCATTGGCCGCTGCAGTTTCGATAGCCACTGGACTGGTGCGCAATTGTTGTACTAGCTTCATCAGATGAGCTTGCTGCAGTTCTGGATCGCCCTTATCTTCATCTCTAAGACGTTGCGCTAGTAAGCGACGTATTCCATACCGAATAAAGGCATCGGGTAAAAGCCCACGCTCTAGCAATGACAGCACTAATTTCATGTTATCAACTCACGTTTTAGGGGGCAGTGGAACAAATGCACTAACATCGCGCTGATATTGACGATAAGCATCACCTTTAGTGCGCACAGCCTGCTCTTCAGTAGCTTTGACGCCTGTAACATTAAGCAGGAAATGCAGCATTAACACGGGTAAAGCCATGGTCACCCATCCCCAAGGCGAAGCGAACGCGAAAAGTGCATATCCAATCCAAATCAACCACTCAAAGAAATAATTAGGATGCCGCGACCAACCCCATAAGCCAGTATTGCAGACCTTGCCGCGATTCTTTTCATCCTGTTTGAAATTTTTTAGCTGTACATCAGCCACTGTCTCGCCTACCAATGCCATCGCCCAGATGGCAGCACCGATACCCTCAATAGCGTGAAGCCCTGAAGAAGCATTCATAGCCGCCAAGAGCATGGGCACACCCAGTAATATATTCAGTACGGCTTGAAACTGAAAGAAACCCAAAAACTTTAGATTCAAATAACCAGCACGACCCCACTCAGTACGCAACTGTACATACCGACCCTCTTCAGGCTCCCCAATAATTCGTACAGCTAAATGTAATGTCAGACGCAAAGACCATAAGCCATACATGCTACAAATCAGTACCCGACGAACGACATCACCGTCACCCCATATGCCATATATCAAACCAAGTACAATAAAATTAGCCGACCAACCCAGATCCACATAACTGAAGTTGTTTGTACGTACTCCAAGCCACCACAACACCAGCATCAAAGAAACAACGGCAACACTACCAAGCAGCAGTAAATTTAACATGGCGTGTTTCCCCTATTCATTGGGCCTTACTAATAATTGCTGGAGCGACTCTTCATCGTTGAGCTTATAGAGCTCTTTCAGCACAAAAATCGACATTGCCATATTGCCAAAGGCCATTATCCCGATAAACCACAGCACACGGTTCACACCTTTCCGCTCTTTATATATCACCCAAACATAAAACGTTATAAACCCAAAATAGGCATCAAACAAAGTGGCAATCGTCCACGCATGGTTGGGTGCCTGCTTGAGGCCGGTCCATTGCCAAACCGGCTGTACCGAACTGGCCCAACTGGTTACTCCTAACATGACTATCAAGATGCCACCAAAAAGGTAAATCAGCATACTACGGTCATTCATGGATGCTCCCCAACATAAATACACGCAAATCTGCCACGCTTACCCTTTTGAATTCAAGAATATCGACTAGAATACCTAGCAAGTATCGTAATCGTTTTATAACGAATAAGGATATGAGATAGATCAGAACAGCATCTCTTCATTCGCCATGACAGATTTATCACCCAGATCGCCAGTAGGCAGCAACCGAATTCGACATACATTGCGTAACGTGATGCTCTGGTTTATTGCCGACCCCTCTACTATTAGTCAAGACAACCTTCTCCCTGACCGCATTGATTGGACACGCGTCCTACCTTTCGTCGGCATGCACCTCATGTGTTTCGCGGTGATCTGGGTTGGATGGAGTCCAGTCGCCGTCACGATTACGGTAATTGCCTATGTAGTACGTATGTTTGCAATCACTGGTTTTTACCATCGATACTTCTCTCACCGTACTTTTAAGACCTCACGAATCGCTCAATTTTTATTCGGTGTACTCGGGGCTGCCGCCGTTCAACGTGGACCCATTTGGTGGGCAGCACATCATCGTCATCATCATGCTCATTCCGATCAACCCGAAGATCCTCATTCCCCCCTACAACATGGATTCTGGCATGCCCACATGGGCTGGTTCCTCACGCGAAAAGGATTTACACCAGACCTGCAACGGGTACGTGACCTTCAAGCCTTTCCCGAACTACGCTTTCTCGATCGCTTCGATATCGTCGTTCCCATCATATTTGCTTATGGCATGTTAAAGCTTGGACAATATTTACAAATGTACTCGCCTGAACTAGGTACTACAGGCTGGCAAATGTTGATCTGGGGATTTTTTATTTCAACTGTAGCATGTTATCACGGTACCTATACCATCAACTCCTTATCCCATGTATTTGGTAAACAGCGCTACGAGACCAAGGATGACAGCCGTAATAACTGGGCGCTGGCCATCCTGACCCTCGGTGAAGGATGGCACAACAATCACCATCACTATCCCAGCGCTACACGGCAGGGCTTCTATTGGTGGGAGATTGATTTGACTTACTATCTATTGAAGTGCCTATCGTGGGTGGGTCTCATCTGGGATCTAAAATCGGTGCCGCCTTCTGTACGATCAAGCCATGCCCGCCACACCCAAGTAAACGAAGCATAATGCGTGTCGCAATCATTGGCTCCGGTGTTGCCGGAATGACAGCTGCTTATCGACTTCATCAACAAGGCCATGAAATCACCCTATATGAAGCCAATGATTACTACGGTGGCCACACGGCGACGATCGACATCGAACACAAAGGGCAACACTGGGCTATCGATACCGGCTTTATTGTTTACAACGATTGGACCTATCCCAACTTTATAAACCTACTAAATGAATTGCATGTCGAGTGGCAGTACTCAAACATGAGTTTTTCACTACGCTGCGAACAGACGGGTCTTGAATACAATGGCACATCGGTTAATAGTCTATTTGCTCAACGACTGAATGCTTTACGTCCTTCTTTCTTACGCATGATCTATGACATCCTGAGATTCAATAAACGGGCGCAAAACCTAATCAAAAACCCTGATCACTCCATCACGCTGTCCGAGTATTTGTTACGTCACCACTATTCAAAATCTTTTATTGAACAATATATTATTCCCATGGGCCGGGCCATTTGGTCTGCCTCAGAAAGCTCGATGCTGTCCTTTCCAGCTCACTTCTTTGTTGATTTTTTTAATCGTCATGGCTTTTTAAATGTGAATAACCGGCCCGTATGGCGCGTAGTTAAAGGCGGCTCTCGCGAATATGCACGTAAATTAGTTGCGTCTTTTCAACATCGTATTCGCCTCAACTCGCCCGTAATCAGTATCCACCGAACGGCAGATTGCGTGAACATTGGTATTACCAATGGACATGTAGAGCGCTATGACTATGTTGTAATGGCCTGCCATAGCGACCAAGCATTGAAAATACTGGATCAGCCTACTCCCCTTGAAAGCGAGATTCTAGGCGCATTCCCCTATCAAGAAAACGCAGTCACGCTACATACTGACATACGTATGCTACCCCGCACACCACGGGCAAGAGCCGCTTGGAATTATCACTTACTGTCTCATCAACAAGATCGGGTAGCGCTGACCTATGACATGAATGTTCTGCAAAACATAATCTCACCCACTAAATTTTTAGTAACCCTTAATAGGGATCAGGATATCGACCCGCGCACGGTGTTAGGTCGTTATGTTTATCATCATCCCGTATATACCCCTAAGGCTGTGCACGCACAAAAGCGTCACGGAGAGATCAATGGATTGAATCGTAGTTTTTATTGTGGCGCCTACTGGGGCCATGGTTTTCACGAAGATGGCGTTGTCAGTGCATTACGAATGCTTGATCAGTTTAAATACATGGCACAAGACCACCATAGCTCATCAACTCTGCCGTCAAATAAATCGACACCAGTTTAATGAAAAGCTGTCTTTATGTCGGTCACGTTCAACATCGTCGTTACGCACCGAAACGAAATGATTTCCGCTATCGCGTCTACATGACATTTATTGACCTGGATGAATTACCCACTCTGTTCGATCGCTTCTGGTTATGGTCTGCAAGACAGCCAGCGATAGCATGGTTCCGTCGTAAGGATTTTCATGGCTTATCGACTCAATCCTTATCTGATTCAGTAAGGGATACGGTTTTTCAGCATACAGGTCACCGCCCTACTGGTCCGATCCGATTACTCACTCACTTGCGGTATTTTGGTTACAGTTTCAATCCAGTAAGCTTTTATTATGTTTATGATGCGGCCGATACACAGGTAGAAACAATTGTGGCCGAAATTACCAACACCCCTTGGAAACAACGCCACTGCTATGTATTAAGTACTAAACACCAGGTAATGACTGAGTCCACAAATCAAGCTCACAATTTGTGGCAGTGGCACTTTGATAAGCAATTTCACGTCTCGCCCTTCATGCCCATGAACATGCGCTATCAGTGGCGTTTTTCAGCACCTCGTCACGTGCTGCACGTCCATATGGAAAATTGGCAGGATGAATCGAAGTGTTTCGATGCCACCTTAGCTCTGTGTCGTCAGACCATCACCTCGAGATCGCTGGCTCGTGCATTACTGAGTGTACCGTTAATTTCGCTCAAGGTGACTGCCTTAATTTACTGGCAGGCTGTTAAGCTTTTTTTAAAAGGTGTACCTGTTTATACCCATCCTAAAAAGCTTACTTCTAAATCTCTAGACCCTTCGGATATGTCGTTATGACCACCACGCCTTCTAAAATTAACATTCTTCCCCAGGACGACCGTGACTCATCTCTGCCTAGCCATTCGCTTCTGACACGCCTTGGGCGGACCCTGCTGTTTGCTCAGCTAAATAAGATTACTCAGGGAACGCTGACCCTCATTGATGATCAGGGCACGCATCAGTTCGGACTATCCAATTGCGACAATACGCTCCACGCCACAATCCATGTATTCAACCCGCAGTTATACGCCGATGCCGCCTTTGGGGGCAGTGTCGGCGCAGGAGAAGCCTACATTCGTGGGCTTTGGCGCTGCGACAGTCTCGTATCTTTGATTCGATTGTTCGTCATTAATCGAGAAGTGCTCAATGGCATGGACAGTGGCTGGGCCTTCGTCAGCCAACCATTTCTTAAATTATTTCATTTCTGGAACCGTAACAGCAAAACAGGTAGCGCACGTAACATTGCTGCCCATTATGACATTGGTAACGAACTATATGAATTGATGCTTGATGAAACCATGGCGTACTCGTGCGGTATTTTTTCCAAACCTGACAGCACTTTATATCAAGCGTCCATTGCAAAGTTCGATGCCGCCTGTCGTAAACTTGATTTACAACCCCATGATCATCTGCTTGAAATTGGTACGGGCTGGGGTGGATTGGCTATTTATGCCGCGCAACACTATGGCTGTCGCGTGACCACCACAACGATCTCACCACAGCAATATCTACTCGCCAAGGCTAAAATTAAAGACGCCGGATTAGACCATTGCATCACTCTACTGCAGCAAGATTATCGTGATCTTGAAGGCCGGTATGACAAGCTTGTTTCTATTGAAATGATTGAAGCAGTTGGCGCTCAGTATCTCGATACTTACTTATCAACTTGCGCCAAGCTACTTAAACCTGAAGGCTCTATGCTACTTCAGGCCATCACGATTCAGGATCAGTTGTACACCCAAGCTCTTAAGTCCGTTGATTACATTCAGCGTTTCATTTTTCCAGGTAGCTTTATTCCTTCTGTCACTGCCATCAGCCAATCGCTGAGCAAGGCAACGGATTTAAAGCTATTTAATCTTGAGGATATCGGGCCCCATTACGCTACAACGTTACGTCATTGGCGCGAACGTTTTTTTGATCAGCTTCCAACTGTAAGGAAACTAGGCTACTCCGAGGCTTTTATCCGCATGTGGGATTACTACCTGTGCTATTGCGAGGGTGGTTTTGCTGAACGCCAACTCGGCGTCGTACAAATGCTGCTGACCAAACCACGCAGCCGCCGCGCCCCACTCACTTATCAATTTCCATCAAACTGAAGTGACTTCACCGATCCCAATACACTAACCCTGTGTATGCAGCGAACCAGTCAATTGCGCGACCCCGCTCAAGTGGTGACGGGCTAAGTACGCTGCGATTCCTGCGTTTATTTTTGTGCAAACTAGCGGGTCGTAGTATAGCCCCGTGCACACGCCAACCACGTCAGCACCAGCAATCATAAATTCGATCGCATCTTCTGGTGTTCTAACCCCACCCTGCCCAATAACGGCCACTCCATACGGTCTGGCGATTTCAGCCACTTGCATCACATTCAATATTGCGATTGGTTTAATTGCCGCGCCTGACAGTCCTGCAGATAGTTGCCCGAGCACTGATCTTCGTGACTCGATATTGATGGCTGCGCCAGGCACAGTATTAATAAGCGACAAGGCACTGGTGCCTGCATCAATGCAGCGTCGCGCCATCGCACGAATATCTGCATGATGTGCAGACAACTTCGTAATCAATGGCTTGGTCGTCACAGCCCGACATGCAGCCACGATGCGTGCTGAGTGCTCTAAATCATCATCAAATATATTGCCATCTGCCTGATCTCGTGGGCAGGACAGGTTCAATTCGATGGCCGCTACAGACGTGTCGTCGAACCGACGAGTCACTTCGACATACTCCTCTATGGTAAAGCCACACACATTGGCGCATATATGAGTTACTTCTGTTGCGAATGCGGGCAGGATGGTATTTACCACCGCATCCACACCCGGATTGGGCCAACCCGTTGCACTGAGCAAGCCTAACGCTGTTTCAGCGAGCCGGTGCGGAGGATATCCACCACGTGGCTGAAGCGTGGTTCCATTCAAAAAGACTGCGCCCACATCCTGATAACTGAAGCCCTCGATGCGCGTGTACGTGTTACCAAAGCCATTACTTCCAGAAAGCATGACAATTGGTGTACTGAAAGGCAAACCGCAAAAATTAACTCTGAGAGACATCGGCGATGAAGTGGTCATGCATGAAGCATAACAAGGAATGACAGAAAATAATCTATTCAACGACTAACTTATAGCCTGCACTCTGCGCAGTCTGGAGTAACTGTGGTACCGATGGATCCACCTCAATTTTCTGCCGCACACGGTGTACAAGTTGTTTGAGCAATTGCCGATCGCCCGCACCCTTATGCCCCCATACCTGCATCAATAATCGATCGGAACTAATGGCATGACCCGCATTAACGAGTAGCGTTTGCAGCAACCGCGTTTCCAGTTTGGTCAAACGTAACGGCTCACCCAGACCTACCCGTACTGTATGTTCATCCACATCAAGCTGCAACCGTCCCGCTCTAATCGGGGTGGCATTAGCCTCGAAACCTGCACGCCGTAATAAAGCCTTCACACGCGCAATCAATGTTCGAGGACTAAACGGTTTATTAAGATAGTCATCGGCGCCCAATTCTAACGCTTTGACCAAAGCATCTTCTTCCCCCCGTGCCGTCAACATCATCACCGGTACGGAAGATCGCTCACGAATGCGTGCGCAGACTTCAAAACCATTGGCACCCGGCATATTGATATCTAAAAGCACCAGATCTGGCGCTTCTACACTAAACAATCGTAACGCGGATATACCATCGCTTGCTTTGATCACCACAAAGCCAGATTGACTTAACGTAAAGCCTATCAAAGCAAGTAAATCATGATCATCATCTGCAATCAGAATCTTCATGACATCTCATACAAGGGCAACGTAAAACTAAAACGGGTGCGCTGTTCGCTAGTACGGCGCGCGGTAATACGTCCACCGTGACGTTCAATGATCGATTTCACGATCCATAAACCCAAACCGAGCCCACCGGGCTCAGGCTCATGCTCTGGCCCACGTGAGAACCGATCAAATATCGATCCAAGTTGTGCATCAGGTACGCCCGGCCCCTCGTCTTCGACCCAGGCACATAGCTCTGCACCTTCTACTTTCGCGCCCACCCGCACCACACTATTCTGAGGTGCATACTTACATGCATTTGCTAATAAATTCACCACCACTTGCACCAGTCTTACTTCATCGCCAGCAATCGCGGGGAGATCTTCAGCAACTTCGTTCAATAATGTTTGTCCACGCTGTGTCAACAACGACCCGATAAGCGTTTGTGCCTCACTAATAACTTCATGCAAATAAACCGACTGTTGTCGAATACTCAACTGTCCAGCCTCTATGCGAACACTCTCCAATAAGTTATCGATTAATGAAGTTAACCGCTGAGTGCTTCGTTCTAGAGACAATACTAGCTCACGCGTTTGCTCGGGCTGTAAATGATCCAGCCCATCCAAGAGCAACTCGATACTGGCCAACTGTGCCGCCAGTGGCGTTCGAAACTCATGCGAAATATTGGCAAGCACTGCATCACGTGCATGACGAATTGCTTCGAGCTCGGTTTCATCACGAATGACCTGAACTTGGATGCCATCGGCCATGCCGGCACTGGTGATGACAACAGTACGTGGCGTACCACTATTAATTTGCAATTGCTCAATGGCCTGTGCACTGTGAGTAGTGCGAGCATGTAAAATTGGACAACGCAATTCACAAGGCTTATTACCTAATTTATCAACACAAGGCTTGAGTACATCGCCGCAAAATTGACCAACCGCTTCTTCAGAATTGACGCCTAACATGCGTGCACCCTGAGGATTTAGGTAAGTAATATGGCGTGACTTGTCGACAGCGAATACGCCCTCTAACGTACCAGTGAGTACCGCCTGAGACTCTGCTTCACGCCGGCGCAACGTCCCAGTCAACTCAACCAGATTTCGCCGCATGTCTTCCATGATGCGAGATAACACGCCGATTTCAGCTGGGCCACCCCGTGGAATCGACGTCGAAAAGTCCCCCTGTGATAATCGAGTGGCGGCATCAGTCAATGCACGTACCGGCTTGGCAACTCGTTGACCAAGTAACAAACTGAAACCAATAGCGATCGCGCCGACCAATACAGCGATTAACACCATTCGGTTAATCAGCTCGCGAGCGTCCGCATCACTAGCATCAGTGGGTACCATGGTCTGCAATATAACAATGGCCTCACCTGTACTGGCAAATAGCGGGGCGCTTGCTGAAAATTGGTTTCTAGTACTGATACGTTCAGCAGCATAACGCCCATCCGAAAGTGCAGTTGAATTCAATCGGGTGTAAGCATCGGCCTTTTCCTTACCGAATACTTTGTAATTAAGCAACTTGACCTCAACACCAACATGCTGAGTCAATAGCGCTTCCATATTTTCATCCAGCAGACGCAGTGCATACAGCTCTAATGATTCTTGTGCTGAATGAACTGCAGCCGATGTTCCGATATCTAGTGCAATTCTAGTATGTGCACCGATGACAGCCACTTCAGTAGAAGGCACTGTAGCAAAGCGCTCACCTTGCTCTCTTGCGCTCGACAGAATAGCTGACCAGTCGGAGATGGAAATAACGTCAGATGTTTGAAATAAAACTTGCTCCCCCTTCACCACAGCACAGGCATCCAGTCCTGCAGCTTTACAAATACGACGTATGTTTCCCAGAGATGCTTCAGGACTATCTTGCAAAGCACGACGCAACGTGGCGTTGCCAGACATGATTCGCACCTGCTTGAAGGCTTCTTCATTAAGTGAGTGAATTTTTTCGCGAGCGCTGGTCGCAGCAAGCTGAACCTGTGTCATACCCTGTTCATTTGCCATTTTACGAATTAAGCTGATAGCACTGGCAGATACACCAGCGACTACAATCAATACCAGCATTACATTGATAGCAGGCAATATGTTTCGCAAACTGGTTTTTTCAGGATCCAGTTCGAATTTATCCAGCCAACCCTGCAATCGAGTAAGCATATCAACCTCTCAAGCCACGCCACTCAATGACTGTCTTGATCAGCAGAGTAATGATAGCCAATACCATCAATAGCGAAGCAACGGCAAATGCACCCACATAGTTATATTCGTTATACAAAATTTCAATATGCAGTGGCATAGTATTAGTAAGCCCACGTATATGACCTGACACGACCGATACAGCACCGAATTCGCCCATCGCACGTGCATTAGTCAGAATCATGCCATAGATAAGACCCCAGCGAATCTTCGGTAGTGTAACGCGAATAAATGTCATTAACCCACCCGCACCCATGGTAATGGCAGCTTCTTCCTCGTCATTGCCTAACTGCTGCATCAGCGGAATCAGTTCACGTGCCACATAAGGAAACGTTACAAACATCGTGGCCAGCAACATACCCGGTAACGCGAAAATGACACTGATGTCATGCGCTTGTAACCATAGCCCAAACCAGCCTTGCGAACCAAACAATAGGATATAAATCAGGCCTGAAATCACTGGCGATACTGCAATCGGTAAATCAATGGCCGTAATTAAAATGCTTTTGCCGCGAAACTCGAACTTAGCTATCGCCCAAGCGGCGGCTATACCAAACAGCGTATTTAAAGGGACTACGATCAAAGCAATTGTCAGCGTCAAACGGATGGCAGCAAAGGTATCTTCATCCACAAAGCTTTTTAGATAAATTGACGCTCCTTTAGCAAAAGCTGACGTCAATACGATCATCAAGGGAGAAATCAGCAGCGCGGCGAGAAACATTACCGAAAGGCTGATGAATACCCAACGAATGAGCTTATCTGCCCATGAATTACCTCCTGGGCGCGAGGCCAGTTCGCTAAGTAACTGCTGAGAAGGACCACCAGACATTAGCGTTTTCCTACAAACAAGCGGCGTCGACCCCAAGCCTGCAACAGATTAATGGACAATAACATCACAAATGACATACCCAGCATGATGCAACCCAGTGCCGCGGCACCCACATAGTCGTATTGCTCGAGCTTAATGACAATCAGCAGGGGCGTAATTTCAGTTTTCATTGGTAAGTTACCAGCGATAAATATCACGGAACCATACTCACCAATACCGCGGGCAAAGGCCATGGTAAATCCGGTCAGTAACGCAGGAAGCACGGTAGGAAAAATAATACGCCAAAATACTGTGAAACGATTGGCACCTAGGGTTTCTGCGGCATCTTCCAAATCGCGCTGAACTTCCGCCAATGCAGGCTGAACGGAACGAACTACAAAGGGCATACCGATTAGAGTCAAGGCAATAGTAATACCCAACCACGTATACACCACTTGAATCCCCATACGTGCTAACTGCTGTCCAAGCCAGCCGTCTTGAGCGAACACGGCCGTAAGGGCAATACCTGATACAGCAGTTGGCAAGGCAAAGGGCATATCGATCAATGCATCAAGCACCTTTCGACCAGGAAAGTCATACCTGACTAGCGACCAAGCAATCAAAAAACCAAACACCACATTGATCAATGCTGCCAGTAACGACGTGCCGAAAGTTAGCTTGTAGGAGGCGATGACTCTTGGATCAAGTAACACGGCTATAAATTGAGAAAAGCTCAAGCTGGATGCTTTAAGTACCATTGCTGCCAATGGAATCAATACGATAGCACTGAGAAAAAAAGTCGTATAACCGACCGTTAATCCAAAGCCAGGTAGCACGGTATGTTGTCGTGACTCTGCCATGTTCAACCCTTAGCTACCGTGTAGATACGATCAAAGCGTCCACCGTCAGCGAAATGTTCTGCTTGTGCTTTTTGCCAACCTCCAAACACCTCATTGATTGTAAATAAGCGCAGTACTGGAAAGGTATTTGGGTATCGATTCATCACGGCCTGATTACGAGGTCGGAAGTAATGATTGGCAACCAACTCTTGTCCTTCATCACTGTATAAGTATTGTAAATAGGCTTCAGCAACCTGGCGCGTGCCTTTACGATCTACCACCGTATCGACAATGGCCACAGGAGGCTCAGCCAAAATACTGCTCGAAGGAGCGACCAATTCTAGATGCTGGTCTCCAAGTTCTTTAATCGCAAGCAGCGCCTCATTTTCCCACGCAATCAGCACATCACCAATCCCTCGTTGCGCAAAGGTATTAGTGGCAGCACGTGCCGCACGATCAAGAACCGGCGTATTGCGATACAAAGCAGCTACAAATTGTTCTGCTTTGGCTTGTGCTTCTGCAACTTGTTCGATTGCTGATGGATCATTCAATTTATTCCAATTGCCCTGTAATTCACGATCCATCACATAACCCCATGCAGCCAAATAGTTCCAGCGAGCACCTCCGGATGTTTTGGGATTAGGCGTAACCACTTGAACATCGCTGCGAATTAAATCATTCCAATCATGAATATTTTTTGGATTGCCTTTACGAACCAAAAAAACAATCGTAGACGTGTACGGTGAACTATTGTCTGGTAAGCGAGTTTGCCAGTCCGACCCAAGTTTTTTACCACGCTTGTGAATAGCATCAATGTCATAACCTAACGCCAAAGTCACCACGTCGGCACGCAACCCTTCAATGACGGCACGTGCTTGACTACCTGAACCGCCATGTGATTGTTTGATACTGATGTGCTGTCCGGTCTTTGCCAACCATTGCCGACTGAAGCGTTCATTAACATCCCGATATAACTCACGAGTGGGATCGTAACTGACGTTCAACAATTGAATTTGATTCGTATCGTTGGCTGTACCGGCACTACACGCAGTCAATACAATTAGCAATACCACACTTAAAAAGTAGATCCCTCGCATCAGACTCGCTTCCCAACTGAACTTGAATCATCGGCTCGGAATACCAGCAATACTGGGCAATTGGCCGACTGTTGTAGCAAAGCATCAAACCGTTGCTTCACATCCGCATGATCAATCACACCCAGAATCAACATATGACTATTTTGCTGCGATAGCTCACGTTGCAACAACGGTACCGTATCTCCGTAGTGTAACTCTGTACGCATTTCTAGCCCATGCACTGCCTGTGCCTCTGATCGCGCGTCCAGCAGTTCCCGCATACCTGCCGGCTTACTTGCTTCACTTTCAGTCTCAGGAAGAATATTAAGATACGTTGCCTCCGCAGGAACATGACGTAGCACACTGGCCGCCACAGACAAGGTTGCTCTTCGTACCTCTTCTCCTGTCCAATGTATTAATACACGTGTTATCGGCACATACTGTTCAGGCAAAATCAATACTTCACATGTTCCACGCTGTAATAACCACTCTAGTTGCGTGACTGCATTCGAACCGGCTGCAATCACCGCCACACCTGCTAACGGTGCCTGTGATTTAGTAGGCACGACTTGACCTAAGTGAGGCTCCACATGCGTGATGATGCGAGTTTTCATTCGTGTAGCCAAATCCACTAGCAATGGATGCTGCTTGAGCGTCTCGACAGCGACTGCTGTGGTTGCATAAACACTGTAACTGGATAGTGGGGTTGGTAGCACATGAATACGCCGAACCCCTACAGCGACGCTTTGCCCAACTGTCAGCGGTAACAGACGTTGCTCATGCTGGGTACGCGTTACATCTAAAATCGCTAAATTATCTTCATCGGCATCAGCAGATAAAGTTGCTTTATCTGCTTCCAGCATACGAACACGCAAGCGTTCAAAAGCGCCAGTAAAACCTATGGTTTCAACTTTACCGGCACCCAGATAAATACTATTAAGTGAATCGCGGTGTTCAGCTAACGCAATCTCTTCAGGACGCAACATCGCCACGACTTCATGTTCACGGCGTAGCTCGGCCCGTTGATCAAGTTTATCTAACGATGTAGTAACCGGCGTAGCACCCACCCGTATTCCTTGTGCAGTTTGACGCGCTAGCAGCAGATTTGCCGCACCAAGAAACGTGGCCACAAAACGTGTAGCCGGGCGAGCATACAATTCTTCAGGACGACCCACTTCCAGTAATCGCCCTAGATTCATCACTCCGATTCGGTCAGCTAACGCGAATGCCTCTTCCTGATCATGTGTAACCAGAATGGTCGAAATTTTCAACTCACGCTGCACTTCGCGAATCGTACGCCTCAATTCTTCGCGAATTTTGGCATCCAGTGCCCCAAAGGGTTCGTCCATAAGCAACACTTGTGGCTTGTGCGCTAATGCCCGTGCCACAGCCACGCGCTGCTGTTGACCTCCAGACAATTGCGTAGGTAAGCGATCATCCATACCCTCTAGGGCAACCAGTTTGAGTAATTCCTGGCGACGGGCTCGCCGCTCAGCTGATTTAACGCCGCGAACGCGTAAAGCAAATTCAATGTTGTCAGCCACGCTCATGTGCTTAAACAACGCATAATTTTGAAACACGAAACCGACTTCGCGCTTACGTGGCGATACCTGGGTCACATCCCGACCATGCAGCGAGATACGGCCATGGTCGACACCCGTCAATCCAGCGATGGCACGCAACAGCGTGCTCTTACCGCTACCGCTGGCACCGAGCAGCACAAAAAACTCGCCATCACCGACCTCCAGCGACACATCGTTGACTACCGGTGTGTTCTGGTAGCGCTTGGTAATCTGATCAAGGGTAATAGACATAGACGTAAGTACCGACAAGGGGTCAGGCATCCTACCCCGGGAGTGGTATCAGGGTCAGTTACAGACTGGTTATAAACTGGTTACAAATGGCTGGGTTGACCGCCATATCGGAACTCTGCCGAGGTCGGTTCATGAAAGGTGGTTAAGAATTCACCCATCCCAGCCACACTGCGGCAAAATAACCCAGGGCCTATCGTCATTTATTCCATATGAGCAAATTTAGACATTTCCTTACCCTATTCATACTGATCTTGGTGGGGTGCACCAAACTGAGTATGCCCGTTGCCGGACAGTATCGTGCCACGATTGAAACACCCAGCGGCTTTATCCCTGTTGAATTGCGAATCACCAATGAGGGGGGCACCACACAACTCTGGCTGGTGCAAAATGGCGAGTCCACACCAGCCTCGGAGCTGCAACTGAAAGATCATGGCCTGCAGGCCACCCTACCTAGGGGAGGCGGTCAACTAAAGGTCACGATTGCCCGAAATACACTTGAAGGTCAAATTGATATCACGGACCCAGAAGGTCAGCAACACCATCTACCCATTAAGGCTCGACTGAATCAACCGTATCGATTTATCGAGCAGTCATTGAGTGATAATGCAGACGTCTCCGGTCACTGGCAATTTTCTCCAACCGGCGCTGATCCTTTCAACTCGAAGATTACCCTGCAACTAACTCAGTCATTTGACTCGATTGATGGCACACTGATCATTGATGGTACTTCTAAGTCACTCTATCTATATGGCCAAGCTCATGGCGATGACGTGTACCTTAGCAGCCTCAGTGAAGGTAGAGCACTCTTATTCAAAGGCCATGTCAACTCACAGGGTAACCTAGAGGGGCAGCTTTGGATCAACTCAAGCAGCGGCATTGCAGTACTGGGCACCCGCATCAATGATGCAGAACCTGAAAACCAAGAGACCCTTCGTAGAGTAGCGCTTCCCTGGGCGGTACCAACGCGGTAGCTCACACACTCAAATCCATCAAGCAAATCATTGATCGCCGTATCGTTAGAAAATACCTAGCAAACACGCCAACAAACTAACAACACAAGTACACTTGTCACCTTTCTTTTTGGACATCACATCATGCCCTCATTCGATATTGTTTCTGAACTACAGCAGAATGAAGTCGTTAATGCCGTGGATCAGGCAACGCGCGAAGTCGCCACTCGCTTTGACTTCAAAGGTTCCAACGCAAAATTTGAACTAACTGACAAAATCATTACCCTCAACGCACCATCTGAATTTCAATTGCAACAGATGCTAGATATCCTCAAGCTACGCCTCTCCAAGCGTGGAATTGATATTCAATGCATGAAAGCCGATGAACCTATCATCAATCTAGCGAACGCTAGACAAGTAATCACATTGCGTGAAGGAATTGACAGTGAGTTAGGCAAGAAAGTACAGCGCATCATCAAAGATTCTAAAATTAAAGTGCAAGCCGCTCTGCAAGACAAGCAAGTTCGAGTAACAGGCAAAAGCCGCGATGACTTGCAAAACGTCATCGCTTTAATCCGTAAGGCAAATCTCGATATGCCTTTACAATTCACTAACTTTCGCGACTGATCAATTATTGTAAACAGGATCCCACAATGAACCTACGAGACCTGCGTTACTTGGTGGCTTTAGCTGATACTCGTCATTTTGGTAAAGCAGCCGCACGTTGCCATGTCAGTCAACCCACACTATCAGCACAACTCAAAAAGCTCGAAGAATATCTTGGAGTGGAATTAATTGAACGTCAGCCACGCCGCGTTGCTCTCACCGAAATTGGCGAACAAGTGGTTGCACGGGCACGTCGTGTTGTTAATGACAGTGACGAATTACTGACCCTAGCACGAGGACAGCACGATCCTTTAAGTGGCAGCCTCAAACTGGCATTAATTCCGACCATCGGCCCTTACTTATTACCGCAGATCGCCAAACAGTTACGCAAACATCTACCCAAACTCAAACTGATGCTCTACGAATACCAAACAGAGCCACTATTGAGGTCTTTACGTGCCGGCGAAATCGATATGGGCATCCTCGCTTTGCCAGTACATGCTGATGGCGTCGAGACCTCTACGCTCTATGATGAAGACTTTATGATCGCACTGCCTAAAGGTCACCGGCTAACTGAAAAAAGCAACGTTAAATTGAGCGATCTAGCGGGTGATACTTTGCTGTTACTAGAGGATGGTCACTGCATGCGTGATCAAGCGCTGGATATCTGTGGTCATGCTGCTCTGGATGAAGACCAAGATTACCGTGCCACCAGTCTCGAAACTCTAAGACAAATGGTGGCTGCCGGTATGGGGGTGACGTTACTACCTAAACTTTCAACTAACGGTCCTTTTGGCACTGAGAAAAGTGTCCTTATCAAGCCGTTTCCAAAACCCGCCCCCACCCGCTGCGTCGGCGCGGTATGGCGTAAAAGCAGCACACGCAGCACCGCCATCAAGGCCGTGTGTGAGGTCATCACGCATTGCAAACTCTCTGCTTCTTGATAACACTGGCGAGGCGCTTGCTTTCGCCTAGTGAGGACTGATAGATTCTGCCCATGCGCAACTCACAGCAACTCACGTCTTTACTGCCCCGTCGCGGCAGTTCGTTGCTGGGTGCGCGCCTGCACCTGCGTCGCTAGACGCAAATAAACCCCCAGCGCCCAACGGCGCCCTAGACAAAACCCTTCTATACTTAGCAACGACTGAACAGTCGCTGTTTGCTTTATGTGAGACGCATCATGTTGACTCAGCCAAATAAGAAATACCGCGCCTTTGAACCGATCAAGCTACCTGATCGACACTGGCCAAGTGTAATCCTCACCCAACCACCACTATGGTGCAGCGTCGATCTGCGTGATGGCAATCAAGCTCTAATCGAACCGATGGATGCCCATCGCAAGTTACAGATGTTCGAATTGTTGATCAAAACCGGTTTTAAGGAAATCGAAGTGGGATTTCCGGCCGCATCACAAACTGATTTTGATTTTGTTCGGCAAATCATCGAACAGCGGATGATTCCCGATGATGTGACCATTCAAGTGTTGACACAAGCTAGACCGGAGTTGATCGCACGGTCTTTCGAAGCACTTCGTGGCGCACGACGAGCCATCGTACATTTATATAACTCCACATCAACGGTACAACGCCGCGTAGTCTTCAACCTAGACATGCCTGGCATTATAGAGATTGCGGTGCGTGGTGCAGAGTGCGTGCTGCATCATGCACAGCAGCAGCCTGACACTGAATGGATTTTTCAATACAGCCCTGAAAGTTTCACCGGAACCGAACTGGATTTCGCGGTACAAATATGTGATGCCGTTACTGCAGTATGGCAACCCACCCCCGAAAGAAAGGTTATTCTTAATTTGCCTGCAACGGTGGAAATGGCAACGCCAAATGTCTACGCTGATCAGATCGAATGGTTTATTCGTCACATTAACAACAGAAACAACCTCATTATTTCACTTCATCCCCATAATGACCGAGGCACTGCTGTAGCTGCAGCGGAGTTAGGCATGATGGCCGGTGCCGACCGAGTAGAGGGCACATTATTTGGTAATGGCGAACGTACCGGAAACGTGGATGTCGTGACCCTAGCAATGAATCTATATACGCAAGGCATTCATCCCAAATTGGATTTTTCCAACATCAATGAAGCGGCACGATGTGTTGAACATTGCAATCAATTACCTATTCATCCACGGCATCCGTATGTGGGTGACCTAGTATTCACAGCTTTCTCCGGCTCGCATCAGGATGCCATCAAAAAAGGGTTTGCCGCTCGTAAGGATGACGATGTATGGGAAGTACCTTATTTACCGATCGATCCGCGCGATCTAGGACGTACATATGAATCCGTTATTCGTGTTAACAGCCAATCAGGGAAAGGTGGCATTGCTTACTTACTCGAGCGTGACTACGACTTAGCATTGCCTCGTCGTTTACAGATCGAATTTAGTCAAGTAGTCCAGTGTGTTACCGACACTTCTGGTAAAGAATTAAGCTCAAATGAAATATGGAACTTATTTGAACGCGAATACCTACATCAAGAAGGACGTTATCAATACTACTCACATCAGTTAGTCACATCACAAGATGGACATGGTCATGAACATCTCCTAATAAAACTAGGTGAACGCGGCAATGAGACTTTATTTAAGGGCACCGGTAACGGCCCCATCAATGCGTTGATGGATGCACTAGATCTACAGTGTGACGTACTGTCTTATGAAGAACGATCGATTGGTAGCGGCAGCAATGCCAAGGCAATCGCCTTTGTCGAAATCACAACACCCTCACGGATCACCCTCTTCGGCGTAGGAATGCATGGCAACATCGTCACCGCCTCCCTCATCGCGGTACTCAGTGCTGTAAACAGAGCAACCAAGCGAAATGCACTCTGTGCTGCATAACCTGCAGCACACCTTTCTAGACGCTTTAGGCAGTGATTAACCCGTATGCATTCCCATAATGAACTGCTCGGCTGCCAACCAATCCTGTAATTCATAACCCGGGGTAAAATTACGCTGCTCCGCCAAATAGTACGCTGCTGTGGCGATCATGGCCTGCAGTGGACCTTCTTGAACAAGAACAGAATGCCGAGTTGTTTTGCGTCGGCCAGTGCCCGATGCTGTCTTTGCAGGCAACTGCTTCGCTTCAGTTGCGCTCGCTTTGGGTTCAGCTTTTTTAGTAACACGCACTTTACGAGTGCGTGTTGATAAGGATTCAGTACCGTTCTCCATGATTTAACCTCTGCAAGGATACGTGCCTGAAATTCAAGCACGTACCATGCCAGGTTTGGCCGGTATGACCTACAAGCACTGCCTTAGTGATGGTGACCACCTGGACCATGAACATGTCCATGGCTCAGCTCTTCCTTACTGGCCGCACGTACATCTATGATTTTCACATCAAAATGCAAGGTCTGATCTGCTAAAGGATGATTGCCATCTACAGTAATAATATCGGCTGTCACTTTTGTAACGGTCACGGAACGTGGGCCGTGATTTGATTCCGCCTGAAACTGCATACCCGTTTCGATGGATGGAACACCTTGAAACGCACTACGAGGTACGTCCTGAATTAATGATTCATCCCTCACACCATAGCCATCTTCAGGTGAAATACTGACATTCAATATGTCACCTGCGCGCTTACCCTCTAACGCCTTTTCCAAACCTGGAATAAGATTGCCATGCCCTTGAAGATAGGCCAAGGGCTCTGCTCCTTCAGATGAATCCAGTACTTCACCGGCATCATTTTTTAAAGTGTAATGAATCTGAACGGCGACATTTTTAGCAATTTGCATGGGCGGCTCCAAGGCGCTGTGAAGGCGATAAACTAATAAGGGCGCACTTAACCATGTGCATCACCGGACGTCAATGTATTCGCATTATCCGTAGCAGCTTTGATCACCTCACCTAATGCATTACTGCACCGTAACGGAGTGGGTTAGCTAGGGAATAATTTTGCCAATAAAGACAGGAATGTGGCTTGGAGTAGATATACGGTAAAAATCCGCCATAGCAGACTCCAGTTTTGAGCTTATTGTCGGTACCAAACTGAGCCATCAGATCTAGTGATTAAGCTAAGAGACAAAGACAATCACGAGTACAAATCCATAGCCGACATACTGACTGGTCGTGGCTATAAGTCACCAAGAGGAACACCGCTAAATGCTCAAAAAGTATTTTCAATCTTTAGGAAGAGGAAGATTCGAGACAAAAGACTAAATCACGCAATGGACTTATAAATCATTAATTTGATATGTGAGCCGATCAGTGTAATTCAGCTCTAAATGGCAACCAAATTGAGAGCGTTACAACATCTTCTGCTGTAGGCTCTAAAGTAATGCCACCACCATGAAACTTCGTGATCTCCTGTGCCAGATTTAATCCCAGTCCACTAGACCCAGATTCAGAACCCCTCTCTTCACTCCCTCTGAAAAATCTATTAAAAATTTGTGAGCGATCTTCTGCTGATAATACCTTTGAATCATTCCTGACCATGACCTTGATTCCGCCATCACTAATTGTCGAGCTAATAGAAACACTGCCGCCATCTCTGCAATAAAAGAAAGCATTTAACAAAATATTAGAAATCGCTGTACTTAAAAGCACACGATCACAATACAACTCCAAACCTGACTCGATAAATGATTCAGATTTAACTCTTGTATTGCATGAAATAATTTCATCAACGATTTCTTTTAAGAACTCGCTGAAATTTATTTTTTCAAATTCAGTTTTAACGTGACCAGAATCCAATTTAGAAAGAAGCAATAGCTTTGAAGTTATTGAAATAAGCTTATTTATTTGTAACTGTAGATCATTAGAAAGCTTAATTTCCCTCTCAACCGTAGAACCTTCAAATTCCATTTCAATTCTTCCCCGTAATATAGTCAGCGGAGTTTTAAGCTCATGGGCTGCATCTGATGAGAATCTAATCGCTTGTAAATAATTAGACTCTATTTTTTCCACCATTGAATTGAAGACCTTGTACAAATCCTCATGCTCAGGAACTTTACCATTTTCACTAATTTTTAAATTATAATTTTTATTATCTAATTTTTGCATTGCAGAACGTATTCTCTCCAAAGGATGCAAGGAGTATTTGGAAATCACCCAACCGCCTAATAACGATAACATTACTGAACCAGTCAACAAGAGAAACGCAGAAGGGATAATGTAGTTCTTATTTATATCAGCCTCTGCAGGCTCTAAATTCGCAACAATATAAACATCCCCATTCGCTCCAAGAGTTCGTCCCCCATGCCATTTACTGTTATCTGTCTCAAATTCAGATATTTCACATTTTTTTGCTTCTCCATCTGCTTGGTCTAGCCGAGTCCTATCACCAGCGACCATCTCACCATCTGGCTGCACCCAATCTAATTTTTCAAGCTGCCCTAGCGATCTCGGCAGATAATCTGTTGACCAACTTTCACTCTCCTCTCTGGCGGAGTAAATCACCGCCAACTGATTCAGTGAATCGAGTTTAAGTCTCGCAATCATGCCCGCTAGAAATCTGTCCATCTGTTCAGGCTTACCAAAAGCAGATAAACGGCGAGACTCTATACACAGATGCACGTTTAAGTCTTTAACATATGCTCTGATAATCTTGTCTCTAACTATAAGAAGCTGCATGCTCGCAACAGTCATCGACACTAAAATCGTTAAAACAATAACTCGTAGCTTGAAAGATATCTTCATTTTTATTCTGTTGTATCTGAGTGCTAAAACATCAATGAAAAACAGATTACACACTTATTCAGCCCACAAGGCTCTTTAAACATTAACCTCGACCGTGTGCTTTTTTAGATCTTGATAATAAGGGCGCCTTTAATCTCAAAAATATACGCCCGAATTCTATTTGGGCAACCTGTCTGTCGAATAGCAAAGCACCCTCAGTATCTTCGGTTAAATCAAGCCATACCGCCCATGTCGTAAATCAATCTACAAATGAACCTTGGAGTTATTCCACCGTCACCGACTTAGCTAAGTTCCTTGGTTGATCCACATCCGTGCCTTTAAGAATTGCACAGTGATAAGACAATAACTGTAGCGGTAAGGTATAGATAATGGCGGCCTGGAAGTGACTGACATGCTTCGGCATATGAATAACCGTGACACCTTCGGATGACTCAATGCCTGAATCAGGATCGGCAAATACATACAGTTCGCCACCACGAGCGCGAACTTCTTGCATGTTCGACTTTAGCTTTTCTACTAAATCGTTGTTTGGTGCCACAACAATAACCGGCATATCCGTATCTACGAGCGCCAACGGTCCGTGCTTCAACTCGCCGGCAGGATAGGCCTCAGCGTGAATATAAGAAATTTCTTTAAGCTTCAATGCACCTTCCATTGCGATGGGATACATCTGACCACGCCCCAAGAATAGCGCGTGGTGCTTATCTGCAAATCGCTGTGCTAGTTTCTTAATAACACCATCTAACTGCAACGTTTTTTCGATCAGGCTTGGAATTTCAATCAATCGTTGCACTAACCCACGCTCGCGCTCTGCGTCCACTCCATGAAATTTTGCCAATGCCACTACCAACATACCTAAAGCAGCGAGCTGAGTCGTGAACGCTTTCGTCGAAGCCACGCCAATTTCAGGACCCGCACGCGTCAACATCACCAATTCGGATTCGCGCACCAATGAGCTTTCCGGCACATTACATATAGCGAGTGATGACAGGTAACCAGATTGCTTAGCCATACGCAGTGCGGCCAAAGTATCAGCCGTTTCACCTGACTGTGAAATCGTCACAAACAAAGTATTCTTAGGTACGACTGGGTTGCGATATCGATACTCGCTGGCCACCTCTACCCAACATGGCATGCGCGCAATTTGTTCGATGTAATACTTAGCAACCATACCAGCGTGATAACTGGTTCCACAGGCGACAATTTGCACTGCTTCAGATCGGCGCAACACCTCGATCGCTGACGGACCAAATGCTGCCTCGAGTAACTTACCCCCTGCAACACGTTCTTCCAATGTCTGCGCCACAGCTCGAGCCTGCTCATGAATTTCTTTAAGCATGTAATGTGGATACTGGCCTTTTTCTGCTGCGTCGGCACTCAACTCACTCACGCGCACAAGACGTTCAGCAACTTGCCCTTCACGATCCAGTACACGGATATGGTCATAGTAAATTTCTGCCACATCGCCTTCTTCAAGGAACATAAAATTACGCGTAACAGGTAATAATGCGGAAACATCGGAGGCTACAAAATGTTCGCCCACCCCTACACCGATGACCACTGGACAACCTTCACGTGCCAACACAATTTTGTCAGGAGTATTTTCAGATAAGACAGCCAATGCATATGCGCCTTCAAGCTCAGCAACAGTCGCTCTGACTGACTTGAAGAGATCACCTGCTAATTTTGTCATGTGATAGTGAATTCGATGCGCAATGACTTCCGTATCTGTCTCGGAATGAAACTCATAGCCTAGTTGCTGTAACTGTTCGCGCAACTCATCGTGATTCTCAATGATGCCATTATGGACGATGGCAATACCATCTTTGGAAATATGAGGATGCGCATTACGTTCTGCGGGCGCGCCATGCGTTGCCCAGCGTGTATGAGCAATACCCATACGTCCTACTGTAGGACTATCATCCAGCGCCTCTTGCAAGTTTTTTACTTTACCCACTGTGCGCAGACGAGCTAACTGCTGATTATCAGTTAGCACCGCCATGCCCGCCGAATCGTAGCCACGATATTCAAGGCGCCGCAGCCCCTCTATCAGGATCGGTACGACATCTCGCTTGGCGACACCACCTACAATTCCGCACATACTGGACCTCTTACATGAGCTCTGCGTCTATCGCAGTTAGGCTCGGCATTGTAACTCGGTAATACAGTTAATTTTTATGACATAAAGCATTCAGATTGCGTTTATTCAAGTTAACTTTTCTTGGTTGGTCGTTTCCAACCTTCGATCGTGACCTGTTTAGAGCGCGCCAACGTCAACTTGCCCGCAGGAGCATCCTTGGTGATGGTAGACCCTGCACCGGTATTAGCCCCAGCGCCAATGGTTACGGGTGCAATCAACATCGAACCCGATCCGACGAATACATTATCCTCAATCACCGTCTGCCATTTGTTAGCACCGTCGTAATTCACAGTAATGGTGCCAGCACCAATATTGACCCCACTACCCACGACGGCATCACCAATATAAGTAAGGTGATTGGCTTTACTACCAGAACCAATCTGACTCTTTTTTACTTCAACAAAGTTACCAATATGAACGTGATCAGCAAGCTTGGCTTCCGGCCGTAAACGGGCGAAAGGACCAATATGGCATTGCGGCCCAATGACCACTTGGTCGGTCACGCAATTGGAAAAAAGCTCAGTGCCTTCGCCAATCTGGGTATCTTTTAAGTAACAGTTAGGGCCAATACGCACTCCATCCGCTAAATGCACCCGCCCCACAAACACCACATTCACATCAATGAATACATCTTTACCTACTGTCACCTCACCGCGAATATCAATGCGCGCAGGATCAGCCAAGGTGGCGCCTTGTTGCATCAAGTCTTTCGCGCGCCAACTTCTTAAGTGAGATTCAACCTCGGCCAACTGTATTTTGTCATTCACACCTAACACTTCAGCTTCGCTAGGTGCAAGTACAGCCTCAACATTCACGCCGTCACGCACGGCCATGGTGACAATATCGGTTAGATAGTATTCACCTTGTGCATTATCATTTTTTAATTGTGCGAGCCATTGTTTCAGGTGGCTAGCTTTTGCCGCGAGCAATCCAGTATTGGCTTCATCAATGCCACGCTCTTTAGTATTGGCATCCTTGTGCTCAACAATTCGCACCACCCGTCCCGCATTATCTCGAACAATCCGCCCATAACCCGTGGGATCAGCCAACTTCACGCTCAATAATCCAACTGAACCTTGAGCTACGGCATCAAGTAACGGCTGCAAAGTTTGTGCGCGTGTTAATGGCACATCACCATACAACACCAATACGGTTTGATCATCTGCAATATGCGGCATCGCTTGCGCCAAAGCATGTCCTGTACCAAGTTGCTGTGCCTGTAACACCCAATTGACACTAGGATCGTTAATCACAGCGCGCACTTGCTCACCACCATGGCCATACACCACATGAACATGCTGGGCACTCAAATGTTTCGTGGTAGTTAGTACATGCCCAAGTAACGGCACTCCCGCTAAAGGCTGTAGCACCTTAGGGAGTTTGGAGTTCATGCGCTTGCCTTGACCGGCCGCCAGAATAACGATGGATAATGACATCGCGTGTTCCCTCATAGATCAATCTAAAAATATTGCCGCAATTTTAGATAGGCAGATTGCATTGTTACTCACAACGATTTCACTGCTACTTAATCATTACAAACAAAAACGCACCCGAAGAAACTCTGCGGGCACGTCTTATTGATCACTGCTATTTTATAAGCCTATTGGTTTTGTTTTCGCAACCGATCAATGGCCTTAAGTTGAGCCACCGCACGTAACAATTCAGCCTGAGCCTCAGCCACTTCGATGGCATCGGTACGATTGGCCAACGCATCTTCAGCACGTTGTTTTGCTTGTAGAGCAGCGGCCTCATCCAGATCTTTAGCACGAATCGCCGTGTCTGCCAGAACGGTAACCAAGTGCGGCTGCACTTCCAATGCTCCACCCGACACATACACATGCTGCTCTTCACCGGAAGGTAATTGCACCCGCAATTCACCTGGCCGTAGCGTCGTCAGCAGAGGAGCATGACGTGGCGCAATGCCAATATCGCCCAACTGTGCAGGTGCAAAGACCATCTCTGCTTCACCACTGAAGATTTCTCCTTCAGCGCTGACGACATCAACATGAATAGTTGCCATGATCTGCCTTTTGCCGGTAATGCTTATTGAAGCTTGTTAGCTTTTTCAACCGCTTCTTCGATTGAACCTACCATGTAGAACGCCTGTTCTGGCAAGTGATCGTAGTCTCCTGCAAGAATACCCTTGAAGCCACGGATGGTGTCTTTCAATGACACATACTTACCCGGACTACCGGTAAACACTTCAGCCACATGGAAAGGCTGTGACAAGAAGCGCTGAATTTTACGAGCACGGGCCACGGCCAACTTATCTTCTTCAGACAATTCGTCCATACCCAGAATGGCAATGATGTCTTGCAGTTCTTTGTAGCGCTGCAACACAGCCTGCACACCACGTGCAGTGTTGTAGTGTTCTTCACCAATCACAAGTGGATCAAGCTGACGGCTGGTGGAATCCAGTGGGTTCACCGCAGGGTAAATACCCAGCGCCGCGATCTGACGATCCAATACTACTGTGGCGTCCAAGTGAGCGAAGGTAGTGGCAGGTGATGGGTCGGTCAAGTCGTCGGCAGGCACGTATACGGCCTGAATGGACGTGATCGAACCCGTTTTAGTAGAGGTAATACGTTCTTGCAGCACACCCATTTCTTCAGCCAGAGTTGGCTGATAACCCACGGCGGAAGGCATACGACCGAGCAATGCAGACACTTCGGTACCGGCCAGCGTGTAGCGATAAATGTTGTCCACGAAGAACAACACGTCACGGCCTTTGCCGTTGGCTTGCTTTTCATCACGGAAGTATTCGGCCATAGTCAAACCGGTCAACGCCACACGCAGACGGTTGCCTGGAGGCTCGTTCATCTGACCGTACACCATCGCTACTTTTGATTCAGCGAGGTTGTCCAGTTTGATCACACCAGATTCGGCCATTTCATGATAGAAATCGTTACCTTCACGGGTACGTTCACCCACGCCAGCAAACACGGAAAGACCCGAGTGCGCCTTGGCAATGTTGTTAATCAATTCCAACATGTTCACAGTCTTGCCCACACCGGCACCACCGAACAGACCGATCTTGCCACCCTTGGCAAATGGCACCAACAAATCAATCACCTTAATACCGGTTTCCAGTAAATCTTGACCGCCGGTTTGTTCATCATAGGTTGGAGCTGCGCGGTGAATAGGCCAGTACTCTTCAGCATTCACTGGGCCCACTTCATCTTGGGGCGTGCCCAGCACGTCCATAATACGACCCAATGTAGCTTTACCCACAGGCACAGAAATAGGCTTGCCAGTAGCTTCAACGGCTAGTCCACGCTTCAAACCTTCAGAGACGCCCATGGCAATCGTACGTACCACGCCATCGCCCAGCTGCTGCTGAACCTCGAGCGTCAAGCCGCCATCAACGAGCTTGAGTGCTTCGTAAACCTTGGGAATGTTCTCGCGTGGAAACTCCACGTCGATCACCGCGCCGATGATTTGCACGATCTTGCCGGTAGCCATCTTCAATTTCCTCTTAGGCTGCTGCGACAACAGTCACAGCGAGTCAACACTTAAATTCAATAAGCAAATTCTTTAATCAAAACCATTACACAGCTGCTGCGCCACCCACGATTTCCGAAATTTCTTTGGTAATCGCGGCCTGGCGTGCCTTGTTATAAATGCGCTGTAACTCACCAATCAATGAGCCCGCGTTGTCGGTCGCGCTCTTCATCGCCACCATTCGAGCTGCCATTTCACAAGCCACATTCTCAACTGAACCTTGATATACCTGCGATTCAATGTAGCGCATCAATACGCCGTCCAACAATTCAGCTGCCGAAGGCTCATAGATGTAATCCCACATCTTTTGTAGCTTGTCACTGTCTTCCGTAATAACGGGTAACAACTGTTTGACTGTCGGCTTCTGAGTCATGCTATTGACGAACACATTGTTCACCACATACAAACGATCAAGCTTACCTTCACAATACATATCTAGCATCACTTTAACGTTGCCGATCAAATCAGCCACGTGTGGGTGATCACCCAGATGCGTCACCGTACCCAGTGTTTCAACATTTTTGAGCCGACGGAAAAACTGTACTGCTTTTGAGCCTATAAGACTGAGATGAACACTACATCCCTTGGCCTGCCATTCGCGCATGGAAGCCATCGCCGCCTTAAACAAATTGACATTGAGGCCACCGCACAACCCACGATCCGTACTGACAATAATGAAACCCACTGCCTGAGCCTCACGCTCAATCAGGTATGGATGCTTGAAATCTGGATTCGCCAAACGCAGGTGCCCAATCACACGGCGAATGCGTTCAGCATAGGGGCGCGATGCACGCATACGATCCTGCGCCTTACGCATTTTGCTAGCGGCCACCATTTGCATGGCCTTGGTGATCTTCTGAGTATTTTTAATACTCGCGATCTTGGTGCGAATTTCTTTTGTGCCTGGCATGTTGGTGTCAGTACTGGTTAGTCAAAAAATAACGGCCTAGTAACTGCCTGACGCTGCAAACTCGTCACAAATCTTTTTCAAGGTGGCCTCATGCTTTTTCAGCACGGGCTCGGCATTGATCGCATCGACATCCGCCTTGAATGAAGCTTTAGCGAATGATTGCAAAGCAGCTTCAAATGCACCCACTTTTTTGGTGTCAACCTTATCCAAATAACCGTTGTTCACCGCATAAATGGATAGCGCCATTTCGGCCACAGACATCGGCGCGTATTGCTTTTGCTTCATCAATTCAGTCACGCGCTGACCTCGCTCCAACTGCTTACGGGTAGCTTCATCCAGATCGGAGGCAAACTGCGAGAACGCAGCTAATTCACGATACTGCGCCAGCGATAGACGAATACCACCACCCAAACGCTTGATGATGTCAGTTTGAGCTGCACCACCCACACGCGAAACGGAAATACCGGCGTTCATCGCAGGACGTACACCGGCGTTGAATAAATCAGATTCCAAGAAGATCTGACCGTCAGTAATCGAAATCACATTGGTCGGCACGAATGCCGTCACGTCACCAGCCTGAGTTTCAATGATTGGCAAACCCGTCAACGAGCCTGTCTTACCTTTGACACGACCATTGGTAGCTTTCTCAACATACTCTTCGTTTACACGAGCAGCGCGCTCCAGCAAACGTGAGTGCAAATAGAACACGTCACCAGGATAGGCTTCACGACCTGGAGGACGACGCAGCAACAGAGAAATTTGACGATAAGCCCACGCTTGCTTGGTCAAGTCATCGTAAATCACCAAGGCGTCTTCACCTTGGTCCATGAAGTATTCACCCATGGCGCAGCCAGCATATGGAGCAAGATATTGCATGGCGGCAGGGGTGGAAGCAGACGCGGCCACGATAATGGTGTGATCCATCGCGCCGTGTTCTTCTAACTTACGTACGACGTTAGCAATCGATGACTGCTTTTGACCGATGGCAACGTAAATACACTTAATTCCGCTGCCTTTCTGATTAATGATGGCGTCAACAGCCATTGCAGTCTTACCGGTTTGACGGTCACCGATGATCAATTCGCGCTGACCACGACCGATCGGCACCATGGAGTCCACGGCCTTGTAACCGGTCTGAACAGGTTGGTTAACGGATTTACGATAAATCACGCCTGGGGCCACACGCTCAATCGGTGCCTGGCGTGTTGCATTGATCGGGCCTTTGCCATCAATTGGATTACCCAACGCATCAACGACCCGACCGAGTAGACCTTCACCGACGGGTACTTCAAGAATACGGCCGGTGGTTTTTACCGTATCGCCTTCTGCAATGTGCTTGTATTCACCAAGCACCACAGAACCGACAGAGTCCTGCTCCAAGTTCAGAGCCAAACCAAAACTGCCACCGGGAAATTCCAGCATTTCGCCGTATTTCACATCGGCCAGACCATGCACACGCACGATACCGTCCGTCACAGTCACCACGGTACCCACATTACGGTCTTCGGTCGCGGCCGAAAACTGGGCAATCTTGTTTTTGATCAGGTCGCTAATTTCAGAGGCCTTGATAGACATTTCCACTTCCTCACAGGAACTCGGTCAACCGAGTGTGCCGGTTTCTAAAAAATCAATTGATAACCACATGAGCGAGCCGGGCAAGACGTTCTTTCACCGAACCATCAATCACCAGATCGCCGTAACGCACCACCGCACCACCCACCAACTTTGCATCGACTGAACAATGCATGCGCACATTACGATTTAGGCGTTTTTTTAGTGCCTCCGCCAATCGTTGCTGTTGTGCTACTTCTAGCTGTACTGCTGATATTACTTGTACATCTGCAATACATTCCGCATTAGCACGCATGTCTTCGAACATTTGAGTAATGTGAGGCAATAAGCCAAGACGATGGTTCTGAGCTAGAGTGGCAATAAAATTGCGCAGAGGATCATCAAAATGCTCACCGACCACATCATTAATCAAACCAACTAACTGAGCTGATGATACGTGGGGATGATTCAGTAACCGCCTCACCGCGGCATCTTCAGTCACCGCAGTTGCAGCCGCCAAAGAGGCAGACCATTGCTCAAAACGACCATGCTGCTGCGCATATTCAAACGCAGCGCGCGCATAGGGTCGTGCGATAGTGGCTTTTTCGGCCATGCTTACTCCCTTATCCGCGCTCGATTTCAACAGCCAGCTGTTCGATCAGATCAGCATGAGCTTTTGCATCAATTTCACGACCCAAAACCCGCGCTGCACCGGCAATGGCTAAGGTACCGACTTCAGCACGCAACTGATCACGTAAGCGGCCTTTTTCCAGCGACACTTCTTGCTGTGCATCGCTAATCAACCGCTGCCCTTCAGCCCGCGCGGTATTTTTCGCTTCGTCAACCATTTCATTGGAACGACGATTGGCTTGCTCAACAATGTTGGCAGCCTTATCGCGCGCTTCTTTAATGATACCAGTCGCTTGAGCCTTGGCCTCCACAAGAGATTGTTGACTCTTGTCTGCAGCACTTAAACCTTCAGCGATTTTCTTCTGACGCTCTTCAATAGCATTGGTCAGTTCCGGCCAGATAAATTTGACTGAAAACCAGATCAGGATCGCGAATGCGATGCCTTGACCAATCATAGTTGCATTAAGGTTCATGGCGGTCCCGCAGTGATGCGCTTAACGAATTAGCCCAGCTTTGCTATTAACGGATTGGAGAAGGCCAAGAACATGGCCAATGCCACACCAATTAGGAACGCAGCATCGATCAGACCGGCAAGCAAGAACATACGGCCTTGAAGTGCAGGCATTAATTCAGGCTGACGAGCAGCTGATTCCAAGAACTTGGAACCCATGATAGCAATACCGATACAGGCACCGATGGCACCCAGACCAATGATCAGACCCAGGGCAATTGCGGTATAGGCCTGTACTTGAGCGATGTATTCCACGTTCTTCTCCTCGAAAAATTGGCTATGGAAGGTTAGTAAAAAAGCTAAAACAAAAAAACAATCAAACCAAAATCAAACTCTAGTGATGCTCATGAGCCATGGCGATGTACACCACAGTCAGCACCATAAAAATGAACGCCTGAAGAGCAATAATCAGAATGTGGAAGATTGCCCAAATAGAGCCCATGAGAATCTGTCCAAACATTGATAGACCAGAACCAAGCGTCAAACCAGTCCATGTTGCACCCAGCAAGGCAATCAACATAAACACAAGCTCTCCAGCATACATGTTACCGAACAGTCGCATCGCCAGAGAAAACGGCTTAGCACATAACTCAATGATATTGATTGCTAAATTAGGCAGCCACAGCGCAGGACTGGCGCCAAACGGAGCGGTAATCATTTCGTGACCGAAACCGCCAACACCTTTGGCCTTAAAGCTGAAAAACAATACCAATAAGAGTACTGTTAGTGACAAACCAAAGGTCGTATTCAAATCAGCTGTGGGCACCGCACGGAAATAAACATGGTGCGCCGCATGCTCTCCAACAGCAAATCGTGCAATGGTGCTCACCAGGTCAAGTGGAAGCAGGTCCATAGCATTCATCAAAAATACCCAGACAAAGATAGTCAGCGCCAAAGGAGCAATAAATTTACGGTCACCATGAAATACATCTTTAACCTGACCATCAACGAATTCAACGCACATTTCTACAAAACACTGCCATTTACCTGGCACGCCGGAAGTAGCCTTGCGCGCAGCCAACCAGAATAAAAAGATACCGACCACGCCCAGCACCGCCGAAACTATCAGCGAGTCAAGGTTATACGACCAGAAGCCCTCACCTACAGTCCAGTGAGTCAAATGGTGGTTAATATACTCAGTGCCAGTCTGAGTGGCTTCGGTCACTTCAGTGCTCATTGCCTACAATCAGTCCCATCCGTCAACGCGAGCTACGAAACGCCGCGTAACCATAAACAAGAAAACTCACCACATACGCCGCCAGCACATAGGCCGGCTTCAATGCTGGAGAACGAAAAGCAATCACAAGCAAAGCCAAGGTCAGCAGCACCTTAATAGCCCAGCCCATCACAAAACCCCACATCACTCGGGCCGTCGAAGCACCCACTCCATGCCGGAGCACAGAAAATGCCATATAGGCCGTTGCCAACACGCTAACCCCGCCGCCAACCGAAACTGATAATGCCTGCCTGGCACCTAGGGCCAGACCACATACCAATCCCATCAGCGCCGTGGCAAGCACTTGACTGGATACAACCACCAAGGCCTGTCGCCTTGCTTTTGTAACCGGGTTACTGATCACCTGAACCACCGGCATAAAAACTGGGCATGAAAAAACCACACGCTAACGCGATGTGGCCAATTTCGAATCTCCACCGGCATGGCCGCTGGTGAAGGCCGCGCATTATAGGGAGTGAAAACTTGAGCTTCAAGAAATGCCAAGTAATTTATTTCTCAAAGATGCTCATTAATGAGGGTTCAGGACTCAGAAACGTCCAAGATCCAGCGCGAAATTCATTTGATTCGGGCAAGAATACCGTCCAGCTCGTCCAGAGTATGGTAAGTGATCATCAGCTTCCCACCACCCTTGCTGCTGTGCTGCAACTGAACTTTGGCACCCAGTTTTTCCGCCAAATCACTTTCGAGACGCTTTATGTCCGGATCCGGCCTAGTCAAAGGGGCATCCGACTCACCTTCATTTTTTTCCATGCGGCGAACCAGCGCTTCGGTATCACGCACTGATAATCCTTTTTTCACCACCAGAAAGCCCACTTCAACCTGCCGTCGAACACCGGTCAGTCCGAGCAGGGCACGCGCATGCCCCATTTCCAGTTCGCCTTTTTCCAGCAAACCCTTCACCTCGTCAGCCAAGTCCAACAAGCGCAATAAATTAGAAACAGCGGCACGCGAACGACCAACAGCCTCTGCAGCAGTTTGGTGCGTCATCTCAAATTCACTGATCAATCGTGCTAGCGCCTTCGCTTCTTCGAGTGGATTTAAATTTTCGCGCTGGATGTTCTCAATGAGTGCCATAGCAATAGCCGATTCATCCGGAATACGACGAATCAATGCCGGCACATCGTGCAGACCTGCCAATTGCGCGGCTCGCCAGCGTCGCTCACCGGCAATGATCTCGTAACGTAACGGCTGTCCGGGCGTCTGCTCCCCTAATGGACGCACCACAATAGGCTGAATAATGCCTTGCACCTTGATCGACTCGGCCAATTCCTGCAGCGACTCCTGCTGCATATCAATGCGCGGCTGATACTTACCGCGCTGCAACAAATCCACGGGTAAACGAGCCAGATCGCCATCTCTGGCAACAGCCGGCGCAGCAGCCTCAGGCTGACGGGGCGGGGGTGTCTGGCTCAGCAACGCGCCGAGACCCCGCCCTAAACTGGAACGCTTGGTGACCATAATGTTTCAGTGATGAACTGCAAAAGGATGGGAGTGTACTCGCGGGCGGCAGCAACACTCCAGCCGAAATCTATACAACGACCTCTCCCACCAACGCCAAACCGGCTTTTCGATCGTCTTCACGACGCAACATTTCCCCTGCTAGCGCCAGATACGCCAGCGCTCCGCGTGAATCCTTGTCATAGACCAGCGCAGGCTGACCGTGACTGGGCGCCTCCGCCAAGCGTATGTTGCGCGGGATCATGGTGCGATACACGCGCTCCCCAAAATGCTCGATTAATTGGCGCGAGACCTCATTAGCAAGATTGTTACGAGGATCATACATCGTGCGCAAGATACCCTCGATATGCAGCTCTGAATTGGCCGTGGCCTTGATTTGCTCAATGGTATCGACCAATGCAGTCAATCCTTCTAGTGCGTAATATTCACATTGCATGGGAATTAATACCGAGTCTGCTGCAACCAATGCGTTGATCGTGAGCATGTTCAAAGACGGTGGGCAATCAATAACAATGACATCGAACTGCGCCCGAATTGTCGCCAACACATCACGCAACCTCGCCTCAGCACCAGGCTTACCCGTTAATTCGACCTCTGCCGCGACCAGATCCTGATTACCTGGCAACAAAGTAAATTTGCTGTGTTCAATGGACTGCAAGGCTTGCTCAATCGTGCATTCACCCAATAGCACCTCAGTCAACGAATACTGCAAACCTCGCTTTTCAACGCCACACCCCATGGTGGCATTACCCTGAGGGTCCATATCAACCAGTAAAACACGCCGCTGTGTAGCAGCCAGCGACGCCGTCAGGTTGACGCTGGTAGTGGTCTTACCCACGCCCCCCTTCTGATTGGTTATTGCGATGACACGTTTCATTAAAGTGCGGATTTAGTGACAATGGACGGTAGACTACTCAAAAAACATTATGGACACGCTATAAAAATAATTTTCATAAGCGGAGTAGTAACGGTTTGAACACTCCGTTAGCACAACCGCCAGCAATCAACAGCGGCAGAGTTCCACAAGATGCCGCTGCTCGTCCAGCCCAGGAACTTCCAGCTCGTGAACTGTCACAACCTGCCATCCTTTTGGAACATTGGCTAGTTCGGCTTCAGGATAGCGCCCCTTCATCGCTAGTAATCTCCCCTGATCCGCACACAGATGACCACACCAAAGCACGAAATTTTCTATCGAACCCATAGCACGCGACACCACAGAATCAAATCGACGGGCTGGCCGATAATCCTGCGCCCGAGTGTGCAGCACAGCAACATTTTGTAGTTTCATAACCTGCACAGCGTGCGCAACGAATCTTAACTTCTTGTTAATCGAATCAACCAATAAAAATTCTTTATCTGGATTGACTACCGCTAGAGGCAATCCTGGAAAGCCGGCCCCGGTGCCGATGTCGGCAATATAAGTACCATGCAAATAGGGCTGAATCGACAAGCTGTCTAACAGGTGCTTACTCTGCTGCTGATGCGGATCGCGAATTGCTGTGAGATTAATGCGCTGATTCCAATCATTGAGTTCGTGCAACAATGTCTGCAACGCAGCACAACGATCTTTGTCCAACGACAAACCAAATTGCGCAGCTGCCTTAACTAAGGTGTCGCTCATATTCTGATCTGTTGCTTACTTTATAAATTGGCAGTAAAGAAAAGGCCGGGAGCGCCGGCCTCTTACTCATAAAACAGACTGACAACGAATCTTTATTTTTTGCACTGACCACTGTCTGCAATTTGCTTGGTATCACACAAACCAGTCTGACTGGCATAAAAAGCAGCAATCGATTCGATATCCTTATCCGCCAACGCACCGACAATACCCGACATGATGGCATTTTTGCGCTTACCGCTCTTATAGTCACGTAACGCCTGTACCAGATAATCAGCATGCTGACCGGCCAGGTTGGGATATTCAGGACCTACTGGCTGACCATCGGCACCATGACAAGCGGTACATACGGCCGCAGCGGCGGGTGCTGTACCAACTACAGGGGTCTTGCGTGGCCCTTTACCGGCAAAGAAAGCGGCCATGTCAGCACGGTCCTGCTCGCTGTTACTCGCTGCATGAGCATGCATCGTAGGATGCGCACGGTCACCTGAGGCGTATTCTTTCAATGCAGCAACCAGATAGGCCGACTGCTGACCACCTAACTTTGGCACGCTGTAAGTGGGCGAAGCGTTCTTATAGTTAGGGATGCCGTGGCAACCCTGGCAGGTATAAGCCAGTGTTTTACCTCGCGCAGCATCTCCCTCAGCATGAGCGACCATTGTCGGTGCAAACAACACAAGCACCGCACCCATCAGCAAAGTCAAACGAACCTGCATATCCACTCTCCAGACAATCTTTAGGGCCACTGGTTACTCGCGCAAAACGATGCCCATTCAAAACAGCTTGCTTCAAGCCCTTTAATCTTAGCGGAAAGCTACCGCCGGTGGAAATCATCAGGACAGTAACCGGCTTTTCGCAAAACAAAAGGCGCTTTGAATCAGCAAAGCGCCTCGTGCTTGAATTCCAAGGGCTTAAGTGTACACAGCCCTAACATAGTAAGAAGCGTTTAGCCGCGCGTATATTTCTTACGGAACTTATCTACTCGGCCACCAGTATCAACAGTCTTCTGCTTACCGGTATAGAACGGGTGGCAGTTAGAACACACTTCGAGCTGCAGATTATTACCTGTGGAACGCGTAGTGAACGCGTTTCCACAACTGCATGTCACGGTGATGTCTTTGTATTCAGGATGAATGCCGGCTTTCATGACTGTATCGGGCGCGAAGCCCTGTTCCAGAAAAATGGGGCGCGCAGTGTAGCTGTGCGCCCCCTATTGCGCAAGATAACTAGATACATCCCTGAGCGGTACTATTAACTAGCCCAGCGCAGGCAAACCCTCACACCGCAGCAGCCGAACGCAAACCACAAAAATTTTGCGACACCCCTCTCTTTCAAGAGAGAAACTCAAGACTAATTCGGTTATCCACAAAAGCTGTGGATAAGTCTGTGCATGAATACGTAACAAGACTGTCAAAATAGCGTCATTGCATCGATTTTGTAGGTGTGGTTAAAAATTAACCAGCATAATTTTTCATATAAATCATTAACTTATAGATACCGCTTAAGACTTAGCTTGCTAAATGATCACCAAGGCCTGATACCATATGGACCGGTCGGTGGATGTGCATAAACCCTTTTTCTGATTTGCAAAAGCCGAGGAATATGTCAAGAAAAAAAGAGACTTTAATCACACTTTAAACTTGCCAACGTCGTGCACGTAAGCCAACACAAGGGTAGCAACCGGTAAACTCCTAAATTCGACCGGCCGAAACCCTATCGATCAAGGAATAAAGACACCAAATCGTTCAAAAACCTTCTGCCCAACTCAGTGGGAAGCCAGACCGAGTCCGGCCCAAGTTCCAACAAACCGCGTTGTTGGGCCGTTGCCAATTGACTTGCAATAGTTGCCCATTCCAAACCAGTACGCTGCACAAATAAAGACTGGGTAAAGCCCTCGCGCAACCGTAAAGCATTCAGCATGAATTCAAACGGTAACTCCGCGGAAGCTACCGGCGCATTTAAGACAACCCTTTGCTGCGCAGAGCTGAGCAGGTATTGGCGTGGTTGTTTTTGCCGCTCAGTACGCATGATGTGTCCATTGCGGGTTAATTTGCCATGAGCACCGGCACCAATTCCCAGATAGTCACCGAACTGCCAGTAATTCATGTTATGCACTGACTGACAGCCTGCTTGCGCATAAGCAGACACCTCGTATTGTCTAAATCCTGCTGCTGCCAACACTGCCTGACACTCCATCTGCATGGCATAACAATCCTCATCATCAGGCAATTGTGGTGGCCGATGAAAAAACGGTGTGCCTGGCTCGAGCGTCAACTGGTAATGAGAAATATGTGTGGGTGAAAGTGCGATAGCCTGATGTAAATCAGATAAAGCTGCCTCAACATTTTGCCCTGACAAGCCATACATCAAGTCAAGATTGAAATTATCGATACCCGCACGACGGATTTCATCAACGGCCATCGCAATGTCATCCTTGCCATGTATTCGACCCAGCTGGTTAAGCTGCCGCGGGTCGAAGCTTTGCGCGCCAAGCGAGACGCGATTAACACCAGCATCACGATATGCGGCAAATCGCCCATGTTCGATCGTTCCAGGATTGGCTTCCAACGTAATTTCAAGATCAGGACTGACGGGCAATCGAACTTTAATTTCAGCTAACAAGCGCGCGATACTTTCAGGACTGAATAAACTCGGTGTACCACCACCCATGAAGATTGAAACGAGTGGACGGTATTCATGCTCGGTGATATCCAGCGAAAGATCTTCAAGCAGTACGTCAACGTATCGCTGCTCAGGGATTTGCACCGGCGCCTTGTGTGAATTGAAATCACAATAAGGGCACTTTTGAACACACCAGGGAAAATGGATGTATAGCGCCAGTGGCGGCACAGTCAACACTGTCGCACCGAAGATAACGCACCTACCAACATCTGTAATGCTTGCGCCCGATGACTGATGGCATTTTTCAGATCGACACTAATTTGCGCAGCAGTACACCCATATTCAGTTAACCAAAAAATCGGATCATAACCAAACCCACCCGTGCCCTGTGCACAACGAGCAATGCATCCTTCCCAACTGGCCTCACATATGACTGGCTCCGTGTCTACCGCATTACGCACATAAACCAATGCACAACGATAACGTGCTGTACGTTGCTGATCGGCAACCGTCTCAAGGGCATACAGCAGCTTATTTAAATTATCTGTATCGCTTGCTTGATCACCGGCATAGCGCGCCGAATAAATACCAGGCGCGCCGCCAAGGGCATCAACCTCAATTCCAGAATCATCGGCAATTGCAGGTAATCCAGACGCACATGCAGCCTGTCGCGCTTTCAATAACGCATTAGCCACGAAGGTATTGCCGTCTTCAATTACTTCTTCGGAAGTGAACTGTGACTTCGGCAATACTTCAAAGCCAAAAGGCTGCAGCATCGCCTGAAGTTCACGTAACTTCCCTGCATTATTTGTAGCAAGTACAACACGCATCAGCGCGAAGTTACTTCAGTTTGCAGTGACTCTAACTGCAGCGCATGCAATTGATTAATCCCTTGCACGGCAATATTAAGCAACGCATCTAATTCATGACGGTGCAATGCATGACCTTCAGCCGTACCCTGAATTTCTACAAATCCACCGCCATTATTCATCACAATATTCATGTCTGTTTCAGCACTGGAATCTTCCGCATAGTCTAGATCCAGCACAGGCTGCCCTGACCAAATGCCGACCGATATAGCCGCCACCTGCGCATGAATCGGGTTGACTCGAATCAGGCTTTTTCGTAGCAAGGAATCAACTGCATCGACCATCGCAACGTAGGCACCGGTGATAGCGGCAGTACGGGTGCCACCATCAGCCTGCAGGACATCACAATCAATAGTAATCGTACGCTCCCCCAACCCTTTCAAGTCAATGACCGCGCGCAAAGCGCGACCAATAAGACGCTGAATTTCCTGAGTGCGCCCTGTTTGCTTACCCTTAGCGGCTTCGCGGGGCGAGCGAGTATGTGTTGCTCGCGGTAACATGCCGTACTCCGCCGTAACCCAACCCTGTGCCTTACCACGTAGGAAAGAAGGGACACTTTCTTCTACTGAAGCTGTACACAACACGCGCGTCTGACCAAATTCCACCAACACCGACCCCTCGGCATGACGGGTAAAGCCACGAGTAAATTTGACTGAGCGCAATTCATCACCGGCTCGACCGCTGGGCCGAGTAGTAGCCTGACTGGAATTCATATTCGACCTAAATGAGTTTGGGTTACAAACACCGAAGCACAGCTGCGGTGGAATTATCACTATACGGTGCGGAAGCAGATATTGCTCGCTCACCTAGTTTTTCTAGCGCAGTTTGCAACACCGCATGGTTGCGCGCAAAGTCAGCAATCTCAAAGTCTTTAAGACCTGACCAGATGCCATCTGTACATAGCAGCAGCATATCACCCGAGTACACGCGCTTAAATCCACTGATACTCATTTCAGGAATTCCCATATCCCCGCCTAGACAACATTCCACAAAATTTCGCATGGGATGACGAGGAATTTCTGCTTCGGTAATCCTGCCCTGACTGAGCAGAACTTCCATATGACTATGATCCCGAGTACGTTCCACCACTTGATGGTCTCGTAGATGATAAACACGACTATCACCCACATGCGCCCAATACGCTAACCCATCCTGCAGGAGACATAGCGCTACGGTGGCACGCGGTCTGGATTCCAATGATCTACCCATACCCACATTGACCACGGCCTCATGGGCACGCCCCAAAGCAAGATGGATGAATCCCAGTGGATCCAACATAGGTGTTTGCTGCTCTGCGAAAGCGTCACGGATGGTTTGCAGCCCTGTAAGTGCAGCCAGACTGCCATCAGCATGCCCACCCATGCCATCCAAGACCAGTAACAATGTCGTCGGTCCTGAAGTAAAAATACCGACACGATCCTGATTATCGCCTCGATCACCGAGCAAACTGATCTGTGCACATTCGACTTGCAAAAAACACTCCGAAAAGAACTACGCAGCATCGATGCTGCTACACTTAGAAGTCAGCTTTATATCAGCGCGATGCTGGGAAAAAAAGCACCTTTAGCGATATCCTTCACAGATAAACTCATCCCAACATTCATTATGACCACTAAGAGTAATTCATGATTCGCAGCATGACTGGTTTTGCCCGGCAAGAATGCCAGGGCGAGTGGGGCACGCTAGTGTGTGAAATTCGCACCGTTAATCACCGCTTCCTTGAAATATCACTGCGCCTGCCTGAAGAGTTACGTGCGCTCGACACCGAATTACGTCAAGTAATCAGTAATGCTTTACGGCGCGGCAAAGTTGATATGAGCCTGCATTTAAAATCCAGTAATGGAAACATGTCCATTCAAGAGCTCAACATCGACATCTTGAATGCTCTTAATGCACGCCTCACTGCGGTACGCCACACTTTACAGGCTGAAGCCCCCATCAGCGCGCTGGATGTTTTGCGATGGCCCGGGGTACTTAAAGAAGGCGAACGCGATAGCAGCCCACTGCTTGTCACGGCACAAGATCTAATTACCCAAACCCTAATAGAACTGAACGAAATGCGCAGCCGAGAAGGCTCCCGTATACACGAATTACTCGAGCAACGCTGCGCCGCTATCGCCGCGCAAGTGGCCGTTGTCAAAACCAGATTGCCAGATATTGCCAACCGTCAACGCGAGCGCATTTTGGCACGGCTAACGACCCTCAGCGCTCAAGTAGACCAAGATCGGATCGAACAAGAGCTCGTGATCTTGGCACATAAAATGGACGTGGATGAAGAAATGGACCGACTGAGCAGTCATCTTGTTGAAATCCGTAGTGTAATTGCCTCTAATGAGCCGGCAGGCCGTAGGCTGGATTTCTTGATGCAGGAACTCAATCGCGAAGCCAATACACTATCCTCCAAATCACAGGATGCCGATACCACTCGTGCTGCTGTTGAAGTAAAAGTGATCATCGAGCAAATGCGCGAACAGATTCAGAACGTGGAATAATCGATGACGATTGCGACCTCCGGACACCTGTACGTCATCGCCGCACCCTCTGGCGCCGGTAAAACTTCGCTGGTTAGGGCGCTGCTGCAACAAGAGCCAACCATCCGCTTCTCGATCTCCTATACAACCCGCAAAATGCGCCCAAATGAAGTGGATGGGCGTGATTACCATTTTATTAACCATGCGGAATTTGAAAGCATGATTGCAGCCGGCGCCTTCCTTGAACACGCGCAGGTATTTGACAATTACTACGGCACCTCACGCGTCCAGGTCGAGCATTTATTGGCACAGGGCACTAACGTTATTCTAGAAATTGACTGGCAAGGCGCGCAGCAGATTCGTCGGGTTTTGCCTGCTTGCCGCAGCGTCTTCATACTGCCGCCCAGCCGCGAAGAACTGGAACGGCGATTACGCGGCCGCGGCACGGACGACGAAGCCATCATCCAGCGCCGTTTACGCGATGCGGCCAGCGACATGAGCCATTGGGCGGAATTTGATTTCGTCGTGGTCAATGCCGATTTCGAGCGTGCACTCAAAGAGCTCCACGCCATTGTACTGGGTCGGGGACAGGCCCTATCGGCCGACCGACCAGCTCTTACGCCGGTAGTCAATGCACTGCTACACACCTAAGTTAAGGACGATTTCACTAAATCGGGTTATCTCCGGACGATTCGCCCGCTATAATCCGCCTCCTTTTGAATTTCTCAGGTGTCCGCATGGCCCGCATTACCGTTGAAGATTGTCTGCAGAATGTACCGAATTTGTTCAATCTGGTGCTGGTTGCTGCCAAACGTGCCCGCCGCATTGCCAATGGTGCCGAAGCCACCGTTGAACGTGAAAACGACAAGCCTACCGTGATTGCCCTGCGGGAAATTGCCGCTGGTCACGTCGGCCCTGAGATCCTCGATGAAGTGGATCGCCCACCCACCCACGAACTTAGTGCCATGGACATGATGATGCCGGACGACTTCCGTGCTCCTCATCTTGGCCTGAAGGGCGGGCTAGATGATGAATTCGGCGATGACTTCGCTGACTTCAAAGAAGAATTCAAAGACGGCACTAAAGCCGGTAAAGACGAATCCGGCGAGGCCGAGTAATTCCCAAACGATTAATCCAACAGGTTAATCACTATGGTGGATAGCTCGTCTTTTTTTGGTTTTTTACCGATCGGAAGACGCGCTATCGGCCTTACCCAGCTCATTAATAAGCTAGAAAGCTATCTGCCACCCGATCAGGTGGAGCAGATTCGCGAAGCTTATGAATTTGGCGCCGCAGCACACGAAGGTCAAACCCGTCGCAGCGGAGAACCCTACATCTCGCATCCCGTCGCCGTTGCCGACCTTCTGGCCGATCTCCATTTAGATAGCCAGACCATTGTTGCAGCCATTCTTCATGACGTGATTGAAGACACCCCAACCCTCAAGGATGAGATTGCTGAAAAATTCGGTAAAGAGGTGGCCGAAATTGTCGATGGCGTCTCCAAACTGGATCAGGTGCAGTTCACCAGTCGTGCCGAAGCTCAGGCCGAAAGCTTCCGTAAAATGCTGCTGGCCATGGTGCACGATATTCGTGTGATCATGGTCAAGCTGGCAGACCGTACGCACAATATGCGTACCCTAGGCGCCATGCCGCCCGCTAAGCGCCGCGCCATAGCCAAAGAAACTTTGGATATTTATGCGCCGATTGCCAACCGACTCGGCATCTACAACATCAAAAATGAACTCGAAGATCTTGGCCTGCGCACGCTCTATCCAAATCGCTATCGAGTGATCGAAAAAGCAGTCAAGACCGCACGCGGCAATCAAAAGCAGTTTGTCGATAAGATCAAATCTGCCATTGAAGGCACACTTGCCAAAGCTGGCATCAATGCCTTAGTGGAAGGACGAGAAAAACATCCTTACAGCATCTATCAGAAGATGAAGCGCAAACGCACTTCACTGAACGACATTGTTGATGTATTTGGTTTTCGCATCATCGTTGATACGGTTGACACATGTTACCGCTGCCTAGGTTTGGTTCACGGCCTATATCGCCCTATGCCAGGACGATTCAAAGACTATATCGCTATCCCACGAGTGAATGGCTATCAGTCACTGCACACTACATTATTCGGGCCCAATGGTATGCCGGTTGAAGTTCAACTGCGTACTGAAACCATGCAACAAGCAGCGGAATCCGGTGTCGCTGCACATTGGCAATATAAGACCGGCGAAGATGATGATAATCGTGCGGGACATGATCGAGCCCGAGCCTGGGTTCAACATCTAGTCGACATGCACGGCGGCAACTCAGAAGAATTTTTGGAAAGCGTCAAAGTTGATCTCTTCCCAGATAAAGTTTATGTATTTACTCCGAAAGGGGATATCCGTCGCCTACCACGCGGCGCCACACCAGTTGATTTTGCATACGCCGTACATACAGATATTGGCAATCGCTGCGTTGCCGCAAAGATTGATCGTCGCCTCGTACCGCTACGCACACCACTCCGTAATGGACAGACTATCGAAATCATTACCGCCAAGAGCGCCTCACCAAGCCCCACATGGGAAAGCTTTATTGTCAGCGCCAAGGCCCGCTCAGCGGTTCGTCAATACTTAAAGGGCATGAAGAAGGGCGAAGCGGCGGAACTCGGCAAACGCCTGCTCAGTCAGTCGCTTGAAGAATTAAACCTAGCTTATAAAAACATCAGCGAACAACAACTCGACACCCTAGCTCGTGAGTTGAAGTTGAACAGCGCCACTGAGCTGCTTGAAAAAATAGGTTTGGGTGAACGACTGGCTCCCTTAGTAGCACGACGCTTGTTGCCGACCACAACGATCACGAGCAAATCCAAAGACAGTGGTCCGTTGGCCATTGCGGGAACCGAAGGTCTGAGCGTCAGTTATGCGCGGTGTTGCTTTCCGATTCCGAATGACCCGATCATGGCCTACGTCACCAATGGCCACGGTATTGTCATTCACCGTGAATCCTGCAGCAATTTAGAGTCTTACCGTAAACAACCTGAAAAATGGCTACCTGTCGTCTGGCAGGCTGCAGCGAATAAATTCTTCGTTACCGAAATCCGAGTTCACGTTAAAAGCCGCATTGGCATTCTAGCTGCGGTGGCATCACAGATTGCAGCCACGCACACTAGTATTGAAAAAGTTTCAATCAATGACCGTGATGGCGGCGTCAGTACGGAAATCTTCGAACTGTTAGTCGCGGATCGCCGCCAATTGGCACAGGTGATCAAACGATTACGAAAAATGCCAGATGTCGTTAAGGTTACGCGCAGTACATCTTAGTAATCTGTCTATCTGCAATGATTCAGGCAGCTCTTCTAAAGGTGAAATTCACAACCCAAGGGACAGAGTAACCCACCCTACCTAATCCATAAAGGAACAGCCATGTCACGCAGCATCATCAGCACACCAAACGCTCCACAGGCTATAGGCACCTATTCGCAAGCCGTTAAATGCGGCAATACAGTGTATGTATCCGGACAAATTCCTCTTGATCCAAACACAGGCGCTTTGGTGAGTGGCGATATGGATAAGCACATTCGCCGTGTATTCGATAATTTACTAGCCATCATCACGGCAGCCGGTGGTGATTTTTCTGATGTGGCAAAACTTAATGTCTTCCTGACTGACCTCAATCATTTTGCACTGGTCAATCAAATCATGAGTGAATACTTTACTGAACCCTATCCCGCTCGCGCTGCTATTCAAGTTGCTGCCTTACCTAAAGCAGCAACAGTGGAAATGGACTGCATAGTAGAACTCTAATCAGAGTGCACACCAAAGAGTGAGTGACTCTTATATGTACAAACGCATACAGAGTCACGGCAATACGTTGCAAGCACAGTAGGCGATCAACTTAATAAAACATGCCTAGCCTCACCCCACACGAATTCCGCCCGGTCACAACCCTACGTGGCGTCGGTACGGCGTTGGCAGAAAAACTTGCTGTATTGGGCCTGCGCACCATTCAAGATGTGCTGTTTCATTTGCCCTATCGCTATGAAGATCGCACCCAAACGATTCCACTCGGAAGTCTGCAAACGGGTATGCGTGCAGTGGTTGAGGGTGAAGTACAACTGAGTGAGGTGACCTTCAGAGGACGTCGCCAATTATTAGTACGCATCAGCGATGGTTCGGGCTGGTTGACCTTACGCTTTTTTCACTTTGGTGCCGCACAACAAACCCAATTAGCACGCGGCATTAAGCTACGCTGCTTTGGTGAAGTACGAGCGGGCCAAAAAACCTTGGAAATGGTCCACCCCGAATACCGTCGCATCACGCCGGACAATCCCATGGTTGAAAGCAACACGCTGACTCCCATTTATCCTGCAACCGAAGGCATTCAGCAAGCACGATTGCGTCAACTCAGTACAGCAGCTTTACAAGAACTGCAACATAACAGCATTCGTGACTGGCTACCTGCTGATTTGTTACCCGACCCACGATGGCCCACATTACAAGCGGCATTACATTATGTGCATCGTCCACCGCCGGATGCGAGCCTTGAGTTAATTGCAGCGGGTCGTCATCCCGCACAACGCCGTCTTGCCTTCGAAGAATTATTGGCGCAACAACTCAGCCTGCGACAACTTCGACAGGATATTAAGAACGATGCGAGCTGGTCATTACTGCAAGGTAGCGAATTGCTCAAGCAGTTTTGCAATACGCTACCCTTTCAACTCACTTCAGCGCAGCAGCGCGTATGGCAAGAGATTGAACAGGATCTTGCGCAATCGCAACCTATGTTGCGCTTGGTACAAGGTGATGTAGGCTCTGGGAAAACAGTGGTAGCCGCCTTAGCGGCTATCAAAGCGGTTGCCTGTGGTATGCAAGCTGCGTTGATGGCGCCCACTGAATTATTAGCCGAACAACATGCCCGTAACTTTCAACGTTGGTTAGCACCCCTCAATATCGACGTTGTATTACTGACAGGCAAACACACCGGTAAAGCCCGTACCGCCATCATGGAATCTCTGGCCTCAGGAAAAGCTAGCGTAGCCATAGGAACGCATGCTCTTTTTCAATCGGATGTTCTCTTCACCAAACTTGCGGTAGTGATCATCGACGAACAACATCGTTTCGGCGTACATCAACGTTTATTACTGCGCGAAAAAGGCATCAATACTGGACGATATCCTCATCAGCTAATCATGACCGCTACACCGATTCCGCGTACCTTAGCAATGAGCGCGTATGCAGATCTCGATGTGTCAGTAATTGATGAACTACCTCCGGGTCGCACACCGGTACAAACCGTAGTGGTACCTGACAGTCGTCGCGATGAAATCGTCCAACGCGTTCGCGAGGCATGCTTACAACAACGTCAGGTGTATTGGGTGTGCCCGCTAATTGAAGAATCGGAATTATTGAGCGCACAAGCCGCAGAAGATTTGTATACAACGCTTCGCAGCGCTTTACCCGAATTACGTATTGAACTTCTGCATGGCCGTATGAATGCCAAACAAAAAGATCTGATCATGGAAAGATTTAAGTCACACGAAGCCGATGTACTGGTAGCAACCACGGTGATCGAAGTGGGTGTAGATGTGCCCAATGCCAGTGTGATGGTGATTGAAAATGCTGAACGTATGGGGCTGGCACAACTGCATCAATTGCGTGGGCGAGTCGGTCGTGGCAGCGCACAAAGCAGTTGCGTACTGCTCTATCAATATCCATTAAGTGACGTGGCACGTACGCGCCTGCGCATCATGCGAGAAACCAATGATGGTTTTGAAATTGCACGTCATGATCTCGAAATTCGTGGCCCCGGTGAATTACTCGGCACACGACAAACTGGATTAGTACAACTGCGTGTCGCAGACTTGATGCGTGATGCGGATCTGTTACCGCAGGTTCAAAAAGCAGCAGACTTTCTGCTTAAAGACAAGCCCGATCATGTCGAGCCATTACTCACAAGATGGGTTGGGCAGAGTGAACGGTTTGGAAAAGTTTGATGCGGTGAAATGACTTTATTACGAAGTTGGTCTTGGAAGACTCAGCCCAATTTACACGACGATTCTTTTAAATCAGTCAATAAACCGCCACTCCCTGAACATCGCCGCCTGACCACAATGCGCTCCGCTCTCTGAGCGTAAATTCCAGACGGTGGCGTTTTGAATAAGAAACCGCCTACCGCTTTTAGCTATGCGTATACCAGAATAATCACTGATATATCCATCACTCGTCACGCGCTCAAGTAATCTGGCACGCTCCTCACGGCTGGGTGCTTCAGCGGTTAATCGAGAAGGCATGCAAGTTAGTTCTTGCCAAGTCAGTTGCCATAGCTCTAATGCCGCTTGGTTGCCGTAGTTCAATACCGGATCGGTCTCTATTCCATGAGAGACTAATACAAATGGAGCTTCAAACAACCGACGAGCGCTTTCATCAGTTAAATGCGACTCTGACAATAATTCTTGTCTCGTCCAATGCATATAACTACGCATTAGACATTCGCTATGCGCAATCACTGCGGGTTGTTGCCATGGCTGAAACACGAATTAATTTACCTTAGAAACAATATAGCTAAATCAAATTTTCCTAGGCCTTTTTCACAAACTCTGACTTCAATGACATAGCACCAATACCGTCAATTTTGCAATCAATGTTATGGTCCCCCTCAACTAATTTGATGTTCTTTACTTTGGTACCCACTTTGACTACAGCCGAAGAGCCTTTGACTTTTAGGTCTTTGATGACCGTGATGGAATCACCATCTTTGAGTACCGCACCATTCACATCGCGCACATCTAACCCTTCGTCAGCAATTTCAGCGGCCATTGCAGGTGACCACTCATGAGCACACTCTGGACAAATCAACTGTCCGCCATCCTGGTAGGTATAAGTGGATTGGCATTGGGGGCAGGGCGGTAAAGAATTCATAATGTGCTCTCTATAATTGAACCGCTTATCTTACCTTGGCTAACGACATCCTAGGCAATCATCCACCGACTGCAGCCAAAGACACTCTCGGCCTGACGTTTTCACAAGCTAATTTAAGCAACAAGGTGATTACAGACTCCACCGCTGCGCCGATGCTATTGCTACACTTCGCACCCATGCGCTCACCTTCACCCACCCTCCGCGAACGAGCTCGTTGGTTGCGTTACCGTGTTGGTAGCGTCGACTTTGCAACTCAATGGCTCAATCTGAAACAGTCACTCCATGCGTATGGCCGCCTCATGCGCCTAGACCGACCCATTGGCACCTACTTATTGTTATGGCCGATGCTCTGGGCACTATGGCTAGCTTCAGCCGGTAAACCCGAAGAACATGTTTTTATCGTATTCGTCTTGGGTGTAGTCCTCACTCGTTCAGCCGGTTGCGTGATTAACGATTTTGCCGACCGTCACCTTGATGGTCACGTTAAACGGACTCACGCACGTCCATTAGCCACAGGTGAAGCCTCGCCACTTGAAGCACTGTTGTTATTTGCTGCCTTGGCCCTGCTGGCGTTCGGATTAGTCCTCACGCTAAATATAAGAGTAGTACAAATGTCGTTTGTCGGCGTAGGACTCATGGTCACTTATCCTTTTTTCAAACGCTTCTTCCCTGCACCCCAGTTTTACATGGGGCTGGCCTTTAGCTGGTCAATTCCCATGTGTTTTATGGCTCAAACGGGCCAAACACCTCGTTTATGCTGGTTATTGTTTGCCGCCACTGTTGTATGGGCTACCGCATACGACACCATGTATGCGATGGTGGATCGCCAAGACGACCTGCGTATCGGCATCAAATCCAGCGCCATCCTGTTTGGCGATGCCGATCGGGTCATCATCGGGGTGTTGCAACTGATGGCTCTGTTGGCACTGTGGTTGGCGGGCCTTGAACTAAAATTAGGTAGCTGGTACCAGTTAGGTTTGGCGGCGGCGGCCTGTTTTGCGCTATACCAACAGTGGCTAATCCGTCACCGTGAGCCGGAGAACTGTTTTAAAGCTTTCTCAAATAATAACTATTTCGGCTTGGTGATATTCGTCGGTATAGGGTTAGAGTATTTGTTCAAGGCTTAAGAGGGCCGTTCTCAGATACAATGCCCCGCCGGAAATAAACAGCTGCTGAACTCCGGCACCGTTTCTCTTGAGGTGGAATCGTGAAGATCATCATTCTAGGTGCCGGACAGGTAGGACGCACCGCTGCATATCGGCTAGCGCGTGAAGAAGCCAACGAAGTCACGGTCATCGACCTTGACGAAAAACTGCTGCGTCATTTGCAGGATCGGTTGGACATCCGCACCATCATTGGCAATGGTGCCCAGCCTTCTATTCTGGACGCTGCTGGAGCACGTCAGGCCGATGTGTTCATCGCCTTAACCAACAGTGACGAACTCAATATGGTCGCCTGCCAAATCATGGCGACTCTCTTTAATAAAGACGCAATCCGCATCGCCCGTATTCGCTCTAACGAATACACCAAACATAGCAAACTGTTCGTTGATGAAGATCGTGCTTTTGCAGTGGACGTGACCTTAAGCCCTGAACAACTGGTGACTGAGCACATCTCTCGCCTGATTCGGTATCCTGGTGCGCTGCAGGTACTGGATTTTGCTGATGGTCGTGTTCGACTGGTCTGCGCACGAGCCTTGCGAGGCGGACTGTTGGTCGGTCAGCGCCTGCAAACCTTGCGCGAACACATGCCAAAAACAGATGCCCGCGTTGCTGCCATTTACCGCAATGGTCAAAGTGTAAAACCGACTGGAGATACCGTCATCGAACATGGCGATGAGGTGTTCTTCCTCGCGGCACGTACTGATATCCGCCAAGTCATGAACGAAATTCAGCGACTTGAAGAACCTGTCCGGCGCGTCGTCATCGCCGGTGGTGGCAATATTGGGTTCAAATTGGCTCAAGAATTAGAAAAGAAATCTTTGCAAGTCAAACTGATTGAGCGCGACGGACGCCGTTCACGTCGTATATCCGAACAATTAGGCAATACCATCGTTTTAACCGGCGATGCTTCCGATGAAGAGTTATTACTGGAAGAAAACATCGACAATGTGGATGTTTTTGTCAGTGTGACCAATACGGAAGAAGCCAACATCCTCTCTGCAATGTTAGCCAAACGACTCGGTGCTAAAAAAGTCATGGCCCTGATCAATCGACCGGCTTATGCAGAACTTATGGAGAGCGGGAATCTCGATGTCGCTATTTCGCCCCAAATGATTACCATTGGTTCCGTCTTGGCTCACGTGCGGCGTGGCGATGTCGTTCAGGTGCATTCATTGCGACGCGGCGCTGCTGAAGCTATTGAAGCCGTAGCTCATGGTATTCAAGGAGAAGGGCGGGTCATAGGTCGAAAAATTGCTGATATTCCCTTGCCCGACGGCGCCACGATCGGTGCCTTGGTACGTGGTGATGAGGTATTGATGGCTCACCACGATACAGTGGTGCAACGTGATGACCACGTCATTCTATTCCTGACTGATCGACGTCAGATCGATGCCGTAGAGCGTCTCTTTGATGTCCCACGCCGTCGCCGCTGAGTAGCCTCATGAATCTGCTGGTTGTACAACGCATACTTGGCATCTTGTTGATGCTGTTCTCGGTCACCATGTTACCTCCTGTAGCGGTATCGCTGACCTTTCAGGATCAGCAATCCTCACCTTTTATCGATGCCTTTATCGGCCTGATGCTGACTGGATTGTTGATCTGGCTTCCAGTACGTAAGCAAGCTCGTGAATTAAGGCTGCGCGATGGCTTCCTCGTAGTCGCACTATTTTGGGTGGTATTGGGACTGGCCGGCGCTGCGCCAATGGTGCTATCTACCCACCCTGACATGTCGCTCACGGATGCCGTATTTGAAGCCGTTTCTGGATTTACCACCACCGGTGCAACGGTACTGAGTGGATTGGATGGGATACCCAAATCATTACTATATTACCGACACCAAATTCAGTGGTTAGGAGGCATCGGCATGGTGGTACTAGCCGTCGCACTACTACCCATGTTAGGGATTGGTGGCATGCAATTACTCAAAGCCGAAACCCCTGGACCGGTGAAAGACACCAAGCTAACCCCACGCATCACGCAAACAGCCAAAGCGTTATGGCTAGTGTATGTATTGATCACAACAGCGTGCGCAAGCAGTTACTGGATGGCTGGCATGACGCCTTTTGATGCCATCTGTCATAGTTTTTCGACTGTCTCAACGGGAGGGTTCTCTACCCACGACGCGAATCTTGCTTATTTCAATAATCCTGCAGTTGAGTTCATCGCCACGTTTTTTATGTTCACAGCGGGCATCAACTTCTCACTGCATTTTCTCGCTTGGCGTCATATGAGCCTCAGCGATTACTGGCGTGATCCAGAATTACGGGTGTACGTCAGCATTCTGCTGATTGCCACCACTGCATTTACGGCCACCTTGATTGCCCATCATACTTTCAGTGACTCTGGCTATGCTTTACGGAGCGCTTTACTGCATGTCACCTCAATGATGACCAGCACCGGTTTTGTTGCCACTGACTTCGCCATCTGGCCAAGTGCACTTCCCGTCATTCTTATCTTCATCACTTTTGCAGGAGGCTGTGCCGGCTCCACAACCAGCGGCATGAAAATCATTCGCTGGATATTGATGTGGAAGCAAGGTACACGTGAAATCAATCGACTGGTTCACCCCAATGCCGTGTTTCCAGTCAAAATTGGCGGCCGTCCCGTGCCCTGGCGCGTGATTGATGCCGTATGGGGTTTCTTTGCGATCTATGTCGGTTGTTTCGCCGTACTCATGGTATTACTGATCGCAACGGGAGAAGACCAAGTCACGGCGTTCTCAGCCATTGCCACCACAATCAACAACACTGGGCCCGCACTCGGCGCGGTAGCGCATAATTTCTCTAGCATCAGCCCAGTCGGCAAGTGGGTGTGCGTACTGGCCATGTTGCTAGGTCGATTGGAAATCTATCCGCTGATCGTACTGGTCACGCCGGCCTTCTGGAAACGCTAATTCGGGCATCCCACCGACTTAGTCCTCACCGTACATCGTCAATGAAAGCACGCACTAAAAAATTCTTAAAAAAATACTGGCCGCATGCACTCGGCTTACTCAGCCTCATTCTGTTAGCCATGACAATATGGGTGTTGTCATTAGATCACCAAATTCGTCAACAATTTGAAGGCCGACGCTGGACACTGCCTGCCAAAGTGTATGCACAACCGCTCGAACTCTATGCCGGACAAGCCATTTCCATTGACGAATTGCAGCGCGCTTTGGAACGTTTAGGTTACCTGCGCAGTGCCGAAGTTACGCGAACCGGTAACTTCCAACGTAAAGGTAATCGTATTGATTTGGTATCGCGGCCATTTCGATTTGCCGATGAGAATCGTGACCAGAAAACTATTTCCATTAGCTTTACTGGTAACCAAATCGAGAAAATGTGGGACTCCGGCGCGAAAGACGTACCCGTTTTTCGCTTAGATCCATTGTTAATTGGCAGTATTTATCCGACCCAAGGTGAAGATCGCATCATCGTCACTCCGCAAGAAACACCGGCTTTACTACCCGCTGCACTTAAAACCATTGAAGATCGGCGCTTTGATACGCACATTGGTATTGATCCCATTGGCATCCTACGCGCCATTTGGGTGGATCTCCGTAGCGGTAGCTTTGATCAAGGTGCCTCTACCCTGACACAACAATTGGTACGCAGTTATTTTCTCACCAACCGCCAGACCTTAAGTCGCAAGCTCACTGAAGCCGTCATGGCCATCTTGTTGGAAGTGCATTTTGATAAAAAAGATTTAATGAACGCATATATCAACGAAATCAATCTAGGTCAGGAAGGCGGTCGGGCAATTCAGGGCTTTGGCTTAGCCAGCCAGTTTTATTTTGGTAAACCACTTGCTGAACTGCAGTTGCATGAAATCGCGCTCTTAGTGACCGAAGTGCGCAGCCCGACATACTACAACCCACGTAAACAACCTGAGCGCGCGCTCGCTAGACGTAATCTAATTCTAGATTTGCTCGCTGAATTTAATGTGGTAACCGCTAAAGAAGCGGCGCTGGCTAAGTCGAAACCACTGGGGTTGGTCAACGCAACGGCAACACACAGTACGTACTATCCAGCATTTCTAGACTTTGTACGCCGCACGCTGCGCCGTGATTATCAGGAATCGGATCTCACCGAATCCGGTCTGGTAGTGTTCAGCACCTTAGATCCTCTGGTGCAAGCCAAAGCTGAGTCAGCACTGGTCGGCGAACTTGATCGTCTTGATAAAAACAGTAAACGTAAAGAAGTTGATCTGGAAGGTGCCGTAGTCGTGACGGCCCCCACTAATGGTGAAGTACTGGCTATCGTCGGGGGGCGTAATGTCAGTTACAGCGGCTTTAACCGTGCATTAGATGCCAAGCGCTCCATCGGTTCGCTGGCCAAACCCATAGTCTACTTAACAGCCGTTGAAACCGGTCATTATCATGCAGCGACTATCATCGATGATGCGCCGGTCACGTTAAAGCTGGCCAACGGCAAAGACTGGGCACCACAAAATTACGATAAAAAAATCAATGGTCGCGTTCCTCTGGTTCGGGCACTGGCTCAATCACTCAACCTGGCGACGGTTAATCTCAGTCAAGACGTTGGGCTAAATCAAATTGCTACTCAATTTAAAGCTCTAGGGCTTTCTGACAAACCTCAAGCCGTACCGGCCATGGCATTAGGTGCAGTAACGGTTGCGCCACTGGAAGTGGCTCAGGTGTATAACAGTATTGCCAATGGCGGCTTTCATACTCCGCTGCGAGCCGTGCGTGCGGTAGTAGATAATCAAGGCAATACCCTGAAGGCATTTCCACTAGAAGTCACCCAAGTTGCCGAACCGGTGGCCATGTATCAACTTCAAAGAATGATGGTCGAAGTGATGCGACGCGGTACCGGAGCAGCCGCACGCACCCAACTTGGTGATCTAGTGGTAGGCGGTAAGAGCGGCACCTCCTCAGACTATCGTGATAGCTGGTTTGCTGGGTTTTCAGGCAGCCATTCAATCGTGGTATGGCTAGGCTACGACGACAATCAGCCCACGCGCTTTTCTGGCTCATCCGGTGCCTTGCCGATCTGGTCGAAAATCATGGCCGGCATTAATACCAACTCGTGGGATCAACCTCTACCTGATGGCCTACATGAAGCGCAAATCGATTTTACCACCGGCCTTGCCGTCAATTCCAAATGTGACAAAGATGGCATGACTGTTGTGGTACCGAATGGCACCGATCTACCCTGGCGCGATGGCTGCAAAGGAAATGACACTACCCTAGGTGGACACACAGCAGACTGGTTGCGCGGTATCATAGGACGATGATAAATACTGCCACTACGCTGGCTCGCCGCCTAATCGGCATGAGCCTTATTATCGTGCTCAACGCCTGTACCAACATTCCAGCTTATAAAACCTCACCGGCTCCTGCCCCAGAACCTGCCTCAATAGTCGTACACGAACCCCCGCCTGTACTGGAAACTCAGCCTATAGCTCCTGTGATCGCGGTCGAGCCCAGCATCCCACTGCCGGCTGCAGCCACGCAAAACTTCACGCTCAGTGCCGCAACTCGGTCATTGGTGAATCAAGCCACCAGTCAGCGTCAAAACAAAAATTTCGTACAAGCCGCCGCGACGCTGGAACGCGCATTACGTATTGAACCGAAAAATCCATTGCTATGGCTTGAATACGGCGCATTACGTATGGACGAACGCAATTTTGCTCAGGCTGAAAGCATGGGGCGAAAAGCACTGGCCTCGGCCACCGGTGATGTACGCACGCAGGCCAGTGCGTGGCGTCTTATTGCAGACAGTTACAAAGCCCGCAACCAAAACAGTGAAGCTCAACAGGCCTATGCTCGGGCAAGTACACTGTCGACACGATAGGTATCCTCACCGTGATTGCTTTATTGCAACGGGTTACACACGCATACGTGCAGGTCGATGGCAAAGAAATCGGCCGTATTGATGCCGGTCTGCTCGTCCTCGTCGGCGTTGAACGCGGTGACAGCCAAAAGGAAGCAGATCGTCTACTTGAGCGCGTGTTGAACTACCGGGTCTTCTGTGATGACACCGGTAAAATGAATATCAACCTCAAAGACCATGCAGGCGGGTTGTTACTCGTGCCGCAATTTACCCTGGCAGCAGATACAACACGGGGGAACAGAGCAGGATTCAGCAGCGCTGCGCCACCTGAAATCGGGAAACATCTGTTCGATTATTTTGTTCATCAGGCTCGACACTATCACCCTAAAATCGCGACCGGGATCTTCGGTGCCGACATGCAGGTCTCGCTATGTAATGATGGTCCGGTGACGTTTTGGCTGCAGGTATCACCCCAAACTACTGATGACTCCACAATTTCATGAATTAATCCCTGTTCATGTGGTCATTCCCTGACACTATTTGGCGTATTATTTCCATTCTGTTTTCACCCCGGAGAGTTTCATGGGTATTGGTATTAAAGAATTACTCATTATTCTGGTCATCGCCCTACTCGTCTTCGGTACCAAGAAACTGAAGAACATTGGCTCCGATTTGGGTGGTGCCGTCAAGGGTTTCAAAGATGCCATGAAGGAAGGTGAACGCGCACAGGACGCAGCTACTGATAAACAACTGAAATCATCGACGACTCAAGATGCTGACTTCAACACGGTCAGTGGTGATAAAACCAGCACCAAGACCGAGCAGTCTTAAACTTAGGTCTTAACGGCATGTTTGAAGTTGGCTTTCAGGAATTAGTGTTGATTGCACTTCTTGCCCTGATCGTATTGGGCCCAGAAAAACTCCCCAAGCTGGCGGCTAAACTCGGTCACTGGACGGGTCAGGCACGTAGCATGGCTCGTCATCTTCGACATCAACTGGAGCAGGAGGTCAGCTACGATGAGTTACTCAAACAAAAGCAGGCCGCCGAAGAAGCACTGCGCAAAGCCACATCCATAGCCCCTGAGCTGAATCAGGACCTGGCTCCAGGATTGGAAACTAATCACACCGAGCCTGCCTTGGTTCAGGATGACTTTAATCCAGTCACATTGGCAACAAACTCATCCGGGACAATAGTTGAGACTGAAGCCAAACCATCCGTCTCGAGTTCTACTTCATGACTGAGCCGACCGATTCCGAGCAACTCGCTGAAGGCTCGTTAATTTCTCACTTACTGGAATTGCGTGATCGCCTATTGCGCTCCGTCATTGTTGTGCTCGTGATCTTCACACCCTGCGCATACTACAGTCAGGAACTGTTTACGCTAATCGCACATCCATTACTCGCGAAACTGCCTAATGGTTCTTCGATGGTCTCAACGAGCCTGACCGCACCCGTCATGGCCCCCCTTAAACTTGCGGTGCTGGTGGCATTGTTTATCGGTATTCCTTATGTTTTGTATCAAGCTTGGGCATTTGTATCACCGGGACTGTATAAACGTGAAAAACGCTTTGCCATCCCTTTAGTGATTTCCAGCATTGTGCTGTTCTACTGCGGCGCAGCGTTTGCATATTTTGTGGTATTCCCAGTGATGTTTGCCTTCCTTACAACTTACTTACCGGTCGGTGTCGTGATGATGCCAGACATGACACTCTATCTCGACTTTGTCGCTATGCTTATTTTTGCCTTTGGCGCAGCTTTTGAAATTCCCATTGCAACCTTTCTGCTGGTCTGGACAGGATTGATCAACATCAAACAACTGACTGAAAATCGCGGTTATGTATTAATTGTGATCTTTGTGATTGCCGCAATCCTAACGCCGACTACCGATCCGCTATCACAGACGCTGATGGCTGGGCCTATGTATTTTCTCTATGAGTTAGGCATCATCTTTGCGCGCATTTTGCTTAAAGACAAACTTGCTGCGCGCGCAAAGGAAGCTGCACAGCAAGCAGCTCATTAATTCATCTCTAACCTGATCTACCCATTGAGCACAGTCAGATCAACATGATTTCCGTACGTGCCCTACTTGTGATTAGCTTGATGACATTGACCGCCTGCTCGGGTGGTATAAATCGGGTAGATCAGGGTATTCGTGATCAAATTTTGCATTTTGGTAATGGTACCGAACCCCAAGGCATTGATCCGCATACCACGACGGGTATACCTGAGCATCATATCGAACAAGCTCTGTTCGAAGGATTGGTTGGCAAAGATCCCAATACCCTTGAACCCGTACCGGGTGTTGCTGAAAGCTGGGAAGTTAGTGCAGACGGGCGCATCTATCGTTTTCATTTACGCCATGACGCTCGTTGGTCGAATGGTGATGCCATCACAGCTGAAGACTTTCGCTGGAGTTGGTGGCGAGGGTTACAACCCGCACTCGGTAATGAATACGCTTACATGCTCTATCCTATTAAAAATGCCGAAGCCTATGCTACCGGCAAGCTCACTGACTTTTCGCAAGTCGGTGTGCGAGTAATTGATCCATACACCTTAGAAGTCGAACTGACAGCGATCACACCCTACTTTATGCAATTACTGGATCATGAAAGTATGTTTCCAGTTCCTCGTGCCACCATCGAAAAATACGGCACGCCAACCGATCGATTCAGTCTCTGGACGCGGCCAGGAAACATGGTGAGCAATGGCCCATTTCGTTTAAGCGAATGGAAGTTATACAAATATGTACGCTTAGAAAAAAATCCTTATTACTGGGATGCAGCCAAGGTAAAACTGAATGGTATCGTGTTTTATCCAACTGAAAACACGATCACGGAAGAGCGCATGTATCGATCTAAACAGTTACACATCACGTCAAGCATACCACTTGATAAAGTTCCCGTTTATCAAGCTAATCGTCCCCATGAACTTCATATCGAGCCGTATCTCGGTAGCTATTATTATATGATAAATGTCAAACGGCCCGGACTTAATGACGCGCGTGTGCGTAGGGCTCTAGCTATGGCAATTGATCGCGATTCACTCATCAAGAATGTTCTTGGCGGCGTCAATTTTCCTGCTTACAGCATGACTCCTCCAGGCACGGGTGGCTATCAACCACCGATTTTGTTTAAGTTTGATCCCAAAGGTGCACGTCAGCTATTAGCTGAAGCCGGTTATCCTGATGGCAAGGGCTTACCAAAAATCGAAATTTTGTATAACACCAATGAGTCGCATCGCAAGATTGCCGTTGCTCTGCAACAAATGTGGAAAACCAATCTGAATATTGACGTAACGATGCTAAATCAAGAATGGAAAGTGTATCTTGATAGTCGTGATTCTCTTGATTATAGCGTTGCGAGAGCGGCATGGATTGGTGACTATGTGGATCCAGACACCTTTCTGAACATGTGGGTAACTGGTGGCGGCAATAACGATACAGGTTGGTCTAATGCCCAATATGACGATCTCGTTCAACATCAGATACCCGCCATGCACACTCAGAAAGAAAGAATGGCTGGTTTTTATAAGGCTGAGACCATTTTAATGGAAGAGATGCCCATCATCCCGATTTATATCTACTCTACTAAGTATTTAGTACATCCCAGTGTTAAGGGGATACCAAATAACATTCTGGATCACTATGTCTTCAAGCATGTTTATCTGGAGCCAGAAACCTGATGTGGCGCTTCATTGGTTCACGACTGCTACAAGCCATCCCCGTGTTGTTCGTTGTGATCACGCTGACTTTTTTTCTCGTCCGCTTTGCACCCGGCGGCCCATTCTCCAGCGAAAAATCGGTAGTGCCCGAAGTTAAACGTGCACTAGAAGCCCAGTACCATCTGGATCAACCCTTAATCGTTCAATATGGTTCGTACCTTAACGACATCGCTCACGGTAATTTTGGTCCTTCCTTCAAATATCCTGGTCGTAGCGTTAATGAATTGATAGCAGCTGGACTTCCCGCAACAGCAGAACTTGGCTTTTATGCATTGTTTGTCTCTGTCATCGTGGGCATGGCAGCAGGCATTATCGCTGCATTAAATCAGAACACCTGGCGCGACCATGTACCTATGGCAGCTGCCATGCTAGGCATCTGTATGCCGGCATTTTTGCTTGGGCCATTAATGGTACTGGTGTTTGGCCTATGGTTGGAATGGCTACCCGTCTCCGGATGGGGAGAAGTACCTGGTGACAAAATTCTTCCAAGCCTAACCTTGGGAGCTGCCTATGCGGCCTATGTGGCTCGACTGACTCGCAGCGGAATGCTTGAAGTACTGTCTCAAGACTATATTCGCACTGCCAGAGCCAAAGGCTTACCGGAATATGTTGTAGTTATGAAACATGCACTACGTGGCGGGGTCATCCCAGTGGTTTCATTCTTAGGGCCGGCGTTTGCAGGATTACTCAGTGGATCATTTGTGGTTGAAACCATTTTTCAAGTTCCTGGACTTGGTCGGTTTTTTGTACAGGCTGCATTCAACCGGGACTACACATTGATTTTAGGCAGCACTGTTTTCTTTGCCGTACTCATCGTGGTGTTCAATTTACTTTCTGATGTACTGGCCGCGTGGCTCAATCCTCGGTTGCGCAATGGCCTGAGTAATCCATGATGAGTAGAGAATTCACCCAATACTACGAACAAGGAACATCACTCTGGCAGGATGCGTGGATCCGTCTGCGGAAAAATAGACTGGCCGTGATCGGTGGCATGCTACTGATAATTATTACGCTATTGTGTTTACTTGCGCCAGTAGTATCCCCCTATGGCTATGAGCAACAGGATCTAGTACTCGGTGCTGCCAAACCGTCTCTGCACCATTGGCTTGGCACTGATGTTTTCGGCCGTGATCTATTCACACGTATTTTATATGGTGGACGTATTTCACTGATGGTCGGGATGATAGCCACATTGGTTGCTTTGATCATCGGTGTGACATGGGGTGCCATTGCCGGCTATGCTGGCGGTCGTATTGATGCACTGATGATGCGCTTTGTTGATATTGTCTATGCGTTGCCATTCATGATTTTTGTGGTGCTACTGATGGTGGTATTCGGTCGCAACCTACTGCTTTTATTCATCGTCATTGGCGGAGTCGAATGGCTGACCATGGCCCGTATCGTACGAAGCCAAGTGCAAGGCCTCAAACAGCTCGAATTCATCGAAGCCGCGGTTTCACTTGGATTATCAAACTGGAATATCATTCGCCGTCACCTGATACCTAATGCCATCGGACCGGTAATTGTCTATACCACACTGACCATTCCATCGGTGATGCTACTCGAAGCGTTTATCTCATTTTTAGGGCTGGGCATTCAGCCCCCCCAATCGTCATGGGGTTCATTGATCGCCGATGGTGTTGATACTATGGAAGAGTTCCCTTGGTTATTGATCTTCCCTGGATTAATGCTCAGTCTCAGCTTGTTTGCACTCAATTTTCTTGGTGATGGCCTGCGTGATGCACTTGATGTGCGTACATCAAAGGACTAATCATGCCTCTACTTGAAGTCAACCATCTCAGCGTCAGTTTCCATACTCGTCACGGCGTGGTCAAGGCGGTTAACAATATTAGTTTTAGCCTAGAACCAGGACAAACCTTGGGTATCGTCGGTGAATCTGGCTCTGGTAAATCTGTCTGCTGCTATGCACTACTCGGCCTACTCCCTTCTCCACCTGCGCGCATTGATTCTGGTAGTGCTCTATTTTCTGACACGAATTTGCTGAACTGCTCTGAATCAGAACTACGTCTTATTCGAGGCAATAAAATCGCAATGATCTTTCAAGACCCAATGACCAGCCTAAATCCATTTATGCGCATTGGTGAACAAATGATCGAACCCCTCATGTATCACCGCAAGATAAGTCATCGTGATGCGCGCGCTCATGCGATCGCATTACTTGAAGAAGTAGGCATTCGAAATCCCACCTACACCATCGACAGTTACCCCCATGAATTTTCAGGCGGAATGCGACAACGCGTCATGATTGCCATGGCACTGATCGCTGAACCGCAGTTATTAATCGCGGACGAACCCACTACAGCACTGGATGTGACTGTACAACGTCAGATCTTGGAGCTGATCAATGAATTACGCCGTAAGCATAATCTAGCTGTTATTTTCATCAGCCATGACCTGGGCGTCATTGCCGATATTGCTGATCAAGTGCTTGTGATGAAAGCTGGATACAAAGTTGAACAGGGTTCAGTCCACTCTTTATTCACTAATCCTAGTGATGGCTATACGAAACAGTTATTGGCAGCCATTCCTCGCGGCAGCAAGTCGGTACCTGATCGCTCTACAGATTCAACCCTACTGCAAGTCCAGAACTTAACAACTCGGTTCAAACTTTACGATCGCGGTCAGCGGAATGAATTTATTGCTGTTGATAACGTCGGTTTCTCGCTCTACCGTGGGGAAGTACTCGGTTTGGTCGGTGAGTCGGGCTCCGGTAAATCGACCTTAGGACGTAGCCTATTAAATCTAATCCCTCCAAGCAGCGGTTCCATTGTTTTTGATGGGGATCAAATAGTTGGTAAAAATTCCAATCAGATGAAACCATGGCGACGACGCATGCAAATGATCTTTCAGGATCCATACGCGTCCTTGAATCCACGCATGACCATTTATGACACACTGGCTGAGCCTCTTATTTTGCACGGTCTTGCCAGCAAACAGAGCGTCGAAATGCAGGTATTAAAACTTATGGACGATGTAGGATTAGCGCGCGCTTATATTCGTAAGTACCCTCATGAATTCTCCGGCGGTCAGCGACAACGTATAGCCATTGGTAGAGCTATCGCCACCAAACCTGAATTTGTCATTGCAGACGAGCCCGTTTCAGCACTTGATGTCACCATTCAAAAGCAGATTCTAGAGCTCCTACTGTTTCTGGTTGAACGGCATAATCTGAGCATGCTGTTCATCTCCCATGACCTGGCTGTGGTGCGTTTTCTTTGCGATCGAATTATGGTCATGCAACATGGCAGAATAGTCGAAACCGCCGCCACAGAAACAATGTGGTCATCACCACATCACGACTACACACGTAAGCTGCTATCAAGCACAGCTTCACCATTGATTTTAAATCAATAAGATATACACCTCAGTCACGGTGTATCTTGAATTGCACTTTCAAACCGCCTGCCAATGCGGACGCTACCGCGGAGCAAAAACTGACAATCAACGATGCCCACACTGCTGTAGTAAATCGATCAATAGTGAATCCATCCACTAAATTAGCCACTAGAGACAACATTGCTGCATTCACCACGAGCAAAAACAATCCAAGTGTCACCACGGTAATGGGTAAAGTAAAAATCAGTACAAGAGGGCGAACTACTGCATTCATTACCCCAAGCAGTAACGCAGCCATCACTAAAGTTTGAGCATCATCAAAATGCAAGCCATCCAACATCCCGGTCGCTAACCATAGGCCTAATGCAGCAAATGCAGACCGAAGGCAGAAATCTAAAATCGTCTTGTACTGCATTAATAACCTCGACGTACCCATACCAGACGGTTAAGTCGAACAACACACAACAACAGCAAAGCCGCTACTCCGTTGTGTGCAGTAGCCAACCAAAGCGGAAAGCCTTTAATCACCATCAACGGACCTAATAGGAGCTGAATAATCAGAACCATGCCCATTGCCAGTCCAGTAAATTGAACTGCGCGAGTTTGTGCGCGCGTCCATGCGGTAAAAGCTAACCAACCCAGCACGATGGCCGTAGTCAAGGCACCTAATCGATGCACAAAATGAATCGCCACGCGTGCTGGGTGGTCGAGAACTCCACCTTCATAATCGATACCCAGTCCACGCCACAACACGAATGCATCGCGAGTATCCATGTCTGGCCAAAATGAAGCCTGGCAGGTGGGAAAATCGGGGCATGAAACCGCAGCATAGTTAGTACTGGTCCATCCACCTAAAAATATCTGCAGCGCCACTACAACCAGACCAATGAGTGCAAAGGCTCTGATGTTACGTTCTGCAGTCGGTCGGGTACTGCGATCTACACGCATACTCTGCCAGGCCAGTAACGACATGGTGCTCAGTCCACCAATCAAATGCGAAACAACAACCAGGGGCTTAAGTAACAAGGTCACCGTCCACATTCCTAGCATTCCTTGGAACAGCACTAACGGTACTAATAATAAGGGTATCTTCACTGGCTGATTCGGATCATGTCGATTCCAATACGCGATTAGACCCAATGCCACAATCACTAGTCCCAATGTGCTGGCAAAATACCGATGAATCATCTCTTTTACCGCTTTGGCATATTCAAACTTTCTGTTCGGATACAGACCTTGTGCGATATCTAAATTTTGCTCGGCTGCACCTGCTGAAATGTGCCCATAACATCCCGGCCAATCTGGACAGCCTAACCCAGCATCATTCAACCTTACCCAAGCACCTAGCACGACCACGCACAATGCCAGTAATGCTCCGAACATACTTAGACGACGGAATAACAGGAGACGATCAGCGGGCTTCATCGAATAGACTCCCCATTAACCAAATACGGTCTTAACCGATGTGTGACAGACTAAGTAACTTTTTAAGATCTTGATAAATATTACGTGGGTCAGTATCGGGAATATAAGCCATCATCAAATTTCCCAAGGGATCCACAATATAAATTTTTCCTGACTTTAATGCCGGTACACCCTTATCATCCGGAAATACTTCAAGCAGTTGATGTCCAGCAGCAGCATCAATATTAACCTTCATTAAATCCGTGTGTTGAGCTAAAAAAAACGCTGGATCAGTAATGTTTCCTGCATATAAAAACACCCGCTTGATCCGCGTCATATCTTTACCTAATAACTGAAAAGCTTGTCTCATGCTGAACAATGCATCTCGACATGGCTGATCACAGGATCCGTCGCCTAGATACACTAAACTCCAGTCTCCTCTGAGGAATCGATCGTTAGTTATTTCACCTTCAGAGGTCAACAACTTAACTAATGGCAATGAAATGGCAGGATTGATCAAATCACCTTTATTCGTCGTACCGCTTGGACGCCAATTACTTCCGTAATAAACAGCAAATGCCAACACCAACGGTAAAAAAAATAGACCCAGGACAATAAAGAAGGGTCGGCGGTTACGCTCAGTTACGCCTGTCTCGATAGATAAATTATTCATCTCACTTAACCACATCAATTCGTTTCAAGTTAACAACTATATAGATAATCAGTAGGGTTAAGGCCAATCCAAACCATTGTACTGCGTAGCCAACGTGTCGCTCTGGGGTAAAGCCCAAATCAATAGACCAAAACCTTGAATACCCCTCTGCCTGATCAGGATCGAGCAATATTATTCGAGCAAACAGAAGGTCACCATAAATTGCTCTGAGCTCTTGTACCTTTGGGTAGTTTAATACTTGAGGCCACACTCCGTTCTTGATTCCTGCATCACCAGCGCGTACGCCAGGCTGTGGCAGATTATCAATTAATCCCCTAATTTCTCGTAATTGCGAGCCTACGTTAACGATCGGTAATTGCTTACGATCCGTCGCCCCACCAACCCACCCGCGATCAACAAGAACAAGCGCCGTATTGCCTTGATCGTCTACAACAAAAGGAGTTAACACTCTATACCCGGGTTGACCAGGTCGTGACGGATCCGTTGAAGGCATATTATCCAGAAAAATCTGTCGAGTATCATCGTAGTACCCTTTGACACTGACATGCTGATATCGCGGCAAGCGCTCAAATCCCTCTGATTGAATGTTTACCAGCTGTTGTTTGCCCTGCTGAGCCTGAACCATTAGCGCACGCTTTTGCTCTGCTCGCTGTAGCTGCCACCAGCCTAGACTGACTAACCCAGGTAATAGTGCCAACGTTATTAGGGTGGCAGCCCAGCTCGGTGCAAACACATAACTGCAGATTCGAAGGTTCAAGATATACTGCTCTACATTGTTTTATCTATTTCTCACGTTCTGATCCAACCACCTACCATGATCAAAATCCTCATTATCCTCTGTCTCATCGGCATCATTTTCAGCCTCGGTACAGGATTGTTTCATCTAGTGAATGACAAAGGAAATTCCAAAAAGATGGCCAATGCACTCACTATCCGCGTCGCCCTCTCTGTGTCTTTATTCGTACTGCTATTCATCGCTTGGAAACAAGGATTAATCCAGCCCCATAGCATCAGTAAGTGACTAAACAAATCGGGCCAGAGTATTACTACTCCGGCCCGACTGACTGTCCTTATTCTCTAATAGGCTCAGAGCCAGTAGACAAAAATAAACAACCCTAACCATACGACGTCTACGAAGTGCCAGTACCAAGCGACCGCTTCAAATCCGAAATGGTTTTCAGAGCTAAAGTGGCCTTTCATGCTCCGTAACCAAATCACAGTCAGCATAATGGCCCCAATAGTGACATGCAAACCATGAAAACCAGTCAGCATAAAGAACGTCGAACCATAAATACCGCTACTTAGCTTGAGGTTCAGTTCATGATAAGCCTCAGCATATTCCGTTGACTGGAGATAAACAAACAAAAAACCCAGCAGAAAAGTTAGCGCAAGAAATAAGTTTAATATACCGCGCTTATTTTCTTTAAGTGCATGATGCGCAATCGTGAGAGTCACGCCAGAGGTCAACAAAATCATTGTGTTGACTGCAGGTAAACTGAATGCAGGAATGACTTCAAATTCGCCGCCCAATTTTGCGGGGCCGTTGCTTGGCCATCCACCAGTGAAATTTTGCCAGAGCAAGGTATTAGCAAATTTAACGCCCTGACCACTTAACCAAGGCTGAGCAATATTGCGTGCGTAATACAGCGCTCCAAAGAAGGCAGCGAAGAACATCACTTCAGAAAAGATGAACCACATCATGCCCATTCGGAAAGATCGATCTACTGCTTGATTATAGGTGCCGGCCACACTTTCATTAATGACATCGCGGAACCAGCCAAAGAACAGACCCAACACACACAGAATGCCAACCCAGAACATGGATGAAATGCCATTATTCAACCATTGCGATGCACCAAACATTGTAATAAACAAAGCAATGGAACCCACAATCGGCCAATGACTGGCGTGTGGAACATAGTACTTACCTGCAGAATCGTGATCATGATGCGCGTGGGCCATAATTTTTCCTACTGATAACCTAATCTTTTTCAATCAACTTTAAGCAAAGGCAAGCCTTCACCTTCAATTCTGCAATGCACTCTTTGTCTGAGTTACATCATAGATCGCATACCCTAGCGTAACGCGATCAATATTACGTGGCAGTGACGGATCAATAAAGAACCGTACATTCAATTCTCGTTCTTGATTTGCTTCAAACTTTTGCGGTGTAAAACAGAAGCAATCGGTTTTACGAAAATACTGTGTTGCCATATTCGGAGCGACACTCGGCACTGCCTGAGCAATAACCGCTTGGTTAATCATGTTTTTCGCAAGGAATGTCGCTTCATACAACTGACCAGGATGAACCTTAATCTCCGTCTGCTCTGGTGCAAATTCCCATGCTCCTAAAGTAGGCACAGAAGACAAAAATTCGACAGTAACCCATCGAGCCATGTCCACCCGTTCTGCTGCGTGGGCGGCCACCAGCAGTTCTTTTTTACTACCGTAACCGGTTACCGAACACAGCACGTCATACAGCGGAACCAGTGCCCAACCAAAAGCGAACGCACCAACAACAAACCACCACAGTTTACGAGTCAAACTGCGGTTTGCTTGTTGATGAGGTCCACTCGGTTGGAGCGACTCAGCCACGCGCACCACTCACGCTCAAGGCGATAAAACCAAGGTAAAATGCCAGCGCAAGTATAATCAACCAGAGGGTCGTACGTCTGATCCGACGCGCACGAGCTAACTGCTCTTCACTCATCGCTGTCACTTACTTTACTTCCGGTGGCACTTCAAACGAGTGATACGGAGCCGGTGATGACACCGTCCATTCAAGACCTTGTGGGCTGGCGTCATCCCACACTTTATCTGAAGCCTTCACCCCACCACGGACACAGCTGATGATGTTATAGACAAACAGCAACTGGGTGAGACCGAAGCAAAACCCACCAATGGATGAAACAAAGTTCCAATCAGCAAACTGAGTGGAATAGTCAGGAATGCGTCGAGGCATACCGGCCAGCCCTAGGAAGTGCTGCGGAAAGAACAACACATTGACGAAAATAGTGGACAGCCAGAAGTGCAACTTACCCATTTTCTCGTTATACATGTGACCAGTCCACTTAGGTAGCCAGTAATAGGTGGCCGCCATGATAGAGAACACTGCACCTGGAACTAGAACATAATGGAAGTGGGCAACGACAAAATACGTGTCGTGATACTGGAAATCTGCTGGGGCAATGGCAAGCATCAAACCCGAAAAACCACCGATGGTGAACAGAAAGAGAAAAGACAACGCGAACAGCATGGGGGTTTCAAAACTAATTGAACCCTTCCACATCGTGGCCGTCCAGTTAAACACCTTCACACCCGTTGGAATGGCGATCAGCATGGTCGATAACATGAAGAACATTTCACCCACGAGTGGCATACCGGTCGTGAACATGTGGTGTGCCCACACAATGAATGATAGGAAAGCAATCGACGCTGTGGCGTACACCATGGCGTCATAACCAAACAGCGGTTTGCGTGAAAAAGTTGGGATGATTTCTGAGACTACACCGAATGCAGGCAGAATCATGATGTACACCTCGGGATGACCGAAGAACCAGAAAATGTGCTGGAACATCACCGGGTCGCCGCCACCCGCAGCATTAAAGAAACTGGTTCCAAAATAGTGATCGGTCAACAACATCGTCACGGCACCAGCCAGCACAGGCATCACGGCGATCAGCAGGTAAGCCGTGATCAACCAAGTCCAAACGAACAACGGCATTTTCAACAAAGTCATGCCGGGAGCGCGCATATTCATGATCGTAACAATAACGTTAATTGCGCCCATGATGGACGAAGCACCCATCAAGTGCACCGCAAAAACGGCCATCGGGAACGCATCACCGGTCTGCAACACCAGAGGCGGATATAGCGTCCAGCCACCTGCCGGGGAACCGCCTGGCACCAACAGCGTCAATAACAACATGCCGAATGCAAAAGGCAATATCCAAAAACTAAAGTTATTCATACGAGGCAGCGCCATGTCTGGCGCTCCGACCTGCAAAGGAATCATCCAATTTGCCAGACCCGTGAAAGCAGGCATCACCGCGCCGAACACCATAATGAGAGCGTGCATGGTCGTCATGCTGTTAAAGGTACCGGGATCCAGCACTTGGGTTCCGGGGTACAGCAACTCAGCACGAATAAACATTGCCATCAAACCGCCGGTCAAAAACATGACCAAGCTGAATATCAGATACATCGAACCGATGTCTTTATGATTGGTGGCATAGAACCAGCGACGCCAGCCCTTCATTGGACCATGATCATCGTGACCTGCTGCGTGAGTATCGTGTGTATGTGATGCACTCATGATTTATCTCGATTTCAATAGCTTGGCGCGGTTGTTCAGGTGGTGGCGGTCGAAGTGGCAGCGGAGCTGGCTGTACCTTCAGTAGCAGAAGTTTCCGTTGCAACTGGCGTACTCGGCGTCTGCTGTGCCTTCAACCACGTGTCGTAATCAGCCTGTGACCGTACATCAACCACTACCGGCATGAAGCCATGATCACGGCCACATAACTCGGCACATTGACCACGATATATGCCTACTTGGTCGGCCTTGAACCACAATTCATTCACAAAGCCGGGAATAGCATCCTTTTTCATCCCCAAAGCAGGTACCCACCACGCATGAATTACATCGCCAGCCGTGAGCAATACCCGCACTTTTTTGCCAACAGGCACCACCAGCGGGTTATCCACGCTGAGTAGATAATCTGGCACGGTACTGACATCCGTAGTGGCTCCCAGTTGACGCGCAGCGTTGCTGTCACGGGATAATGTTGAGAAAAAGCTAACGCTCTGATCCAAATATTCGTATTGCCACTTCCATTGGTAGCCTGTGACCTTAATGGTCATTTCGGAACCGCGCGTATCTTCAATTTTGATCAATGCGCGCGCCGCAGGAATCGCCATAAACACCAAAATTACGATGGGAATGGCCGTCCAGATGATTTCAACCTTAGTGCTGTGTAGCAATGTGGTATCTGGCACAGCACCCTTGGAATGCCGGAATTTGATAATGGAATACACCATTGCGCCAAACACAACCACAGCAATGCCAAAACAGATTCCCAAAATGGTCATGTGTAGTGAATAAGCCTGCTTACTCAGTTCGGTCACACCCGGGGTCATGTTCAGCTGCCACGCAGCAAATGCCGGACCGGCCACTAGGCTGGCCGACAACGCGCCCATCGCGCTCACCAGAGGTTTAAAAAACTTCGACATTTGCACCAATGCTCCCGATGTTGAACCTGCTCTGGCTGGCACCAGCCAACCCTTCCGCGCCGTATTTAGTACAGCGCCGGCGAATCATTCATGTTCCCAACCAATCGTTGCAGACGGAGTGCCAGCGCACGCCGCTCCTGCTCGGTCAGAAAATGCCCCACTTCACAGACACGACCACTCGACTCAAAAACCAGTCGAGTAGGGTAATACCCGAAGCGAGAGCCGCATAGTTTAACCCTCGTCCAGTGGCGAGGAAACCTCGTTTTTGCTTGTGAGACACTAAGTTGCGAACTTATTGTCACAAAATCTTGCGAAATCGAGATGCTCTGCCGTTGCTCACCCCTCTTGAGTGACGCCCTCAATGCCAACCAGACTAGCAGCAACTCTAAACCTGCAAAAGGTAACACCGGCCAGCATCCCTGGAACAAGCAAAACACGCCTGCAACAAAGGGACCTGCACTTACTGTCACCATAAACAGCAATATACCCTTTTTATTCAATGAATTATGAGCACATAGCTCAATGCGGATGAACCGCTGATCATGCCACTCCATGGCGCGGGGTAGGCACTGAAGGCTCCGTGAGGGGTGGCAAAGGGCATCAAAATCGCTCAAGGGCTTATGATTGATCCAATTTAATAACCCGCTGATAGTAAAGCTGGGAGAGAGCGCAGGCAATTAGCCCATCCCCTCAAGAACAATCGATGCCTTATTTTTTAGTCAAACAAAGCATCAACATTCAAGCACTTTTTTGTCTGAGTCGAGCAAGAAGCATCGATGATATATGGCACCACACCCAAACATGGCACCTGAAGCCGTTGCTGCAAAGTCTCAAGATTGGCCTCCGCTTCAGGAAACTCAGCCTGAATATGATTTCCAACCCACCCAACCAACCTACACGGTCCAGACTGGATCACGTGCGCCGTTAACAGGGCGTGATTCAAACAACCAAGCCGCAAACCCACTACTAAAATTACATCCAGCTTTAAGGCTTCAGGCAAATCACTCAAATAACCAGAGGGTTCAGAAGGCACGCGCCAACCTCCAGCACCTTCAACCACCACGATGTCTGCCTGTGCCGATAATTTTTGATAAGCCACCAACATATCAGCCAACCTGATTTCTTGTCTGGCCTGTCTAGCCGCAAGATGGGGTGCAATCGCAGGGGCAAAACAGTAAGGATTCATCACCGCATAATCCACCACACGATTGGCAGCCTTGCTTAAAGCGAGCGCATCGGCGTTGCGTAAACCATCGACACTGTATTCACTGCCACTGGCCACTGGCTTCATTCCAACAACCGTTAGACCTCTAGATACGAATACCTCCATGAGCGCACAAGAGATCAGTGTCTTGCCTACACCCGTATCAGTACCGGTAATAAAAACGCCTCTTGCCATCACTGCGCCAATCTTCTGCTTTGTGTAAAGAAGTAAGACTAGTGGTTTTTCCAATTTTGCGTAAGCGTTTACTTTAGGTGATTCCAACGAAACTTTTCTGTGGCCCCTCGATTTCGGCAACAGTGCCCAGTTTAGGGTTTAGATTGAATCGCTGTGAGGTGTATGATCGTCACCAGATCAGTCTGCAACCCATCCATCCTTACGAGAGGTTTACTCAGATCATGGGCACTGACCAACGATCCTCGTTCATTTTAGGTGCCTTCATCTGTAGCGGCCTTGCGCTCATGGGTTACCTGATCGGTTCTAGCGCCATCAAATTCAGAGAATATGAACGGGTGGTGTCAGTTAAAGGGCTTTCTGAACGGGAGATCCCAGCAGACGTAGCGGTTTGGCCCGTAAACTTCACTGCAGCGAATAATGATCTCACCGCACTGTACTCCTCAATGGAAAATAACAGTAAACAAGTGGTCGAATTCCTGACTGAAGCGGGTTTTTCATCCGCTGAAATCACGATCAGTGCGCCAGTCATTACCGACAAACTCGCTCAACAATACGGTGGCGGTGAAAACGCTCATTTACGCTATATCTCCAGCCAGACCATCACTGTCTATTCCAACCAAATAGATTTGGTGCGCGCAACCCAAAACAATTTAGCCAAACTCGGCAAAAAAGGAATCGCCTTAGGCGGCTACGAATATGTAAAAACAGAATACCTGTTTACCAAACTCAATGAGATTAAACCTGCCATGATTGAAGAGGCGACACGTAAGGCACGTGAAGTGGCCGAAAAATTTGCGAAGGATTCACACAGCCAACTGGGCAAAATAAAAAGCGCCAATCAAGGACAGTTTTCAGTAGAAGATCGCGACACCAATACTCCTTATATTAAACGAGTGCGCATTGTCTCAACGATTGACTACTACCTATCCGATTAATCGCACTACTCGTAGTGACCTAAATCATATTCAATGCACTACCCTCTATCTTGGGGTCTTGTCGAGACCGGTTTGCCCGCTGTCATCGCTTAAACCACCATGAAAATTGACCTAGAGTCACCCAATAAGCCTGAAATCCTAGCCTTGATTGAAGCCCTTGATGCCTATCAGAAGCCTCTGTATCCGCCAGAAAGTCATCACGGTATTGATATCATGGCACTAGCCATGCCTCATGTGTTGTTCGCCGTAGCACGCAACAACAAAGGAAAAGCTGTCGGCTGTGGCGCCATCTCTCTAAGCAATGAATACGGCGAATTGAAACGCATGTATGTAATGAATGAATATAGGGGGCAAGGCCTAGGGAAACAGTTATTGACCTTTCTTGAGTCAGCAGCACGCTTAAGAAACTGCACTCATGTCCTGCTAGAAACAGGCTACCTTCAAATTGAAGCCTTAACGCTCTATAGCCGGTGTGGCTATAAACCTTGTGATCCATTCGGTAACTACATCAACGATCCAAATAGTATATTCATGAAAAAGCAAATTACTTAACGACGGCGCCCAATATGGCCGATCGGAATACGCACTTCGCCATCGACTTTTAAGCTCATTTTATCGTTACCCCAAGCCTGACCGTACACCACCTCGTAGCTTGCAGGTAACACACCCTCACGGCGATACTGCTCATAAGCTGCAGCCATACGCTTGATGACTCCAGGTGAGGTCAGTCCCGAAGACCGTCCTGCGGTGACATTGTGTGCACCGATGACTTTAAGTTCACGCATTAATCCCATCACATCAGAATATGTCAGTGTAAATCGTTCGATATCGAGCACCGGTTCAGCCATACCAGCGCGTATCATGGCATCGCCCAAGTCATGCATATCAATAAAACGGTTTACATGGGTGTGTTGATCAACAAGAGCCCAAGCTTCGCGTAATTCATGCAAGGTATCTGGGCCGAAACTGGCAAACATAAAGACACCACTCGGCTTGAGCACGCGACGAACCTCAGCAAAAACAGCATCTGGTGGATCGCACCATTGCAGCATGAGGTTACTGAACACCAGATCAATCGAATGACTTTTAAATGGTAACTGATAGGCATCAGCACAAACTGAATTCGCTTTTTTACCCAGTAATTTTTTAATTACACTACGCTGATGAGTCACTTGTTGGAGCATGCCATAAGCGGCATCCATCGAAATCACACTCGCCTTGGGATAGCGTTTCTGTAAAAGCTTACTTGAGATCCCTGTACCACAACCCAGATCAAGAATAACGCTCGGAACTGACTTCTGCCATTCCAATCGTTCAAGCAGCCGCATACGTACTTCAGTCTGTAATACAGCAAATTGATCATAGTTGGCACTCGCCTCACTAAATGAGCGACGTACCGCACGACGGTTAATATAATAAGGATCGTGATTCATACAGCAGGTAAACTCTGAACAAAAGAGTGTAGTTGTTCTAAGAACCAGTGTTGATTTGAAATAAAAGACGCATGCCCAGCCCGTTTACACAGCATAAATTGCCCATGGGGTAGAAAACGTGCAAGGTATTCACCAGCGTCCGGATGTGTAATACGGTCATATTCTCCACTAATAACCAATGCGGGTAGCTTTAACTCTGATAATGCTGGGCGCAAATCGGTGTCACGTAGTATGTTCAAGCCTTCATACAACGCGTCAGCAACTGCAGGATGTTGCAATAAACTTTCTTTCAGCCGTCTGAGCGCATCCCCAGCCTGCGCATCACCCCGTACTTGCAAGCTTAAAAAATCCTCAACGGTTCTCACATGATTTTCATGCAAGCGCGCAAAAAAATGGGCGAACACATCCTTTGCCATACCCAGTGACCAACCTTCTGCCGCCACAAACTTCGGCGTAGTACTGACCAAGACTAATGCACGCAGTGGCATGAGCTGTGCCAAATGCAACGCAACCTGTCCGCCCAATGACCAACCCAGAATAATGGCGTTAGACGGTATATGAGACTGAACCGCAGAAACAAGTTGCTGTAATGAGTTCATTTCATGGTGATAAGCACTGTGACCATGACCCGGTAAATCAATACAGTGCACCCGATACTCCTTGGTCAGCGAAGGTAGCAGATCATCAAATATGCCACTGTGCATTGCCCAACCATGCAATAGCACTAAATTCTGACCTTGACCTTGTGTACGCACATGCAAACTCATGTGACCGCCTTAAATATTTTTTCTAAAGCCTGAATAAGGTGATCAACATCTGAATCACTATGAGCCGCAGATAACGTTACCCTTAATCGAGATGTACCTAGAGGTACTGTCGGCGGACGAATAGCGCTCACCAGCATTCCAGCATTCAGCAATGCATCACTTGCAGCGAGTGCTGTATTTTCAGTACCAAGTACAATGGGTTGGATGGCGGTGGTCGATGGCATTAACGGCAGTCCCAATTGCTGTACGCCTTTACGAAACCTTGTAATTAGTTGTTGTAATCGCTCACGTCGCCAGCCATCTTTTTTCACTAAGCGTAGTGCTGCCCGCGTTGCAGCCGCAACCGCGGGTGGTGTCGCTGTGGTATAAATATAAGTTCGTGATTTTTGAATCAACGTTTCGATTAACGCATCTGAGCCCGCGACAAATGCACCCGACACGCCCAGGGCCTTACCTAAAGTTGCCATATAGATTGGAACAGCGTCACTGGCCAAACCCGCTGCCTGTACTGATCCCTGACCCTGTTGACCTAACACACCAAAACCATGCGCATCGTCAATCATCAACACCGCTTGATGCTGCGCGCACAAAACCGCTAAAACATCCAGTGGCGCGACATCACCATCCATACTAAAAACTCCATCACTCATAACCAACTTACGGCGCGAACGGCTTTCAGAAAGCTCCTGCTTCAGTTCAGTAGAATCCGCGTGAGCATAACGAGTAAATCGCGCCCCACTGGCCAGGCCTGCATCAAGTAATGATGCGTGATTCAATCGATCTTCGAATACAGCATCACCGCGCGTCAGGAGGGCGCTAGCTACACCCAAGTTAGCCATGTACCCCGTCGAGAACAATAATGCTCGTTCACGACCAACAAATTCAGCCAACTCCTCTTCGAGCGCATGATGTTCTGCACTGTGCCCAGTGACGAGGTGTGCCGCACCGCTGCCTGCACCATAGCGCTCAGCAGCGGCGCTCATAGCACGTCGAACCTCGACATGCGTGGCCAAACCTAGATAATCGTTACTGCAAAAATTGACGCAATCACGACCATCCACGCGAATATACATAGGCGCGGCTGGATCTATCACTTCCACAACACGTCGGCGCCGATAGCGATCGACTGCAGTAATCGCTGCAACCTCAGCGCGTAAAGCCGCGTCAAAATCAACCATGCGATTTGCTAGGCATGAGCAGACTGATCAACCGCTGGCGTACAACGCACCTGGTCATTTCCTTGACAATGCCCTAACTCAGATTGTTCAACATCCGCTCTCACAACAGGTGCTTCAGGCATGATTCCTAAGCGCTTAAACAAGGCTTGATCCCGATCAGATTCGGGATTATCTGTAGTCAATAATTTCTCACCATAGAAAATTGAGTTGGCGCCAGCCAGAAAACATAAGGCCTGCATCTGATCATTCATTTCTGTACGACCCGCAGATAAGCGCACATGAGATTTCGGCATCAGCAAGCGTGCCACCGCAATCGTTCTTACAAAATCAAATGGATCAAGCGGTGCTACGCCTTTAAGCGGCGTACCGCTGACTTGTACCAATTGATTGATAGGTACGCTTTCCGGATGCTGCGGCATATTGGCCAAAGTCAGCAGCAATTTTGCACGGTCGCCTTCATCTTCACCCATACCTAAGATGCCACCACAGCAGACATTAATTCCTGCGTTGCGTACCGCATCTAAAGTATCAAGACGATCTTGAAACGTACGGGTGGTAATAATTTTTTCGTAAAACTCTTCACTGCTATCAAGGTTATGGTTGTAGTAGTCCAAGCCCGCCTCTTTAAGTTCGTGGGCCTGTTGCGATGTCAGCATCCCAAGCGTGGCACAGGTTTCCATGCCCAATGCCCGCACCCCACGAATCATTTCTGCGACCACTTTGAGTTGCTTGTCCTTCGGACTGCGATAGGCGGCGCCCATACAAAAGCGGGTCGCGCCCTTGGCTTTTGCGGCGCGGGCATTTTCCAACACTGCATCTACCGCCATTAATTCTTCGCGCTCTAGACCCGTGTCGTAACGGACACTCTGAGGGCAGTAAGCACAATCTTCGGGACAAGCACCGGTTTTGATCGACAGCAAAGTACTGACTTGAACTTCATTGGGGTTGAAATGGCTGCGATGAACGCGCTGGGCATGAAACGTCAAATCGGCAAAGGGTAAATTCAGTAGCGTCTGAACTTCATTGAGGGTCCAGTCATGACGAATGCTGCCGAGGGTATCCAGATTGATCGCGGGAGTAGACATAGCCAGTCCAGTAGTGAAAACTGGCGCGCAGTATTGAGACCGGCACCCCGCCTGTCAACCAAGGAAGGTCAATATGGTTTACGATCGGCTGAAATCCCTAAGCTGTCGACTTTTAGCACAGTCCCAGCGCTGGTTATTACCTGCCCGGTGCATTGCTTGCGGGGATGACGGGGGGTTGTTTTTTCCCAGTACCGAATGCTTATCCCTTGATTTGTGTAGAGGCTGTTACCTGCAACTGCCATTCAACCAGCATTCATGCCAACTATGCAGCCTCCCCTTGAATTCCAGTGGTGCACAACTGATTTGTGGCGAATGTCTACGCTCACCCCCTGACTACGATCGAAGCTTCTGCCCTTTCGAATACCGCTACCCGATTTCCGATTTGATCCGTCATTTCAAATACGGTAACCATCTCGCTACTGCGCGAGTCTTGGCTGAATTACTGTCTCATCACCTGCGATTGCAGCGCACTCATCCATGGCCGGACTGCATCATTCCGGTTCCTCTACACACACAGCGCTATCGGCAGCGGGGCTATAACCAAGTGATTGAAGTCGGTTGGTACCTACATCGACGCCTGAATTTACCGCTTCGACTGGATGTCTTGGAACGAACACGAGCAACACCTGAACAAGCTGGACTTACGCGGCAAGCACGTCAAAAGAACCTCCGACGTGCTTTCAATGCGGTCTCTGCAATGATTCCCAGAAAAGTCGCTATTTTGGACGATGTGATCACTACAGGCAGTACCGTCCAAGAAGTCGCATCGACCTTATATAAAGCTGGCGTAGAACAAATCGAAGTATGGGGAGTTGCCCGTGCAGCACATCGCTAAATCCTGAAATCCTGTTTAAAAATAGCAAAGGATTCAGCCATACATTGATACGGCCTATTACTGCTATGATGACCAATAATTTCAATTAAATTGAGGAGCAACACATGATCGGTCAATCTACGCGATTAATATTTGCAGTTATTGCTACTGGCCTGTCCTTTGCCGCGTGGTCACAATCAACAACACCTAACCCACCTCCGCCACCCCCACCTGCAGAACCTAAACCTTTCATTTCCTCAGGGGAACTGGCCGACCTCCTGTCAAAAGCAGACGCGGCACGTCAAGCCGGGAATACCACGCCCAATACAGCATTACTTCGCCTTGCTCCCTACACTGCTAACCTGGAATATCGCAGCGTAATAGGATCGGCCTCATTGCATGAAAAAGAAGCAGAATTATTTGTTGTATTAGATGGTGCAGGCACCCTAGTGTTAGGCGGTAAGCTGGTGAACGAATCACGCCGCGATGCTAGCAACCTAAGCGGAACAGCTATCGATGGTGGCACCTCACGTGCGGTGTCAAAAGGCGATATGTTTATCGTCCCAGAAAATGTTGCACATTGGTTTAGTTCGGTAGATAGCAAACTGGCTGTTATGACGTTGCACATACCACGATTCACAGCCTCTCCTTAAGACTTGCTGGATCTTAAGCCCTGAACAATCTATGCAGGCAGCAGGTAGGCTGCCTGCTTACAACTCATCTCCCCATCTGATTTTTCTTACTACTATAGCGTTTCGAGATTTGCGTAACTCAACATCAGCCACTTGGTTCCCTGACTTTCAAATCGGACCTGGACTCTGGCTTGAGCTCCCTGTCCTTCCAACTCAAGTACAACACCCTCACCGAATTTCCCATGACGCACACGTTGCCCCATTCTTACTCCATGAGATGAGGTCTCACGCACACCAGTAGTGCGCGACGATGTATATGCAGGAGAGGAATAGACCGGCCGCGAAACATGGATCCTCGGACGTATTTCTTCAAGCAGCGTAGCTGGCAACTCTCGTATGAATCGCGATGGCGAGCCATGACTATCAACACCATGTAACCGCCGTGTTTCGGCATAACTCAAATAAAGAAAACGCATTGCACGCGTGATACCGACATAACAGAGACGACGCTCTTCCTCCATGCCAGACGGATCAGCAGTCGATCGCTGATGGGGAAACAAACCTTCTTCTAAACCACATAAAAACACCACTGGAAATTCCAAGCCTTTGGCAGTATGCAAGGTCATCATCTGCACACTATCTTCACCTGCTTCAGCCTGGCCTTCACCTGACTCGAGTACTGCATGAGCAAGGAATGAAGCCAATGGCGTCATACTATCCGTTTCTTCGTTGCTCATGGATTCGGCATCAAAACCACGCGCAGCACTGACCAGTTCTTCCAAGTTTTCAACGCGCGCTTCAGCACTGCCACGGGCACTGGTCTTTTCTTTTTGATGTAACGCAATTAAACCGCTGTGCGCAATGACATGATCAACCTGCTCATGCAACGGCAACTCTTTGGTTGCCTGCTCCATACGTTCAATCAGTTGCATGAAACCATGCAGCGCCATTCCTGCTTTTGGACCCAACTCGTCTAAGTTAGCACCCGCGGCCACCCACATCGTGCAAGCATTGTTGCGCGCATAATCTCGTAGAATTTCTAAAGTTCTTAAACCAATCCCACGGGTGGGCAGGTTTACCACTCGTTCAAATGAAGCATCATCATTACGGTTCTGAACCAATCTCAAGTAGGCAAGCGCATCTTTAATTTCAGCACGCTCGAAGAAGCGCAAACCGCCGTAGACCCGATAAGGCACTCGCGCTGAAATCATGGCCTCTTCAAACACTCGCGAAATCGCATTAGCTCGGTACAAAATGGCGCACTCACTCCGCTTACCGCCCTTACTTACCCAGTCGCGAATTCGATTAACAACAAAATCGGCCTCATCCCGTTCATTGTAGGCAGCATATAACTTGATAAGCTCACCATCACCGTCACTGGTCCAAAGATTTTTTCCAAGTCTTCCACTATTATTTTCGATCAAGTGGTTCGCTGCTTTTAGAATATTTCCAGTAGAGCGATAGTTCTGCTCAAGCCGGAATGTCTCCATACGTGGATAGTCGCGCTTAAACTGAGCAATATTTTCAACTTTAGCACCACGCCATCCATAAATGGATTGATCATCGTCCCCCACGACCATGGGATTACCGTGAGGACCGATCAACAAACGCAACCATTGATATTGAATAGAATTAGTATCCTGAAATTCGTCTACTAGTAAATGTTTGAATCTATTCCGGTAGTGCTCAAGCACAATAGGGTTATCACGCATTAACTCGTAAACACGCAGCAATAATTCTGCAAAGTCGACCATCCCGCCACGCTCGCAAGTAGCTTGATAGTCTTCATACAATCGGATCAGTTGCCGACGGTTATAATCGCCATCGTCTTTAATGTTTTGTGGGCGAAGCCCAGCATCTTTCTGTGCGTTAATAAACCATGTTACTTCTTTGGGTACCCATCGTGCTTCGTCTAGGTTTTGTGCCTTAAGTATTTTTTTAATTGCACGATGCTGATCATCAGCATCAATGATCTGAAACGATTGAGGTAATTTTGCCTCGCGCCAATGTAAGCGCAACAATCGGTGGGCAATGCCATGAAACGTACCTATCCATAAAGGTGCGGTAGGTAAATGCAACATTTGCTCAATACGCGAGCGCATTTCACCCGCTGCTTTATTAGTAAAAGTTACCGCCATAATTCCATGGGGAGAAATCCCTTCAACTTCAACCAACCATGCAACTCGATGCGTAAGAACTCGGGTCTTACCACTTCCCGCACCTGCCAATACCAGCATTGGCGTGTCAGGCGCAGTTACCGCCTGACGCTGAGCGTCGTTTAATCCGTCTATAAGATGTGAAATATCCATCAGGTTGTTCAACAAGTTACTGTAATGGCGTTAAGCATGCTTAAAGCGTATGGATCGAATTTTTCGTTCATTACTGGCAAGCCGCATGACCGTTCCCATAACCAATGCTAAAACAGCATCAGTTATTGATCCGGTCTGATCTTTAATCCAGAGCTGGAGCACCTCTAAGCCAAAAATCATTAGAACCACTACAATCATGGCCGTACGGATACTCAGTCCAGTTTCTTTGAGTAACCAGATGAGGGCGCCAAAAAGGAATAATTTACTCAGCAACTGATCAGGATTAATTGGCATCCCTTGTTCAAGCCAGTTAACGAATGGCCACCAATCAAAATGATTGGCGTTCGTCGTAAACTGAAAAGGAAATATCCGCTGGTAAATAAACCAAGCGAAAAACCCTAGCATTAGCATTAGGGCCTGCGGCTTACCATTGAACTTATGCAATATAACTAGGACAGGAAGTAACAACAGTAACGCCAGTAATTCAGAAAAGTTGAATGGTGACACGATAAACAACAGACGTCCGATCATCACCACTGCAATCACGGTAAGTAGCGCCTCGTTACTGCGATGACGATTTGCAAAACTGAGCACCGCTTGAGCGACGACCAGCCACAACAATAGAAACTTACAGGTCAGTGCTAAAGAATAACTACCTTCCATCAATGGCCAAAGCGCAAGTTTTAATCTTGATAGGGTCACTCCGGGCTCAAATTCAGCCAATCGCCACAACATCCATGTGCAAACCAGTACCAAAGCACTGCGATCTCCAGGTCGACTACGGGAATTTGGTGACATATATACCAAGCCACTCAACCCTCGCCAAATCACACCCGCTATCGCACCCACCCATGTACCAGAGGTATTCAACATCACGTCCATCAAACTGGGCACTCGCATGCTGAGGTAGACTTGTGACAGCTCGATGGCTAACGACAATATCATTCCCAACAGTGTTGCAACCATGCTTGCCCAGAAAGCCCCAAGTTTCACTCTGAGCAGCAACATCAAACAAAATCCGAGGGGCAGATACAGCAATACATTGCGAACACGATCTGCCCTACCGGCGCGTGCCCAACTCAACTGTGAGAATGCAGCCATTAACGTCGGTTGACTACCATCAAATCTAAAATCGAAAGGGTAGAGAGAACCATAACCTATCAAAACAACAACGCCTAACAGAAGGCAGAAAACCAATGCTGATGACTGCTTACGCGCCATTACACTGCCAAGCGTAGGTAGTGATCTACTAGTAGCATGGTGAATAGCAAAGACAAATAGGTAATGGAGTATCCAAAGATGCGCATAGGTAATGCTTGTGTTGGCCTCACTTTCAGCTTGATCGCATAGCCAATAAAGATACCGCCAAGAATCACCGCCGAGACCAAGTACAGCAGCCCCGACAATCCCGTGAGATATGGCAGTAAAGTTACAATCATCAATAAAATGGTATAGAACAATATGTGCAGGCTGGTAAATTCAACACCATAAATCACTGGTAGCATGGGTATCCCAACCTTTGCATAATCATCGCGCCTGGCAATCGCCAACGCCCAGAAATGCGGTGGCGTCCAGATAAAAATTATCAAAAAGAGCAGTAGCGCGTTGTGATCCACTGTACCCGTTGCAGCCGCCCAACCTAACACGGGCGGGGCCGCACCGGCCGCACCGCCAATGACAATATTCTGCGGCGTCGCGTGTTTCAACCAAACGGTATAAACAATCGCATAACCAATTAATGATGCAAAAGTGAGTATGGCTGTTAGCAGGTTCACCCATAGCACCAGCATGAGCATGGACAGCACACCCAGAAGAATGGCATATCGAATTGCTTGACCCTCACTGACATGCCCTAATGGTATTGGACGACCTTGTGTACGCTTCATGTGTAGATCGAAGCGGCGATCTAATACATGATTAATAGCCGCCGCCGACGATGCTGCGAGCGCAATCCCAAAATTGCCAAAGATCAGCGCCTCTATTGGTGGCCATCCCGGCACCGCAAGCAACATACCGACAAATGCAGTAAACACTATCAGCATCACCACTCGTGGTTTGCCGAGTTCGTAATAATCACGCCAAGTAGGGCTATGGATGGCTGCTAAAGTACTCATCAACGGTATCGCACTATAGGAATAGTAAACATTGTACACATCACCGTCACCGCTGTACTGCAGGGAAAGCATCATGCCCTGTTGCCTAGTAGGCACCTGATTCCTAGTTATTTAAAAGTCGCACCGAGAATATCGACGAACTGGATAGCTAATTCGTTAGCTTGCCGAACCTTTAAGGTTGGCACCTGACTACAGCCCGATTACCAAAAGACATGGACTGTCCCCTTAAACGACATCGCCAGCACTGAATGTGCTGGCGATGAGTTTATTAACCCGGAATTCAGTGAATCCCCTAGGGTCTTTACCTAAGAGATCATATGCCGCTGTTAGTTAGTGCAACCATAAGGCATAACTGACGCACCAGGCTGATACTGCCAGAAGCGACCCTGAGTCGTCGCACTGGTGCTTGTCTTCAAGGTGTAGTTAAGACGGTTACGGTCATCGGACAGTTCAAATGTTTCGGTGTACACCGTGTCAGGAGAACCTTGTACATTGGACGTGGTCACAGTCATCTTTTTCTTGCTGGCATCGATTGAGCCGGTGGAGTAACCCATCAGGCTTGGGGCAACACCTGCTGGAACTTTGTGCGCGGCAGTAGTGATATTGATTTCACGCACTGAGTCATTTTCTTCTGCCTTGAAAATGATCTTCTTGCTCTTGGCAACCTGATCAATCACTTGCACTGGATAAGGCGTGCCCATGATCTGAGTCAGGCTCTTAGGAGAGCATACGATCACCTTACCATCAGCCGTGGTTGCAGCCATACCACCACCCGCAGGTGCAGCACCGGCTGCCATAGCGGCAGGAGGGGGTGGGGCAGCGGCGGCAGGAGCAGCGCCAGCAGCAGTAATGGTGTGCAGACCATGGCTATTGCTGTCGTTATATACAACAGTCCAAACCGAGAAAATGGTAGATGGGCGCTTGTTGATGTCGTTTTCAACAATCTTGCCATGCAAGCCATCATCGCTACCGATAGTGTCATCAGACCAGCGAGGAGCAGCACCACGCAAGAAGACAACTTCCTTACCTTTCTGAGGGCCGTCCAAGAATAGCAAGTGATTCATAAACAAGCCGAAATTAGCAGCTGGGCCAGGACCGAAACCAGAAATCTTCACATTGGCACCGACCGGAACCACATCTTTGGTAATGGCCATACGGCTCAAATTACCCACGGAATTACTTTCGATAGTCCATAGTTTTTCAGTTGGCTTACCAGCATCCACGGCGATTTGGAAACGAACGTGTGGGTTGGTCCATTGAACCGACTTAACAACGCCAGTCAGTTCCATTTCCTTGGTGGTGTCATATTGCTGACCCCAACCATGGTGTGCAAACGTAACAGGCGCAGCACTGACCAACAGTAAAGCGCTAAGTACTGAACTAGTGATTTTCATTTGATATGCCACTCTCTGATGATTTCGGATTAGTCCGAGTACGTCGTCACACCGCACACAGACGCTCACTCTGCAAACTTAAGAAAAATTTCCCCGTCTCATGGTTGGAAAGTATGAGGCTATCTTTTCCATGAGCAAAGCAATTATTTGTTAATTCGTCACTTTATCAGGGAAATTACTGAGTTTCTATTCCTAAAAATAACAAAGCACGCCATCTTTCCTAACTGAATCAGTGAACTGCGCTAGGAGGACTGTACCTAGGCCTAATGCATAGGCTGACCACTCCCACTGCTTGGGCAGTACCGAATGTTAACTATCTCTGTTGTATAGGGCCTTCCTAGACAATTCTTGTATCAGCCTGACACGACCCTAGTGACCCTTCTTCTTCAAACTAGGATGGTCACTGATTTTCCATAAGGAGAACCCTGAGACCTGAATGCATATCGCACAGGCTCGCACGGGTCTCCGTACCCAAACTCTCCTAAGGCCCAATGGGATACCCATCGAACGTCCTAGGCCTATTTTTTGGATGCGACCTCCTATCCATTCCGCAACCAGAGCCAGATCCAAAGCTTTAGCTGTTTTTAGGGTAAGGTTTGCCTTTTTTCTGCATAGAAATCAATATGACATAATTTCTACCGCCCGTGCCCGGATGCGCCTCCACAACCACCTGATCGCCAATCGCAATGGAGTTCTGACTCCAGCCTTCTCGAGATAAAGCGGGAATAGACTTCATCTGAACTTCCATCCGACCTGACTTAGCGTCTGGACTTGCGTCCACCGTAAAGTACACGTGGAGATTGATCCATTTGTAGTCAACCACCTTACCTTAGCGATCAATTCCTAGTTAGACATCATCCATTCCCAGTTCTTTCAATTTTCGCGTCAGCGTATTACGGCCCCAGCCCAATAATTTAGCAGCCTCTTGACGTCCGCCCTCTGTCTTGCGAAGCGCACAACGAATTAATGTTCGCTCAAACTCAGGTAGGGCATCATCAAGCAAGGGTAGGCCTCCCTCTGCCAAACGTTTATCAGCCCATCCCATCAGTTGTCGTGACCATTCTTCCTGCAAGGTACTAGCGCTAGTTACTCCACCCAAGTCTGTTGGAATATCCGCGACCTTAATTTCACGCCCGGGCGCACTAACGGTCAAACGGCGGCAGGTATTCACCAATTGCCGAACATTGCCCGGCCAATCATAGGCCAATAAAGCTGCCTCCGCTTCTTTGGTCAAAACTTTAGCTTCAACCCCTAACTCAGTCGCCGCTGAATTCAAATAAAAATGAAGTAACTCAGGGATATCATCACGACGGGCCCGCAGCGGTGGCACCTCAATCCGAATCACATTCAGGCGGTGTAGTAAGTCTTCACGAAACAACCCTTGCTTCACCCGCTCAGACAAGTCTTGGTGTGTCGCAGCAATCACACGAACATCAACGCGTACCGGTATTTGTCCACCGACTCGATAAAACTCACCTTCGGCTAACACGCGGAGTAATCGCGTTTGCAGTTGCGGTGACATATCACCAATTTCATCAAGGAACAACGTACCGCCATCTGCTTGTTCGAAACGACCACGCCGCTGCGCATCAGCACCGGTAAATGAACCTTTTTCGTGACCAAATAATTCAGACTCTAGGAGATCAGCCGTAAATGCAGAGGTGTTTAATGCGATAAATGCTTTATTCGCACGTGGACTATGACGATGCAATGCACGTGCAACCAACTCTTTACCTGTACCTGACTCACCATTAATGAGTACGGTCATGCTTGAGCGCGATAACCGTCCAATGGCACGAAACACTTCCTGCATTGCCGGTGCGTGGCCCAGCATTTCTGGGATGCGTTTCGTTTCGGTAATCACTTCCTCAGAAATTTTTTTCTGGTTGGCAGCGCGTCGAACTAAATCTACAGCCTGATCGATATCAAACGGTTTAGGTAAATATTCAAAAGCACCACCTTGATAGGCTGCAACTGCGCTATCGAGATCTGAATGAGCGGTCATGATAATGACCGGTAATTCCGGCTGCGATGTACGGATTTCAGACAGCAATTCCAAGCCACTACGTCCAGGCATGCGAATATCCGTCATCAAGACATCAGGACGTGATCGTCGTAACGCGCTCAGTGCAGAGTCTGCCTGCTCGAATGCCGTAGGCACCATTCCACCTTGCTTCAGCGCTCTCTCCAGCACCCAGCGAATGGATGAATCATCGTCTACCAACCAGACATTAAGCGGTTTTGTGGACATCGGCTGCATCATTTGAATTAAATGGTAGTAATAAGGTGAATACGGTACGTCCGGGACGACTCTCAAATTCAATCAAGCCACCATGACGGCTGACCAAATCTTGTGCGATAGCAAGACCTAATCCGGTTCCTTCGGCTCGTCCGGTGACGAACGGGTAGAACAGCGTTTCCTGTAAATGCTCAGGCACACCTGGACCGTTATCTTCAAACTGGATAGACGCGACCAGACGGTGTCGACGCGGACCAATACTGACCGCAGTTAACGCTCGAGTGCGAATCATCAGCTTGCCAGCTGGCTGCATCCCTTGCATGGCTTGAACGGCATTTCGTGCAATGTTGAGAATGGCTTGAATAATCTGATTACGATCCAGTTCCAATGCTGGCAAGCTAGGATCGTAATCTCTATCAAGGGTGATGCCATCCGCATCTACTAGAATTAGCTGTCTTACATGCTGCAAGATCTCATGAATATTGATTAATTCTTTCTTTGGTAGATGACCTGGGCCTAACAACGAATCTACCAAAGCTTTAAGTCGATCTGCTTCACTGATGATGATCGAGGTATATTCACGCATAGAAGCATCACTCAACTGACGTTCTAACAATTGCGCTGCACCACGTAAGCCACCTAAAGGGTTTTTTATTTCATGAGCAAGCTGACGTATCATCAAACGACTACCACCGGCTCGGTTGATCAACGCTGTTTCTCTTGAAATTCGCTGGTGCTGCCTAGCATCACTAAATTCAACTAAGACAGATGAGTTCTCAAACTGATCTTCAAATGGTGTGACAGTGCAGTCGACCACAACATCACCTGAAGTACCGCAGCTACGCAAATTCATTTCACGTCGTGCATAAGGTTTCCATGCTTCCGTCGCCCTATCTACCAAAATAGCCAAATCACTGGCATCACGAATCAATTCTGAAAGTGTACGTCCGAGTATTTGATTACGACTAATACCGAGTAATGTTTCGGCTGCCGCATTGACATAGTGAATAACGTGCCGACGATCAACCAGCAGGAGACTAGTATTTAAGTGATCTAGAATTCGCTGCAAATCAGTCATGGTCTGCTCCATGCGGATTCGTGGTACAGCTACCATGCGCAACCCTGACCTATCTTAAAAGAATCTTCAGCTAAAGACGCTGCACCGCCACTCTGGTCACTTACGGTCTGCGTAATATCGAAGGTTGTTGCACGTAGAACTGAACGGGATTGCTGAGTTTCAGTTGCTGACCCTCGGCATCGACCACCGCCAATGTAAATGTATGCGCGCCGCGTTCGACTCCGGTCAACTCGTAATTCATTCCCCGAGCTGGAAATCCAGATACTAAGCGACCATCCATGTACAACGCCAAATGATGCTCGCTGGATAATGCCGGCTCTACGCGCACGGCAACTTCCACGTGACCGGCCGTATTGGATATCGTCATTTCGCCACTGGGTTTCCATATTTCGACATTGGCGTACGTCACTGACAGCGAGCTTTTGCTGGACGCGGAAGCACTGTTGTGTTCGGACAAAACTGGTGGCCCGTAGGTGCTGGGACTGGAAATATTGACCTGTTCTGCTCCCGGACTGGGTCGATCGGAAAAATTTACCACCCCATTCGCATCGCGCCACTTCCACACGTTTGCAGCCATCAAGGGCATGGCGAATAACAAAACGAGGCAGGGCAGGTAACGCATGGTCGGGAAGCATACCCGCAAGATCTCCTAGGGACAAAGCCATTGACGGGTTTGCGATGTAATTCAACCACCGCAAACCAAAACTTAGCCTTCCAAATTGCTTCGGGAGCCGAAGCTGCGCCAGAAGACACAGTCCGACTCCTTCAGCAATGACATCAGCAGCTGTAATACATTTCCATTTCAGCTGGATGCGTTGACATGCGCAGACGCGTCACTTCTTGCATCTTCAATGCAATGTATGCATCGATAACGTCATCAGTGAACACACCACCTTTCTTCAAGAACTCGCGATCCTTATCCAAACTCTCCAGCGCCATATCTAATGAATGACAAACCTGAGGAATGTGTTTGGCCTCTTCAGGCTCTAGATCATAAAGATCCTTGTCAGCCGCTTCGCCTGGATGAATCTTGTTCTGGATACCATCCAGACCCGCCATCATCATGGCTGCAAAGGCAAAATACGGATTCGCTGAAGAGTCTGGGAAACGTACTTCGATACGACGTGCCTTAGGATTGGATACCCATGGAATACGGATAGAAGCTGAGCGGTTACGAGCAGAGTAGGCCAGCATCACGGGCGCTTCAAACCCTGGAACCAGACGCTTATAGCTGTTAGTACCTGCATTAGTGAAGGCATTAATGGCTTTTGCGTGCTTAATGATACCGCCGATGTAATACAGCGCGGTTTCAGACAAACCGCCGTAAAGATCACCCGCAAACAAAGCTACACCTGCCTTCTGTAAGGACTGGTGCACGTGCATACCAGAACCATTGTCGCCTACTAATGGCTTAGGCATGAAAGTCGCTGTCTTACCGTGCAAGTGTGCAACGTTGTGAACCACATACTTGAGCATCTGCACTTCGTCGGCTTTGCGAACCAGACCGCCGGCACCGACACCGATTTCACACTGGCCGCCGGTGGCCACTTCATGGTGATGCACTTCAACGACCATACCCATTTCTTCCAACACATTACACATGGAAGCACGGATATTCTGGAACGCATCAACTGGAGGCACTGGGAAATACCCGCCTTTCACACCAGGACGGTGCCCAGTATTGCCTTCTGGATAAACCGTATTGGAATTCCAAGCGCCTTGCTGTGAGTCAATGGCGTACCCTGCACTGTGCATATCGTTGTTGTAACGAACGCTATCGAAAATGAAGAATTCATTTTCAGGTCCGAACAAAGCGCCGTCAGCAATGCCCGTTGACTTCAAATAAGCCTCGGCGCGCTTGGCCACAGAACGGGGGTCGCGATCATAACCCTGCATAGTGGCCGGTTCGAGGATGTCACAGCGGATGATGATCGTGGGATCTTCGAAGAACGGATCTGCCACAGCGGTGGTCGCATCCGGCATCAAAATCATGTCGGATTCATTGATTCCCTTCCAACCGGCAATCGACGAACCGTCGAACATTTTGCCATCAGAGAAAAACTTGGCATCCACTTGGGATGCGGGAACGGTTACATGCTGCTCCTTGCCGCGAGTGTCCGTGAATCGAAGATCCACGTAGCGAATTTCCTTCTCTTTAATCAAGCTGAGAACGTCAGCGCCGGTTGTCATGAACTACTCCTCCGGAAAAAAACATTGTTTGCTTTAATGATTGCATGACCACGGTTGCTTTCAGATGCCAACCGTAGGTTAATTGCTCTGTATCACTGAAGTGCAGGAAACATGCCAGCGCACTGCCTTAGCGCAACACCGCGCCATCGCTGAGATCTTCCGGTCAAACTTCAAGGTAACCGAGTGATTTTAGCACCAAGATGATGCAATTGTATGAGCTTTGCGCACCATAACCATTCGAAATGAGTAGTCCAATGCGGCTGCATATTCTCAAATCAAGGCTATTCCAAAGAACTTCAAGCTTGATCGATGTTCGGCCTAAGATCATTCCGCTAAAAAACGGCTGACTTTTTACAGTCAGCCGATGGATTGAATCGTGATTTCAGCGGGCTGGCACTAGTTACAAGTCACGCTCACGTTAGTCACATTGTTACCACTCGGGTAAGTACCGGTCGTGCCCGATGCACCACTGCTTACCGTACACGTTTGTCCCGCTGGGGATGAGCCAACTGACACCGAGTAAGCACCATTGATTGAGGTCGGGAACGTGAATGAACCATTTCCTGACAAGGTTAGCGGTGTTCCGCTGTTCACCAATAACGTCACGAATTTACCGGCACCCAATCCGGTCAGGGTTCCCCCTACGGAGTACCTGTTGTACACATATCCAGTTGGCGGCGCATCCCCCTTACAGGTGTACTTGTTATTGACCGCTTGGTCATCACCCGCCTGTGCAGGCAAGCTATAGGTGAAGGCCGCTTCACCATTGGCCCTACCTGCCAACGAATCATACAAAGCCTTATTCGCATCCAATAACAAATCGACACTCCGATAGGTACGGATGTATTGCAGCTTTAATAACTGCGGCGACACCGTGACATGAATGTATCCAGCACCAGGCAGGATGACACTCTGATTGGCATTGTACTGACCATAGCCACTGTATTCCGCTGGGAAAGATGGAATGCTCGTTGGCGCATACGCACTGCAGTTATACGACCAGTAACTGTTGTCCGCTGGATTGGCCACAGACTGATACACCACACCATCGACCGTCTCACGCGCAAACGTATGGTCATGCGCTTGGAAGAAAATCGTTGCACCGGTTGGGTCTTTGGTGTCGACCAGCAACTGATGAATCGGCTTAGGCCAGTTTGTTTGCACTAAACAACCCGGCTGACCTGCACACTGGCGATTAGCTGCAAACTCCCCGTTACCATTACCTCCCCACTCGCCCACCATGGTGTTATTCGCGCCACCGCGGCCACTACCATTGATGTGATGCGAGAACAAGAACACGTATTTCTTTCGGTTCGAACCGGCAGCCGCATTCCTTTCCAGCATGCCCTTCAACCAGAAATATTGGGCATCCCCCATGCTCTTACCCCAGAGATTTTCTGGATCACTGTACAACGAGGTATCCACGGGTGAGGTCGCATGCCAGTACGGGTCGATCGTAATGAACAACGCATCACCCCATTCAAAGGCATAGTAATCACGTAACAAGCCATCGCCATCCACTCCTGGGTAGCCCCTTAACGCTGCATTACCCGTGGCGAATGACTCCGTATCACCGGAATAGAAGCCCGATCCCATACCGGTGAATGCTGTAACGTTTACCGGTGTCGGTCCAGGATAGAACTTGTTACGCGCGCTAGCCGAAAATACCGCATTGTTATTGAACACTCCGCCTAAATTTACATACATCGCCTGTTCATGGTTACCACTGACAGTAAACAGCGAGGTAGAGTGAGTCATCAACCCTAAGTAATCGCGACGTTGCTCAAGATAAGCACCATAGCCTTTAGCAGCCGTATTACCTTCACCGGTAGTGAGCTGAACGAAGGGTGATGTCAACGCCGAATATTGCGTAAAGCTCGACAACGTACCACCCGGGCCATACACCGAAAATGGAAAGGCGGTCACGGTGGGATAGTTGGCCAGCTTGAAAATCTCCACCATCTTTTCCGAGCTGAAGTCATCACCCAGCATAAAGTACAAGTCCGGCTGACGTTTAGCAATTTCTGCCATCGTTAGCTTGTACAACTCGGCGTGGAACATCTTGTCGCTGTAACGCTCTGGATGCGAATCACCCTGCACACCAAAGCTAAACGTACTACCTTGCGCACGTTGCGTTGTGAACGAGTATTCATTACCCGCAACATAGTCTATTCCGCTGGCTGTCTTGTATTGCACACGATAGTAATACTTCGTGTTCGTCGACAAACCCGTCAGATTCACTTCAATCACCGGCTGAGCACTTCCGGCCGGATAGGGTGTGCTGGGTGACGCCGCTGTTGACGATGTATTCGGATAAATACCACCCGGAGTGGTGCCATACTGGACATAGGCGCTGCCACCCCAATCATTAATACCACCTAAAATACTGAATGTAATACCGGTCTCTGTTGGACGCCCAAGCACAACGTTATAACTGGCTGTACCATTGTTAGCGCACGCCACATCTACAGTAGTCACATTCGTAAGAGCAATCACACCTTCACTGCCTCTTAGAGAACAGGTCTGCCCAACAGGCTGGTTACTGATAAAAACAGAGTACAGGCCACCGGTAAGCAGCGATGTATTGAACGCAAAGGCTGAATCACCAGAAGACACAGTCAGCGTCTGCTTACCTAACTGTAAAATCAGGCCCGCACCGGTCAGGTTAGTCACACTACCGCCCACCTGAAAGGTATTCGTACTACAAGCTACACTGACCCCAGTGACGTTTGCACTCAGATCGGTACCGGAGTTATTGAACAGGAAGCAAGTTTGACCACTAGGTTGCGCAGTTAAGGTTACGTTGTAACTGGAGCCGGCATTCAATGCCGTACTGAACGTAAATCCACCAGCACCCAGCGTGAGTGAGTTACCGCCATTATTCAGTAGTGTAATCGAACCACTCAGACCAGAAATCGTTCCGCCAATGGTGAATGTTCGAGTATCGGCAGCACAAGTAACACTGATGTTGCTAATATCGACGCCACCACCAGGACTGATTCCGGAACCGTTGTTATTACCTCCACCCGTGACCGCGCAAACCTGACCACTCGGTTGACTCGCAGTGACCGCATAGGCTGAACCAATGACGACACGGTTGGCAAAAGTAAATGGACCGTTGGTTAATATGATTATTTTATCGCCACCATTGTTCAGCAAGGTCACTGTTTTGCCCGCATCCAGATTAGTCACCGTGCCACTGATCTGACTGGCCAAGGTATTACTCACACAGGTCACACTGATATTGCTTACATCATTTACTGGATTGGTCGCACTACCCCCTGTGTTACCGCTAATCACACCGGTGCCATTAACGACCGCACAAGTCTGGCCCAAAGGTTGACTGCTTACCGTCACCGCATAGCTACTAGCTGAAGGCACCGGTGCAGCAAAATTAAAACGAGTCGTACCTGGAGTCAGCACCACAGTCGAAGCCCCATTGGCTAGCGTCAAAGAACCTGCCAGACCGGAAACCGTACCCCCCACAACGCCATACATAAAATCAGCAGTCGGTGGCTTGGCGCATTCAACGCGAGTCGCAACCGCAGTTGTCGTCACCACACCCTGCACATTGGTCACGACACATTTATTGCTCGTGGTTTGGACGGGAGGAGTGATCGAATAACTACTGCCAACAACCTGAGCAGGAAAACTGAAAGTAAGATTATTAGTACACGTACCGCCGGCATTATTAAAACAGGCCGTCACAGGAGTGTTATTCGTACCATTGTTACTTGGCGTATTTGTGATGGTAAATGAGGTGGTAGACATACCGCCCGCAACACCCACACCGGTGATATTGGTGGTGCCAGTTCCACAAGCAACCACCAGTCCCCAAACATTGTCAGCAAGATTGCTACCTGACCCACTGACCACTTGGCAAGTCTGACCGGTTGGCTGTTGACTGATGGTAACGGCATAAGCAGAACCTGCATCCAGTTCTGTCGGAAAAATAAATGGTCCATTAGCCGTTACCGTAACCTCATCGGTATTATTGTTCTTTAGCTTCAATGTACCCGAAAGACCAAAAACATTACCGGCAATCGCATAAGTGGGTACCGTAATGACTGAACAAGACACTGTCACGCCTGTAGAAACAGGTCCCGTTATGGTGATTGGCGAACCACTTACTAGGCAGTTATTTCTAGTCTTTGCAGCGCTTAATGTCACGGTATCACCATAGCGAGCCGATAAACTAAAAGCCGCATTACCCGTGATCGTATTACCCGTAGCAGCCGTGCTGCCGCTAGCCGTTAATGTTGCACCAGCAACATTGGTGCCAGTAATCATGTAGGTATTCGGAGTGCACATTACGCTTACGCCGCTATTCACATCACTGATAACTGCAACCGGTAAACCACTTACAAAACAAGTATTGCCAGCCTTCGTTGCAGTAATTTTGAGGGTGTCACCATAGCGAGCTGATAAGCTAAAAGCTGCATTACCCGTGATCGTATTACCCGTAGCAGACGTGCTGCCGCTAGCGGTTAATGTTGCACCAGCAGCATTGGTACCGCTGATCGTATAAGGATTAGCAGCACAACTCACCGTAATATTACTCACAGCGCTATTCGTCACAGCACCGGTTGAATTCGTCAACGAACAAGTCAGCCCCAATGGTTGCGTAGCAACACTGATAGCATATGAAGAACCAGAGATCAGACCCGGAAAGTATTTGAATGAGGTCGAGCCGGCAGACACGGCCAAAGTCGTGGAATTATTTAATTTCAGCACCAACCCAGCCGTCGTTAAACCCGAAATCGAGCCACCAATACCATAAGGGGTACCACAATTGACTATTACGTTAGTGACGTTAGCCGCATTGATCGTGCCGGTACCATTGCTGACGACACAGGTCTGACCAATCGGTTGCGTACCTACGGTTACTGAATAGCTAGATCGCGAGATCAACCCAGTTGTAAACCTAACCATCCCAATCGCGCTAACCGTTAAGGGATTAATACCTCTATTCAACAGCACTAATGACTTACCGGGTGCCAACCCAGACACGGTAACACTGACGCTATACGTACTCGTTTGTGCCTGTGCGGTGGGAAAAACCCCCAAGCAAACTGCAGCAACTGCACCTAACCAACCGACGATTCTCTGCCTCATTTTAATTTCTCCGAATCGAATAACTCTATTGCTACCAAAAATCCCTAAAAAGCGCTTCATATGTCACGAGGTAGAGTGATTTGAACAACGACTAATTTATTTTTAATCGTTATTCGCCTCACTCTACTGCGTGATGTTCATGCTGCATGCCACGCCCCATCGCTGAGTCGATCCTCGGCAAGGGGATCCTTCATTCATCGCCATCCGTCCTGCTCACACCCTGTCATCACGGCCCACCTAAGCAGGCCGCAAA
>CANGJP010000003.1 GCA_947454465.1 Pseudomonadota bacterium
CCACATCCATACGTGTATCATCATGAATGAATCCGCCAGTGGTACCTACTTCGGTGTAAACACGCGTCCAGAACGCAACTGCAGGCTCGATCGCCATAGGACGCGGAAACACAGTCTCCTGAGCATACACCTCGGTCAGCGTGAGCCACGTCAACACACACATCAAGCAGACACGAGACAAATACACAGAGCACATCAGTTCAGCTCGATCAATGATTCAATTCAGGCACGCAGTAATACGTGTGCATAGTGCTAATATAAGGCTGCATCTGCAAGCCGAAACCGTATAGACATTCACGGCTTGCACGCGGGACGACCTCCAAACAGAAAATGAGTCCAACACCAAACTTACTGAACTCAACGAACTCAACTCACCCGCACTTACTGTCCCCGCAGTTCAGACAAGTCATGCAGCCATCCATCATGATGACGGCGGTGGTATTGCACTTGGCGCACATCTGCGCGCCTTCAGGGAACACGCTCTTAGCAAACGCGTCGGTCTGTTTATTACGCGCTTCGAACTCGGCTTTCTTTTCTTCGATGAGTTTTTTACGATGCTCATCCATTTCGGTTTTCTTAAGCAAACCGATGAATTGCAGATGACGCTCAATCACGTGCCCCAATTCGGCAATGATAGATGGCATGAAACGCCCACCGGTTTGCCAATAGCCGCCACGCGGATCAAACACGCCCTTCATTTCATCTACCAAGAACGTCACGTCACCCCCCTTACGGAACACGGCAGAAATAATCCGCGTTAAGGCCACGATCCACTGAAAATGATCAAGGTTCTTGGTGTTGATGAAAATTTCAAACGGACGACGCTGCTCATGCGGCGTGCCTTCATTGAGCAACATGTCGTTGATCGTGACGTACATGGCGTGATCCGAAACCGGCGTCTTAATCTTGTAGGTGGAGCCGATCAGCATGTCCGGACGCTCAAGCTTTTCGTGCATCCAAATCACATTGTCTTCTTGACGCGGCGCCAGCGCGGCTTTTTCGGCCGCAACCTTGGCGGCCGCAACATCTTCTGGCTTTTCTACGTGATACTTAGCGATTTTTTTATCAATGGTAATCATGGGAATATTCCTATTGGCGTACACACTTAGAACTTGCCGTAGTAGCCTTCTTTCAAGGCATCAAACAAGTTAGCCGCAGTGTGGGTCTCACCGTCGTATTGCACTTCTTCATCGCCTTTAAGTTTGACTTCGCTGCCATCTTCAAGCGTAAACACGTACGTGGTGTTTTTAAGATCCTGCTCTTTCACCAGCACACCCTGGAAAGCTTCTGGATTAAAACGGAACGTGGTGCAACCCTTCAGCCCCTGTTCGTAGGCATAAAGATAAATATCTTTGAAATCATCGTACTTGTAATCAGTGGGTACGTTTGCGGTCTTTGAAATCGAGGAGTCCACCCAAATCTGGGCAGCGGCCTGAATATCCACGTGCTGCTTCGGCGTCACATCATCCGCAGTTGTAAAATAATCAGGCAGTTTCTCGCTGGCATTTTCCGAGCCCGGCATGGCATTTGGATTCACCATTTCGCGATAAGCCAACAACTCGAAAGAGAAGACGTCTACTTTTTCCTTGGTCTTTTTACCTTCACGAATAACATTACGGAAATAGTGATGGGCAAAGCTAGGTTCAATACCATTAGATGCATTGTTGGCCAACGACAATGAAATAGTGCCGGTCGGGGCAATGGAAGTGTGATGCGTGAATCGGGCACCCACTTCGGCAAGCTCATCCACCAACTCTGGCGCTGCTTCTGCAACACGCTGCATATAGCGACTGTACCGAGCATGCAGTACACGCCCACTGATCTGCTGTCCGACACGCCAACCATCCCGAATCATTTCGGGACGCTTACGCAGCATTTCCCTCGTCACTTCGAAATCTTCCATCATGATCGGTGCTGGGCCTTTTTCGCGGGCCAACTCAAGCGCCGCTTCCCAACCCGCCAGCGCCATTTCACGCGATACATTCTGCGTAAAGGCCACTGACTGCTTAGAACCATACTTCATACGCAACATCGTAATGCTGGAACCCAACCCCAAAAAGCCCATGCCATGACGGCGTTTACGCAAGATCTCATCACGCTGTCCACCCAATGGTAAGCCGTTAATCTCCACCACATTATCCAGCATACGAGTGAACACCTTGACCACCTTGCGATACTCTTCCCAATCAAAGCGTGCTTCTTCTGTAAAAGGATCGACAACAAATTTGGTCAGGTTAAGTGAACCTAACAAACATGAACCGTAAGGTGGTAGCGGCTGTTCACCACATGGGTTGGTCGCACGAATATTTTCGCACCACCAGTTATTGTTCATTTCATTCACTTTGTCGATGAGCACAAACCCTGGTTCTGCAAAATCGTAAGTGGAGGTCATAATGATGTCCCACAAACGTTTGGCTGGCATAGTCTTAAAAATCTGACAACACACCAAGCCCGTTTCATTGGTGATGTAACCCTCGGTGATCGCCCATTCACGCCAAACAAATTTGGAAGCGTCACTTAAATCAAGACCATCGGCCTCTTTCAATGACACTGGAAAAGCAACCTGCCAGTCAGCGTTAGTTTTAACTGCCTGCATGAATTCATCCGTGATCAGCAGTGATAGATTGAACTGACGTAGACGCCCGGCTTCACGCTTGGCACGCACAAAATCAACAACATCGGGATGACCAACATCAAAGGTGCCCATTTGTGCACCTCGACGCCCACCGGCCGATGACACGGTGAAACACATCTTGTCGTAAATATCCATAAAAGAGAGCGGACCGGAAGTATGCGCACCAGCGCCTGAAACATAGGCGCCGCGAGGACGCAGCGTGGAAAACTCATACCCAATACCGCAACCGGCTTTAAGCGTCAGACCAGCTTCGTGCACCTTATTGAGGATGTCATCCATAGAATCATGAATGGTGCCCGAAACGGTACAGTTAATGGTCGATGTGGCCGGTTTGTGCGCGAGTGAGCCCGCATTGGACATGATGCGACCGGCTGGGATCGATCCCTTGCGAAGCGCCCAGAGGAATCGTTCATACCAGTGCTCGCGAAGCTCTGGCTGCTCGACATCGGCCAGCGCCCGCGCCACGCGACGATAGGTGTCGTCCATCGAATCATCAACAGCCTTACCGTCCTTTGCAGTCAGGCGATATTTCTTGTCCCAGATATCGAGAGAGGCCTCTTGGAACGGGATAGTGTTGACGTCCATAGGCTCCAGCTTAATGGCAGTTTTCATTTGTAATCGTTTTCCGAATGAGTCCCGGCGAGGGTTCAAGGCGGGTGCGTTGCTCCGGCAACACACCCGCCTTGTAAGCGAAAATGCGTGCACCACGTGCAATCAGGCGTGGGCGCGCTCCCCTGACGTTAAATCTTGTTGGTGCAGTGCCAATTTTATTATTTGTCCGGCACTGAGTCCCACACACAAGATGTTGTGTCAGGCCGTAAGCGTATGCCGTGAACGAGAAGGGCGTCAAGAGCCACGACTTAACGAAATATATACATTTATTTTTAATAAAAACAATGAATTAAAAATTTATCCGCACGAATTTACCTGAAAAAATGTTCCAGTTGACAGAACCATATCATTGTGAGTACCACAATATATAGTGTCGGGCCGTCACAGCTTTTGCACACATCGTGCACGAGTTATCCACAACCTTATCCACAATCTGCAATCCATAGCTGGAACACCGCAGCCTGCACCAGAATTAAATGTCCGTAACACTGGCGCGAACCTCGATTTCTCGTGGATAGAATCACACCATCACAGCTTCCGATTCCCGTTATCTCTACCCATGAGGTCCGCTCAATCATGACGAATCATCACACCAGCCCTGCAAACCTGACGGGCAAATTACTTGCCTGTCTGGGCGCCCTGCTGTTGATGACCGGTACTCCGGCGACAGCACAACTTCCCGGCCAAGTAGGCTCGACACCGTTGCCTTCTCTGGCACCGATTATTAAACGTACTTCTCCAGCGATTGTGGGCATTTCGGTCAAGGGTTCGCAGCAACAGCAAGTGAATCCACTGATGCAAGATCCATTTTTCCGACGTTTTTTCGACATGCCTGAACAACAGCAGGAACGTCAATTTCAGGCTTCCGGCTCTGGCGTGATTGTCGATGCACAGCAGGGCTACATCATCACTAACGCCCATGTCGTGGATAACGCCAAAGAAATCACGGTGACGCTCTTGGACAACCGCGAACTCAAAGCCAGTATCAAGGGCACAGATCGGCAGTCTGATATTGCGCTACTTCAAGTCAAAGGCACGAACTTGACCGAAATCGGTATTGCCGACTCGAGCAAAGTACAAGTCGGTGACTTCGTCATTGCCATTGGCAATCCATTCGGTCTAGAACACACGGTCACCTCTGGTATTGTCAGTGCACTCGGTCGCGCCACAGGCATGAGTCAAGACAGCTTTGAAGACCTGATCCAAACCGATGCACCGATTAATCCAGGTAATTCCGGCGGTGCGCTCATTGATCTGAATGGTCAATTGGTCGGCATTAATTCCTCTATTTTCTCAGGCAATGGCGGCAACATCGGTATTGGCTTTGCGGTACCTTCCAATATGGCCAAGGCCGTGATGGATCAGTTAGTCAAATACGGCAAAGTACAGCGCGGCCTACTCGGCGTGAGCATCACCAACCTCACTGCCGACATCGCGGCAAGCCAAGGCACTACCGAAACACAAGGTGCTTTTGTTTCAGAAGTATCTGAAAACTCAGCAGCCGAAAAAGCTGGCATTAAAGCCGGTGACATCATCACCGCCATCAACGGTAAATCGGTAAAAACCAGCTCTGCACTGCGTGCCGCTATTGGTGTACTACGTGTCGGTGAAAAAGTGGAAGTCAGCCTAGTACGTGATGGTAAACCACGCAAAGTGACTGCCACCATTGCTGAAGGTGCAGACAATGTGGCGTCTGCCGACAGTGGCAATAACGGTGGCGGTAAATCTAACGGCACACATCAGGGATTACGTGGCGCTGAATTGAGCAACAATACCGGTGGTGGTGTATTAGTCAGTAGCGTCACCGAAGGCAGCAACGCCGCTCAAAATGGCCTGCAGCGTAATGATGTAATCACTGCTGTGGGTCGCACACGCGTCAACACCATCAAAGAACTGCAAGATGCCACTAAAAACTTGAATGCCTTCACGCTGATGATTCAACGAGGCAATCGCACCTTGTTTGCGGTGATCCGCTAACGCTAACTATTCCCGTTTTTTGCAGGTTACATATCCCCCTCCTGCAAAACCTTGGCGCGTCGATTTCCTGACGCGCCATTTTTTTATAAACGGCATGCACTGCCTGCTGCCTGGGCTACTATTAGGCTCATGAAAACATATCTGGTCGGTGGCGCAGTGCGCGACAAACTGCTCAACCTACCTGCTCAAGAGCAGGACTGGGTGGTGGTGGGCGGCACTCCAGAAGCGTTGTTGGCGCAAGGCTATCAAGCAGTTGGCAAAGACTTTCCTGTTTTTCTGCACCCAGACACTCACGAGGAATATGCATTAGCGCGTACCGAGCGTAAAACCGGCACTGGCTATTACGGATTCGATACGCGCTTTTCACCGGATGTCACGCTGGAACAAGATTTATTACGTCGTGACTTAACCATCAATGCGATCGCCCAAGACGTGGCTACCGGCACGCTCATTGATCCCTATGGTGGCCACAAGGATTTAGACGCCAAAATCTTACGTCATGTCTCGCCCGCATTTGTCGAAGATCCGCTTCGCGTACTACGCGTAGCACGTTTTGCCGCACGTTTTGCTGCGATGAAATTTAGTGTTGCCAAAGAAACCATCGAACTGATGCGCACAATCAGCGCCAGCGGTGAACTCAGCACATTAACGCCGGAACGTGTGTGGCGCGAATCACAACTAGCGCTGTGCAGCGATGCACCGCAGGTGTATTTGGAAGTACTGCGTGAATGCGGTGCGCTGAAAGTTATCCTACCGGAAGTCGATGCTCTGTTTGGCGTGCCTCAACCCGAACGCTGGCATCCAGAAATTGATACTGGCATGCATATGCTAATGGTAATGACACAGGCTGCACGTATCAGTCCCGATCCAGTCATACGCTTTGGCGCACTGATGCATGACCTTGGCAAGGGCACCACACCTCAATCTGAGTGGCCACGTCATATTGGTCATGAAGCACGTGGCGTACCGCTCGTCAAAGCCGTGTGCGAGCGCTGGCGGGTACCCAATGAATATCGCGAACTTGCTCTTATGTGTGCTGAACATCATGGCAAGTTACATACAGTGTTTGAGATGCGCACAAGCACCTTGCTCAATTTTCTTGAACAACTCGATGCACTACGACGCCCGCAACGGTTCGATCAATTTTTACGTGCGTGCGAAGCCGATTCGCGCGGCCGTACTGGCTTCGAAGATCGTGATTACCCCCAGGCCACTTTTCTCAAAGCAGCACGCGATCTAATTACAAGCATTAAACCCGACCCGACGAAGATCGCAAACCATAGCGGTAAACAAATCGCTGAAGACTTGCGGCAACAACGCATCGCGGTGCTGGAGCAATTCAAGAGAACACATTGATTGCGAACAGCCAGAGAGACTGAGCTAACGGTGATGCAAATCAAGCTGACAGACTGTTGTCACGTTGGGCGGAAAGAGTGAGAAGTGATTGATCAAGATTGTTTTGATAAGTGGGTTTACTTGTGTTGGGCCTCGCAGACTCGGCACCGTTGTCGGATCGGATATTGGATATAACTCCAGATGATGAAGATATTATCGATATCGTCGAGCTTCTAAAACATAGCTTCGGTGTTAAGCCGTCTAGAAAAGAATTGTCTAAAATGGTGACACTGGGTGACGTGGTATCTCTATTTGACGAGCACAGAAAGAAGAGTCGCGGCACATAGCGTTCTGACCGCCCGTTACGCACCGCGTAGAGTAAAAGCGTAGTAGCCCGATAGGCTGGGATGAAATCCCATCCTACAAACTACCAACCTGAATGGTTTGCAGATAACCGATGAATTCAGACATCTACATATGACGGTACTGTAGACACTCCACTTACAGCCGGTCACGCAGATCGCGGAATGCAAAGCCACTGAGCTGAAGATCGCAATCTTTAGAAAAGGCCATGGCCTTGAAGCTTTCACCCATCTCACTAGGTAAGGTTAATTTTTGTACCTGTTGAGAGTGCTGCCAACGGGTTGCATCGGGTTGCTCGCTTAGATCAGCTAACAGTCGATCCAATCCACAACCCAATAAAAAGTGCGCTTGCGTGGCAAAGCCTTCAAGTTCCATTCCTGCAGCCAGACCTGCACTGGCTACTGCCGTGAAATCCACCCAGGCGGTGATGTCCTGCAAACCTATCTTAATCAATGGATCGTCATGCATGCGCTGTCGAAAGAAACAACTGAGCGTACCGTTCGTGCGCTCAGCGCTGTAATACTGGGCTTGCGGAAAGCCGTAATCGATCAACAACACCGCACCCTGTTGCATGCAGTCAGCGACTGATCTAATCCAAGCGGGTAGTTGCGTATTCACTTCACTGCAATAGACATCGGGCCATGCATCAATAAGCGATCGATCAATCTTCTGAACTGCTGCAGTTAATGCTTCATCTGCAGGGCGCAATTGCCACTGCAACCCCGAGGTACCCTGAGCAACACCTAGCGCCTGCACGATGCCTTGCTGCATACAAAAACGCTGCACGGGTAGTGCATCTAACACTTCATTCGCAACGATGATCCCAACAAAACTATCCGGCAATTCAGTTAGCCACTGCACACGCTCAAGATGCTGGGGCAACTGCTGTTGAATCAGAGTTTGCTGGCGAGCGCGCAAATCAGCGCTGACTTCAAGAATGTAATAACACTCAGGCATGCAACCCATACGTTCAAACTCGCGCAACATGTCTACAGCCATCACGCCAGAACCCGCGCCCAATTCCAATACACTGCCTTTTCGTAGTTGACGCAGCACCTCAGTGCATTGCATGGCCACGCAACGACTGAACAAGGGTGAAATTTCTGGCGCCGTAGTGAAATCGCCACCCTCACCCAACTTATGCGCGCCGGCGCTGTAATAGCCCAAGCCAGGTGCATACAACGCCAAATTCATGAATGACTGAAAATCCAGCCAGCCGCCGGCCTCTTTAATGGCTACATCAATCACCTGCAACAAACGCGCACTATGAGCCTGCTCTTGAGGCGTAAGGGACTCTGTTAATCCGTGGCGTAGTGATGCTATGGTGTGTCGCATACTGTTTTGTGGGTCATTGCCTTAGCATCGAACAAGTCATGAGTACGATCGCCCCTACACATTCACTGGCTGGAAAAGTTGCCCTAATTACCGGCGGCGCCAAACGCCTAGGCAACGCCATTGCTCATGCCCTGCATGAACAGGGTGCGCAATTGGTGATTCATTATCGCAGCTCACAGACTGCCGCCGAAACACTCGTTGCAAAATTAAATGCTCGACGCGCTGACTCAGCCATCGCCGTACACTGCAACTTATCCGATACACAGGCATTACCGCAGCTGATTGACACGACAATCCAACACTTTTCGCGCTTGGATATGCTCATTAACAACGCGTCTAGTTTTTACCCCACGCCCATTGGATCGATTAACGAAGCACAATGGGATGATCTCTTCGCCAGCAATTTGAAAGCGCCGCTATTTCTAGCACAAGCCGCTGCGCCTCATCTGCGCGTCACTCAAGGCTTGATCTTGAATATGGTGGACATTCATGCACAACGCCCGCTACCCAATTACACCGTGTATTGTCTGGCCAAAGCTGGGTTAATCACGCTGACTAAATCTTTAGCACGCGAATTAGGTCCTGACATTCGCGTCAATGCCATTGCCCCCGGCCCAGTGCTATGGCCGGAGCAGCAAATGAGTGAAGAGTTACAACAGGAAATTATTGGCAAGACAGCCCTAAAGCGCCAAGGCTCGCCGCAAGATATCGCACTTGCGGCGTTATTCTTTGCCAAGGATGCCCCTTACGTTACCGGCCAAATTCTGGCCATCGACGGTGGCCGCAGCATCGGCTGGTAGGCAACAACTCCTCCCCGCTTAGAGTTCGACTAGCGTCAACGGATGCGCAGACTGGTCAAACTCCTGCCAGAGCTCACCGATGGTTTTATGCAAGGTAGGGTGAACCAAATTGGGCGCCAACTCTGCCAACGGACCGAGCATATACGCGCGCTTGACCAAGTCCGGACGAGGCAACGTAATGGCATGGGTAGCGCACACCATATCCCCGTAAATCAACAGATCCAAATCCATGGTCCGTGGTTCAAATTTGGGGGCTTTGCGCGCCCGTCCACACAAACCTTCGACCGCTTGCAAGACGGAAAGCACTTCAGTCAGCGTCAAATCTGCTTTAAAGCCGATCACCAGATTGACGAATTCAGGGCCTTCAAAACCTACGGCTTTATTACGATAAGCACGGGATACCTGTACGTCACCTAGACGACGTTTTAAGGCATTAATGGCAGTGCGAAGGTTTTGCTTAGGCTCGATGTTACTACCGGCCGCGACGTAGACGTCAGGCATATTATTTCTCTATTCAGGTTGTAGGTAATCTTCGGCGCGACGCTCTATAGATATCCCTACATCCCGCGAGTTTCTGACCGCACCTTGCTTGTTTAATCTTACACGTACCCAAGGCACAGAAAACTCTGTAATTACAATTCGGGCAATATTTTCTGTCAAAGTTTCCACTAATTGGTACTGCGAATCGCCCACAAAGCCCAATAAACGCTTGCTGACCGATTTGTAATCCACGGTATCTTCAATGTTGTCACTGAGCGCCGCTTTACGAATATCGCAAGCCATTTCCAGATCAATCACCACGGTTTGCTTGACCTTGCGCTCCCAATCCCAGATGCCAACAATGCATTCGGTACGCAATCCGGTGAGAAAAATACGGTCATTGGTGCTCATGTACAGCTCAACTTATATTGACGAAACGATCTTCATTTCAGGCGCTTTAAGACTATCCATCGGCCAACGCGCGACCGCGCGGATGCTTAAATCGTCCTGTTCCCCAGCCATCAAGCGCTGACAACCCACATAGGCAATCATGGCTGCATTATCAGTACAAAACTCCGGGCGCGGGTAACGAACTGTAAACCCCAACTGTGTACCCATGGCCGTTAAGCGGGCGCGCAAGACACGATTTGCGCCCACCCCACCGGCCACCACGAGGGTACGCGTGCCTGTTTGCTTCAGCGCGCGCACGCATTTAGCCGCCAAGGTCTCGACAACGGCCTGCTGAAACGAAGACGCCACATCAGCACGGGTTTGCTCGTCAAGGATGATACCGCCCTGCTGCAACTGGCGTAGGGTGGTGACCACCGCCGTTTTCAGGCCACTGAAACTGAAATCGAGCCCAGGACGGTCAAGCATCGGCCGGGGGAAATCGAAGCGATCGGATCGGCCGGACTCGGCCAATACAGCCAGCGCCGGCCCGCCAGGATAAGGTAAACCCATGGCCTTAGCGGTTTTATCGAACGCCTCGCCAGCCGCATCATCCAAGGTGGAGCCCAATATTTGGTAGCGGCCAAGTCCCTCCACCTGCGCCAGCAAGGTATGCCCACCAGACACTAGTAACGCCACGAACGGATACAACGGAGGATCAGCTTCTAGCATGGGTGCCAACAAGTGCCCCTCCAAATGGTGCACACCCACTGCCGGGAGCCCGCGGGCAAAGGCATAACTGCGCGCTACCGCCGCACCGACCAATAAGGCACCAATCAGGCCAGGGCCCGCAGTGTAGGCCACACCGTCCAGTTGATCCTGAGTCAATCCGGCATCAGCCAAGGCAGCCTCCATCAGGGGCAAGAGCTTGCGAACATGATCGCGCGAGGCCAATTCCGGCACCACCCCGCCAAAAGCCGCATGCAACGCCACCTGACTATAGAGTCGGTGAGCCACCAACCCCCGCTGACTGTCGTATACCGCCACGGCGGTTTCATCACAGGAAGTCTCGATTGCCAGTACTAGCATGCGTTTTATCTGCCTCAATAGCCAAAAAAGTTCTCCCGGCTTTGCTTTTCAGCGCGGGTCTCATTAAACTGCTGGGCTCTTTTTACCCTATAGACCGGTAGAGACCTGTCTTTATTTAGTTCGAGGTTGCGATGCCTAGCGTTCGCGTTCGAGAGAACGAATATTTCGATGCCGCCCTGCGCCGTTTTAAGCGTGCCTGCGAAAAAGCCGGTGTGCTGACTGAACTACGTCGCCGTGAATTCTATGAGAAACCCACTCAAGAAAGAAAACGCAAAAAAGCGGCGGCCGTAAAGCGCCACATGAAGCGCTCTAACCGCCCATCAAGCGCACCCCGTGGTCGCCCATTGACGGCGGCTCGTCCTGCTGCCGCTCGCGCATCTTAATGACATCTCGTTAAGATCATGTCGCTCAAGGAACGCATCACTGAAGACATGAAGGCCGCTATGCGTGCCAAAGACACCGATCGTCTTGGCACCATTCGCATGCTGCAAGCGGCCATTAAACAGCGTGAAGTCGATGAACGCATCACGCTGGATGACGCGCAGATCATGGCGGCATTGGAAAAGATGATCAAATCTCGCAAGGAAGCTATCGAGCAGTTCCGCGCCGGCAATCGTGACGATCTGGCTGAAAAAGAAGCTCGCGAAATTGCCCAGTTGCAGGTTTATTTACCTGAACAACTCTCTGCCGCTGAACTTGAAGCCGTGATTGCCGATGCAATCGCCAGCACTGGCGCCAGCTCCATCAAAGACATGGGCAAAGTCGTCGCCGCTGTAAAACAGCAAGCCGCAGGCCGTGCCGATATGGGCGCGGTTAGCGCTGCTATCAAGGCTAAACTCGGCGGTTGAGGCCTCCCTGTTAGAATTAATCTATACAAAGGCGCTATACAGCGCCTTTTTTGTTGAGTTGTGTTGAGACCACTTCACGGAACGGTTGGCAACCGGATAATCACACCCCTGATTCCAACAACAAAGGACACATCACATGCAACTAGTACGTTTTGCACTTCGAGCGGTCGCGCTCTCTCTCACCTTAAGCCTGAGTTACATCACTACCGCACAGGCGCAGGGCGATGAAATTCAGGTGTATGACGGAGGTCTTGCTGACCCCGGTGTGTTTAACCTGACATGGCACAATAACTACACCATCAGCGGTGCCAAAGAACCGGAATTTACCGGCGCTTATGCAGCCAATCACGCCCTAAATGGTGTGACCGAATGGGCCTATGGTGTAAACAACTGGTGGGAAGTCGGTTTGTACTTGCCGTTATATACCATCAGCGACAGCAGCACCCGCATGAATGGCTTCAAACTGCGCACACTGTTTGCAACACCGAATGCAACTGATCGGCATTTCTTTTACGGTCTAGGTATTGAACTGAGCAGCAACGCAAAAAGTTGGGATCAAACGCGCATCACTTCTGAGTTTCGCCCCATCGTTGGCTGGCACCTTGGTAAAATCGATGTGATTTTCAATCCGATTATCGACACTGCCTATGATGGGCTGGATCAGTTAGTGTTTGCACCATCCACCCGCTTTGCCTATAACGCCACAAAAGAATGGGCTTTTGCCTTGGAAGAATATGCGGACTTTGGTTTATTGAATGATTTCTCAAAGAGCAGTGAACAATCGCACCAATTGTTTGGCGTGATTGACTACGCAGGTAGCGCATTCGAAGTACAAGCTGGACTTGGCTTTGGGCTAACTCAAGCGTCAGATAACACCGTCTTCAAATTAATTGTGGCGCACGACTTCAACTGACTAAGTTTATCTCTTAAGCACAACTTGGGTGGGGACTCACCCCACCCTTTTTAAGCCTCCATTAAGGGGCTCAGTGCCCTTCTTCTCACCAAGCCCTTCTTCTCACCAAGCCCACCTTCTAGCTCGATGGTTTCTAGCACCCCAATGGGGACTTAATTGAATCTAAAAGTATTCACTTAGAATACTTCTCCTCATACCCTATGAGATTGCCTGTTTAAGCTTTTCGAGTATATTCACCCATAGCATTTACTGCCGTGAGCGAACACCGTGCCGCTGCATCAATTCTTTCTATTTCTCGCTATCATCCTGATCGCTGCTCGAGCATTGTCTGAAACTGTCGCTCGCTTCGGCGTACCTGCTGTGATTGGTGAGTTACTGGCAGGCCTGTTGATTGGCCCTTCAGTATTCGGTTGGATCGCGCCCGATGCCAGCATGAAGCTACTGGCCGAAATCGGCATCATCTTGCTGTTATTCGAAGTGGGCATGGATACCAATCTACATCGACTAGCGCGTTCTGGTATCAAGCCCTATGTTGTTGCATTCGTGGGTTTTGTATTGCCCTTTGTACTTGGTTATGCAGTCAGTACGATGCTGTTTGGATTATCTTCACTGACCTCCATGTTCATTGGTGGCACGCTTACTGCGACGAGCATCGGTATCACGGTTCGTGTACTGGATGACTTGGGCAAACGCCAGTCGGACGAAGCGCAAATCATCATCGGTGCAGCCGTACTTGACGATATTCTCGGTGTATTAGCTCTGGCTTTTTTATATCAATTTGCGATTGAACAAGAAATCTCTATTCAATCACTGGGTGAAGTCAGCGCATATATCATTCTGTTCATGATTCTGGCACCCGTATTTGGGAAGTTAATCGCCGTGCTGATCGATCATCTTGATCAACGCGCCAGCACGCCGGGCTTACTGCTGACCATGGCACTGTCAGTTACGCTACTCTTCTCATGGCTTGCACATGCTGTCGATGCGCCCGAAATCATGGGTGGCTTTGCTGCTGGCATTGCATTCAGTCAGCATTTCGGTTTCAAGCTGCCATTCTTTAAGACAAACAGTACGTTATTCAAACCAAGTCCTAAACTTGCGCACCGCTTAGAAGAACAGATGCGTCCTTTGATTCACACCTTTGCGCCATTGTTCTTTGTCATGGTGGGTATCTCACTCAACTTCAGTGAGATTAATTGGAGTTCAAGCTCTGTTTGGGCACTCGCCGGAACACTATTGCTATGCGCTATCGTAGGGAAATTAGCTGCGGGATTTTTCATTAACGAACCACGTGCCAATCAAATTGCTATTGGACTTTCGATGATCCCCCGTGGCGAAGTCGGACTTATTTTTGCCCAACTCGGTTTCACTCAAGGCATTCTCAGCGGAGAGCTCTATGCCGCTCTGTTAATTGTTATTGCCCTTACCACCATGGCACCACCTTTCGTATTAAAGGCGTTCTATAACAAATATCGCCAAACTCAATGAATATAAATATTGACCACGAGCTTAAGTGAGTTATTGCTCATTTTGCCAACCTCCTCCCAAAGCCTTGTAAACTTTAATCAGCGCAAGGCGTCGATCGAGCAAAGATTGCGTCAAGTCGATTTCAGCAGAGAGTGACTGTCGCTGTGCATCAAGTACTTCCAAAAACGCTGCAGTACCAGCACGGAAGCGTAAATCAGCCAGTCGCATCACTTCAGTGGAGGCATCAACCCTACGCGCTTGGATATTGAGCACCTCTAAACTGGTTTCATAGGCGACGAGCGAATCAGCGACCTCACCCAATGCTTTCAATACCGTTTTTCGATAATTGATCACCGCTTGTTCCATTCGCGCCATGACTGCTTCACGATTAGCTTGCAATCTACCACCCGCAAATAAAGGCTGCATCAAGTCCGGTCCGATTGAAGCAACGGTCGCAGAATTTCCACTGAAGAGATCCGTCAGTCCAGTGGTAACTCCGCCAAACATGGCCGTAAGACTCAAAGAAGGGAAAAATAGAGCTTTAGCTTCACCAATGCGTGCATTGGCTGCAACCATTTTGGCTTCTGCCTCACGAATATCTGGACGGCGTTGCAGTAGCGTCGAAGGCAATCCTGCGGGAATCGCTTCAGGCAGTGACAGGGAAACTGGTGCATTCAAATCAAATGCACTCGGGTTTCGCCCTAATAAAACCGCCAATGCATGTTCGGTTTCAGCCACTTGCCGCCGTAGCAACGGTAACCGCACTTCAATCGTCGCCAGAGCACTTTCTTGCTGACGCTCTTCTGCCGCTGAGGCGATGCCAGCAGACGATAGTCGCTTGATCAAAACTAGCACCGAGCGATGATTATCAACGGCACGTTGAGTGACAGACTGCATTTCATGAAGTGCAGCCAACTGATAATAACAAGCAGCCACACCACTGACGAGCGAGGCATGAACTGCATGCTTCGCTTCAGAGGTAGCCAAAATATCAGCACGCATCGCCTGAGCAGCACTGCGATAACGCCCCCAAAAATCCAGCTCCCAATTGATACCCACCCCACCTAGGTAAGTCGATGTGAGTTCATCTCCAGGCAAACGCGCAGTCGGTGACGTTTTCAGCGATAACACCGCCTGGGGAAACAGGGGTGCACGTGCAATACCCGCAATCGCTTCGACTTCATTCACCCGAGCTGCAGCTAATAGAGCATCACTACCTGATGAAAGCGCTTCATCAATGAGTGCCTGTAATTGCGGATCGGTGAATACTGCGCGCCAATCCTGCTCCGCAAGGGAAGTAAGTGAAGTAGCGAATCGATAGTTATCCGGCAACATCATGTTCTGACGTTGTAGTTCAGGAGTTAATGAGCAGCCTGACAATGTCAGCATGCTAAAAGCAATAAGGATTAGAGTGCTGCGCATGTTTCTGTGTTCGGTTAGAAAACCTTTCGATGCCTTGAACAAATATTCACTACTCGCTGCACAGCGACAAACAGCACAGGAACGATAAAGACCCCAAAAAAAGTAGCGGTCAACATGCCAAAAAATACCGTAATGCCCATCGAAACTCGGGCGCCTGCTCCAGCTCCCGAAGCAATAATTAATGGGATCACACCAAGAATGAACGCCAATGAAGTCATAATGATAGGACGCAGGCGCAATGTAGCAGCTTGCACTGCAGACTGAACCACATCGCCAGTTTCTTCATATTTCATCTTGGCAAATTCAACAATTAGAATTGCATTCTTAGCAGCAAGCCCAATGAGCAACACCAGACCGATCTGTGCATAAATATTGTTAGTCAGTCCAGTCAACTTTAAACCAATCATGGCGCCCAAAATACCGAATGGCACAGCAAGGAGTACCGCAAAAGGAACAGACCAACTCTCATATAAGGCCGCAAGAAACAGAAAGACAAACACGATGGCCATACTAAAAATTAATGGTGCTTTACCTGATGATTCTTTTTCCTGCTGACTGATGCCCGACCATTCATATCCATATCCGGGCGGTAACACAGTTGCCGCCACTTGATCCATGGCTTTAATCGCATCGCCAGAACTATATCCTGGCGCTGCGTCGCCACTGATCTCTGCCGTTCGATACAAGTTGTAGCGCTCGGTTACACTCGGAGAGCTGATCGATAAAGGCTGTAGAAATGTCGACAATGGAATCATAACGCCTTGCGCATTACGCACATGGTACAGATTTACTTTTTGTATATCGTCACGAAACTGTGACTCAGCCTGCATGGTGACTTTATAAGTTCTACCAAACCGGCTGAAATCATTAATACTCAAACCACCGAGAAAGGTTTGTAGTGCATTCGTTATCTCTGTAAGAGACACACCCAGCTTCTTGGCTTTTTCACGATCCACGTCGAGCCTAAAAGCAGGATTTCGCGGATTAAACTTAGTAAAAGCTTTACTAATTTCGGGACGTTGATTAGCTGCAATAATTAGATCTTCTGCAACCTTGGCCAACTCCAGTGGCGTTCCGCCAGCACGATCTTGTAATTTGAAAGAAAAGCCACCTGTCTGGCCCAACCCGGGTACGGCAGGTGGATTGAACGCCATTACCACTGCATCAGGCAATCTAGCAGTCATTTCGTACACGCCCATAATCAATGCTTTAAGTTTTTCTACAGGCTCCGTACGCTCCTCCCAAGGCTTGAGCGATGCCACAAACAATGCGCTATCTGATTGCGGTACGCCACTAAGAATATTGTGGCCATTAATAATTAAGCGTTTTTCAATCCCCGAACGTGACGCCAACATCGCATCGAGTTTTTCGGTCACGGCCTGCGTGCGGTTCAACGAGGCTGCTGCAGGTAATTGCACATGACCTAAGAAATACCCTTGATCCTCAGGAGGAACAAAGCCGCTCGGCACCTTTGACATCAGACTAAAGGAAATAAAAATAAGGATGCCTAATGTCAACAGCGAAAGCACGCTACGTTGAATCATTAGATTAACTTTACGACCGTATACTTCCGTGAAACGCCCAAAACCATCATTAAAAATACTGAAGTAGCGACTCAACCTACTGGTTGATTCAATTTTTGGTTTTAGCAACAGTACGCATAACGCTGGCGTGAGCGACAATGCTATAAAAGCCGATAGCATCGTAGACACTGCCACCGTGATCGCGAACTGCTTGTACATCACTCCGGCGATACCACCTAAAAAGGCAACGGGAACAAATACCGCCGCAAGAATGAGTGCAATCGCAACGACAGGTCCAGACACTTCTTCCATCGCCTGAATGGTCGCCTGTTGTGCATCCATACCCTGCATCAAGTGATGTTCCACGGCCTCTACCACCACAATCGCATCATCGACCACAATTCCGATGGCCAGCACCATCCCAAACAGCGTGAGAGTGTTGATTGTAAAACCGAGCAATGAAAACACAGCAAAGGTACCCACCAGAGATACCGGCACGGCAAGCATGGGAATCAGTGTGGCTCGCCAACTCTGCAAAAAAATGAACACCACGATCAGCACCAATAAAAGCGCCTCAAAAAAGGTATGCACAACTTCTTGCAATGAGGCTTTGACGAACACGGTGTTATCCAAAACTATGTCATAGCTTAGGTCATCTGGAAAAGTTGAGGAAAGTTCCTTAAGTCTTGTCTTGAGTAACTGCGCCGTTTCAATAGCACTGGCATCTGGTGTCAAATTAATAGAAAACGCAGCGGCTGGTTTTCCATTCAGTCTTGATTGGAAGGCATAATCCTTGGCTCCAAGTTCGACACGCGCCACATCACGCAACCGAATAAACGAACCATCCGCTTTAGCACGCAAGATAACATTTTCAAACTCTTCGACTTCTGATAATCGGCCGCGCACCTCAACACCGTATTGAAACTGCTGCGTCACTGGCGCCGGCAATTGACCGACCTGACCTGCCGGCGCTTGAGTATTTTGCTCTTGAATCGCTTTGTAAATATCCGATGGAGTTATACCTAAATTTGCCATACGGTCTGGTTTGAGCCAGATACGCATACCAAATTCAGCACCGAATAGAGATACATTACTAACACCCTTGATTCGCTTTAACGCGTCCACCACATTAATACTGGCGTAATTGCTCAGAAACAATTCGTCATAAGTGGCGTTGGGTGAAATGAGCGCCAGATACATCAAAACATCAGGGGATTGTTTTTTAGTTGTAATGCCTGAGCTGATGACCTCGGAAGGTAGTCTGGAATTAGCCTGCGACACACGGTTCTGCACTTGTACCGCAGCGATGTCTGCATCAGTATCCAGACCGAATGTTATATCTAAATTATAACGCCCATTACCTGAAGAATTAGAACTCATGTAGACCATACCTTCTACACCGTTGACTTGTTCTTCGATAGGTTGCGCAACCGCCTGCTCTACCACTTCGGCGCTAGCGCCTGGATACAGCGCAGTAACACGAACGGTAGGCAAGGTAATCTGTGGATACTGTGCAATCGGTAAATTGAGTCCCGCGATCACACCCGCCAGCAATAATAGTATTGCCGCAACAATGGCAAAGACCGGACGCCCTATAAAAAACTTAGCCATACCGTCCCTTTAATGTTGATCAGACTTAGATGATGGTAGTGCAACCGGTTTAACAATCGTACCTGGACGGGCTTTCTGTAAGCCATCAACAACAATCAGCTCACCAACATTCAATCCGCTTTCAATAAGCCATAAATCACCCACACGTACACCAGTCTTAATTAGTCTTTGCTGCGCTTTATTCTCAGCATCAATAACAGCAACAAACTGCTTACCTAATAATTCAGTGACGGCTTTTTGTGGAATAACGATCGCATTTTGTGCAACAGAGTACGTGACACGGACACGTGTATTCATACCTGGACGCAACAAGTTATCTGGATTAGCAAATTTGGCACGTAAGGTCAGGGTGCCAGTACTTGAATTGAGTGCACGATCTGCAAAATCAATTTGTCCTGATCGACCGTAGGTACTGCCGTCAGCCAGGATTAACTCAATGGGCGCGCCACTATCCGTCTCACCGGCTATACGACTCTTCGCAAATTTAATGTACTCATTTTCAGGAATACTAAAATACGCATAAACAGGATCAATTGTTGATACCGTGGCCAGGACACTCTGTCCTGCCGTCGCCAGTCCACCCACTTCAATCTGCTGCAAACCAATGATACCTGCAACAGGAGAACTTACTTCGGCAAAAGATCGATCAATTTTAGCTTTTGAGAGCGCAGCACGACGCGCTTGCACAACTGCCATACTTTGCTGCTCCATGGCCACCGCTTGATCATACGTTTGCCGAGGAATGGCATTATCCGGAAGGAGCGGCTTATAACGCTCTACATCTTGACGCGATTTAGCAAGCACGGCTTCTGATTCTGCCAGTCTAGCCTGCGCATCAATCACCGCCTCATCCAATGTTCTTGGATCGATCACGAACAACAACTCACCTTGCTTTACCTGCTTTCCTGGCTCGAAGGCCTGCTTCATAACTAAGCCAGTTACCCGGGATCGCAACTCCACTTCATGAAACGCTTTCAACTCAGCGACAATATCGGTCGACAATGGGGTGCTTTGTGTCACAACAGGTTGCACCATGACTTCAGGTGGCTGGGCTTGCAATGTTTGTGGCGGTTTACTACAACCCCCCAACATCAATAAAACCAACAAGCTGGCGATTAAAGAATTCTTCAAGCTGACCTCACATCCTAATTTAGGCAATAACCTGATTAATCATTAACAAAGATGTATGCCCGACATCATGAAAGGCATGATGACATCATCGACCTGATGAGCATGCAGAGAATAAACACAGCTTGGGCTGAATGCCAGCAATACAACATCCGTATCCACACCGATTAATCTATCGAAGCTGTAATTCGAACGCCTCTACATCCACTAACCCTCTACAAAACTGACAATTTTTTACTCGCAGCGGATTGACCGCTTAAAGAGCAGGCACCTAGTATCCATTGATACTTCACTTTTGTACTTGGAGCCCCCCCCATGATCAGTCGCCGTCACTGCCTAGGCCTTACCCTAAGCGCAGGTGCCTCTTTAGCGCTTGATCCTCAACTTCTTTTGGCTGCACAGCAGGCTGTGGGCGAACGCATCATACCTTCGACGGGAGAAAGAATTCCCGTCATTGGACTTGGCAGTTCAGCTACCTTCGCACAAACAGCAAAGTCTGAAGACCTAGACAATCTCAAAGGCGTTATGAAAACGCTGATCGATAATGGTGGCCGACTATTCGACACCGCGCCTGGTTACGGAGCCTCTGAAGAAGTAGCCGGTCGAATCGCACGAGAACTAGGCATCCACAAACGGCTGTTCTGGGCCACTAAAGTCAATGTCGCAGGCCGTAGCGGCGCGGCCGATCCCGGTGCTGCCCGGGCACAAATTGAACAGTCCTTTAACTATTTTGGTGTGGACAAAATCGATTTAATACAAGTTCATAACATGGGTGATGTTGCGACACAATTACCCATTCTCAAAGAACTGAAGGCGAAGGGGCGTATCAAGTACATTGGACTAACGACCACGTCAACCAATCAATATCGACTGATTGAACAAGCCATACGGAATGAGCCGATTGATTTTGTAGGGCTAGATTACGCCATTGATAATCGGGATGTGGAAGACAAACTGCTACCACTGGCAATGGAACGCAAAATTGCTGTCTTGGCTTATCTACCCTTCGGCCGAACCAGCCTGTTTAAACGCGTTGCAGACCGTCCTTTGCCCGATTGGGCGAGTGAATTCGATGCGAAAACCTGGGCACAATTTTTCATCAAATACGTAATCAGCCATCCGGCAGTCACGGTGGTGACGCCCTCCACCAGTCAAGTTAAGAACATGCTGGACAATCTCGGCGGGGGCATAGGGCGGCTGCCAGATTCAACCATGCGTAAACGCATGACTGACTTGATTGATGCCTTACCCCCAGTCGCAGTACGCATGGGATAGCACCCCATCGATTTAGTCAAGGCTCACGCATGGCACGGCGTAAGCTGTGAGTCAGCGGAGATAACATATAATCCAAAGCAGATCGCGCACCAAGCTGGACAAAAACTTCGACTGGCATACCCGGCTTCACCGGCACCGCCAACTTATCCAGCTCACTTTTTTCAATACTCGCACGCAACACAAAGTGGGGTTCACCAGAACGGGGATCTACCACCCTGTCTGCAGAAACATAGGTCACCTTACCAGAGATAGGTTCAGCATCACGTGCAGGCAACCCACTAAAATGTACATCAACGGGCAATCCATCCTGTAAGTCATCTCCGTACCTTACATCAGCCATGGCTTCAACAACCAACGCATCTTCGGCCGGTAAAATATCCATTACCGGCTGCCCAGGCGCCACCACTCCTCCGATTGTAAACAGTTTAAGATCCACAACCGTGCCAGATATTGGCGCACGTATCTGTAAACGTGAAACAGCATCACTTGATGCAATCGTTCGACCAATAAGATCATCAATCTCGGCTTCTACAGTTGATAACTCAAGTGCCGCACGCTGGCGCCGCTCTGCAATAGCATTTTGTAACCTAAGATTTAAATCGATGCGTCGTTGACTGGCTGCATGCGATTCTGCCGTGAATTCACTAATACTGGCACGATAGTTTTCTAAATCCCGCTCTAATGAAAGCAATTGTGGACGACTGATAAATCCCTTCTCATGCAAATTACGGTTGGCCACTAACTCCTCTTGCATATAATCTGCAGCACGCTGCTTTGCCTCTATTTGCTTTTGTAGCGCTGCAACTTGTTCATCAATCTGCCCCATCTGCTCGGTCAGTAGGCTATTAAGGTTAGTCAGCAAAAGCTTGCCTGAATCAAAAGCACGTCGTTCTGAATCGAGAAGCGCCTTAACCTCCGGCATATGTTCACGCTTACTCAACGAGTCAGGAAAACTAATATGAGCTATATCATCACGTTCAGCACGCAACCGAGCTGCACGAGCTTGACGAGCATCCAACTGACTTCCATACACACTTGCTGTCGCAGTGATTTCAGTGCTAGCCAGCTCCACTAGCACCTGCCCTTCTTTAACAACATCTCCGTCCCGTACCAGAATCCGACGAACAATACCCCCTTCTAAGTGCTGTACTGACTTACGATTGCTGTCAGATTTAACATACCCCACTGCAATTACAGCAGCAGATAACGGAGATAACGCCGTCCACAACACAAATGAAACTAGGCTTACTACAATAATTCCGAGACCCCAATTGATACAATGCTGTGTATCAAGGGAAATAGGTGAATACGTTGATACCTGGTTAGCCATTTGAAGTCTCGCGAATACCACCGGATTCAAATCCTGGCTTTGATTTCACTGGAGAAGGTCCTGTAACCAGCCCTAGAATCTCTGAGCTAGGCCCAATCATTTCCACACCACCGTTATTCAATACCAGCAAACGATCGCAATGCATCATCAAACTTGGTTTATGCCCTGCAATCACTACCGTAACACCCGCCTTACGCATCGCTTTTAATGAAGCTAAAAGTGCTTGCTCGCCATCACCATCCAGACTGGCGTTAGGCTCATCAAGAACTACAAGGCTGGGCTGACCAAAAAGGGCTCGTGCCAACGCAATGCGCTGCCGCTGACCCGGAGCAAGTCGCTCTCCTGCTTCACCAACATCGGTATCATAAGCGCCGGGTAATCCGACAATCATGTCATGGCAAAATGCACGTCGCGCTGCGGTGATGATTGCAGCATCAGCATCTACTACCAAACGGCCAATATTTTGGGCAATGGTACCTGGGACCAATTGAACACCCTGTGGCAGATAACCAAAATGCATCGCTCGCTGTGCCAATGGCCACGCATCAAGTTCGGCTCCATCCAATCGTATACGCCCAGAGGCTGGTCGAACCACACCCGCTAGGGCACGTATGAGCGTACTTTTTCCAGCTCCGCTAGGCCCAACAATACCAAGACATTCACCGGGTGACAGCTTGAAAGAAATTCCACTCAAAATATCTCGCGACTCTTCACCAAGGCGTACTCTTAAGTTTTCTACTTCTAATATGCCTGTTGGCGCGGGTAATTCAGTCACTGCACGTGGGGTTGGTACATTAGACAAGGTATAAGCAATCCGACGAAAGGCAACTCGCGCTTCAATAAAGTTGCGCCAGCTCCCCACAGCCAAATCTACTGGCGCTAGTGCACGTCCAAGCAAAATAGTTGCTGCAATCATAATTCCTGGCGTGACATGCTCAACAATCACTAACCATGCACCTAAGCCAAGCATAGATGACTGCAGCGCATAACGAAAAAACTTTGATGTACCACTGAATACTCCACCAATCCAGGCTGCTCTACGCTGCGCCTCTAGAGCGTGATCTGATAACCCACGCCATCTCGCGACCGCACGGTCAGTCATGCCTAAAGCTGAAAGCACTTCTGCTACACGCGATAACGCTTCGATATGACGATGTGCGTAACTGGTTGCCCCACTGGCCATCTCAATTCCTTTGCGAGTCATATGCTCATTCAGTAATGCCATACCAAATAAGAGTGCAGCCCCCATTAGCGCCACACACCCCATGATCCAGTGCATCATAAAAATAATAAGCATGAACATGGGCAACCATGGAGCATCAAAAAAAGCCTGGAGCCCAGGACTCGAAACAAACTGAGTAACGGTGCCCAAATCACGCAAGCTGGCTTGTTGAGTAGGCGCCGGACCAAGTCTTGATTGGTCAAGTAATGCTTTGGCTAGCGGCTCTCCAAGATCACTGTCAAGGCGCCGCGCGATAGACGACATCAACCTTCCACGCAGTGTGTCTAGCATTGACATTGCCATTAGCAGCAATACTGTAATCATCATAAGTACAGCTAGTGTTGGCAAACTATGACTAGGCAGCACGCGATCGTACACCTGCAACATAAAAAGCGGCGAGGCCAACACAAATAGATTCGATACAAAACTAAATAGGGCCGCGTACAGTAATTCGGTACGGTACCGCTGAAATATCGCCTTCAAAATGTGTACCTCAATGCAACGGCATTCACATCACTAAATCGCTTTCAATGGAAAGGTTAGCAGCCGTTATCAATGCGCATAAACCAACGGCATGCCGCATGCAGGATGCCTAGATCACAATGGAGATATCGGACTGAATCTAACCTAATAAAGGGCTAGTAACGTCGAACAGTTCACATATCCGCTACAAGAACAGGCGGTAGGCTATAGATGTGCACCATAAAAAAAACCGGTCGGGCCATAAGACCCGACCGGATTAACCATGAACTCTTAAACTACTTCGAATACAGTTCCAAGGCTACCCTTCAGCTTAGCCAAGTCAAAATTTGAATCGAACACATTATCTAGGGTAATCGACCATGACTTATCACCGGTCACCAAAGGCAACCCATTCGCGTCATTGATTGCCCCAATTTCACCGATAATCAGCTTATTACCATTCTGCGTCAGAATGTAATCCCAAACATTGGCAGAAGGAGTATCGGCAAATTTAAAGTCCTGAGTAGGAACATCAATGGCGCTTAGACGAGGCATAAGAGATTTTGTAAAGATAGACTTATCATCACTTGAGCCTGAAATGGCAAAGCGAATCTTATCAACACCACGTTCAAAATCCGTAATCGTGTCATGTCCAGCCTGCGAACCATTTGAACCCAAATCCAGCATCGCAGTACCCTTGGTCCAGTCCACTTTAAAATCACCACGGAACAAGAAGATATCGCTGCCTGCGCCGCCGGTTAGGGTGTCATTTCCCTGTCCACCATCAAGGATATCGTTACCATCTCCGCCGCGGAGTACATCGGTCCCTGCCTCACCATAGAGAACATCATTATTTGCACCGCCATCAACAGTATCATTACCAACCCCAGCCCATACGGTATCGTTACCGGCACCTGCGTTGACAACATCATCACCACTTTCGCCCCAAATAGCGTCATTACCGATATCGCCATAAATTATATCGTTACCTGTACCACCAAACAGTGAGTCGTTACCCGCACCACCATCAATCAAATCATTTCCATCACAACCGTATAGCGCATCATCGCCGCCTAAACCGTATAACTTATCATCGCCTTTTTCACCATACAGACGGTCGCCTGCATTACCACCATAAAGGGTGTCGTTACCATCTCCACCGTAATATACAATTGCTATGTTTGAGGGTGATCCACCGGAGCCTCCACCTGAACCGCCATTAGTATCATCACCCGCTCCACCAAAAACCAACTTCCATGCTGGCTTACATAGCATTGATGAATTCAGCTGTGATACGTTCATGCCAACAAGAGTGATTGATGATTTATTCAATGCATTGCTTGTCTGAAAAAATTCAATCAAAGCCCCATCAGTTCCATTCGACAATTTAATTGAAATATCTTTACCAGACGTCCATGTTCCCGCTTGGTGATCATCAATAAACTTGTAGAACGAGGCTTCCTCTGTACTATCAAATCGTGCAGTCAGCGAACGAAAATCAAGGAGGTCAACGCTACTGTTTACACTGGTGCCTTTTTCAAAATCCCAGATGACATCATTACCTTGCTCTGTAAAAAATGTCTTTGAGAGTGCACGCGCCTCACTATATGCCCAGGTGAAATAATCCCGCTGACCGTCCGCTTGGAGATTGCCGAAATCGTCTACCATGCCGCCGACAAGCCAATCATCACCACCACCGCCGTAGATCGTGTCATTACCTCTTCCGCCGATCAGGGTATCGTCGTCAGCCCCACCATCCATCCAATCGTTATCATTTCCACCTTCGAGAAAATCAATACCTGCTTCACCACGTAAGGTATCAGCACCGTCACCACCCTTAATCCAATCTCCCCCAGTGCCGCCCAACAATTGATCATTCCCGGTACCCCCATCTAATACGTCATCACCCGTACCACCGAAAAGCCAATCATTACCTGTACCACCATAGATAGTGTCATTATCCGCACCACCATCAAGCCAATCGTTACCGTCATCTCCAAACAATCTATCGCTACCCGTACCGCCGTAGATCGTGTCATTACCATTGCCACCATGAACGATGTCATTGCCAGATCCCGCGTCAACCCAATCATTACCATCACCAGCATCCACATAGTCATTACCGCCCCCAGCCCAAATGCGGTCATTACCTGCACCGGTAGTAATCACATCAGCACTGTCAGTCCCAAGCACCGCTTGATTTAACGTGGTGCCTGTAGTGACTGTTGTTCCAGTTGCCAAACTTTTCACAGTGAAATTAAGACGAATTGCCATGATTGAGACCTCATTAGTTGCAGGTGTTTCGGATCGGATGGCTGCATCGTATGGACCCAATTCTCAAATAACAATGCAATGGATGCATTGATTCAACACTTATGTTTTATCGTAGCTATGTTATGTATGAACAACCGATAATTATGTTATTTGTAAGATTCTGTGCGCGAATTCACAGCGGAAAAACAGCTCTAAAGGCCGCTTACCCCCCCCCAAGCGACGAACACCGATTACGCCAGCCCTGCTCGGATCAGCAGCATCCAAAGATAGCCTTAAATTAAAGCAAGCTTATCTCAATGCTTATAAAACGCAGCATTAGCTCACTAGTAGCACTCCACTGGAATCAATCCATGACGATCACTGCGCTTTTTTATTTGAAAAATTCACTAGATCGATTTGATTTTCACTGACTTAAAGCGAACCGTACCGCCAGCTGATTGCAATGCTAAGGGACCACTCTTAAATTTATTATCACGCACATCAACAGTCTGTTGGCCATTAAGCACCACCACCAATTGATCACCGCGTGCAATAACCTCAAAGACATTCCATCGATTAGCGGCCTTAGGCATGGGTTGTGCAACCTTAGCGACACCTACAATGGCGCCCGTACCATAAGTAGGGTCGCTGCGCTTATCATAGACATTGACTTCGTAGGCATTGGTTGCACCGACATTGCTACGATCCTGACAACGCAGGAACAGCCCACTGTTGCACTCCTCATCAGCCCAGAATTCAGCACGCAGCTCGAAGTCGGTGTAGCTGTCCTTGCTGACCAGAAAGCCCATCTCACCACCCTTACCCTGCAAGGTGCCATCCACCAATGTCCAGTTACCCTTACCAACCGGAGTCCAACCATCAAAGTTACTCATGTGCGCACCATCTACCAACGTCACCCACCCTGCACTACCTAAACTACTGCAACCGAATAACTGTGTAGTGACAGCAGCAACACCGGCCGTGATCACGTTTCTGCGGTTAATCATGAGTCAGCTCTCCTAATAATTTGTGGCCAAGCCCACCGCTATGGTAATTACTCTACTGAGCCAACGTTACCACGACTGTGCGCACTCGGGGTATCCAGATCCGTAATCACCCTTACATGAAAAATGCACGCAGTGACTTAGACTCTCCAACAAAGCGGGGACGTCGTGAATATCACTGTTTTTAGCACCAAGGCCTACGATCGCCAGTTTTTATTAGACGCCAATAATGCGGCGGGCGCCCCCCATCGATTGACATTCCACGAAACGACCCTGACCGTTCAGAGCGCCATGCTGGCCGCCGGAAGTGATGTCGTATGTGCCTTTGTTAATGATCAACTCAATGCCGAGGTGCTTACCCTACTGCACCAACAAGGCGTTCGCTTAGTCACGCTACGGTGTGCTGGATTTAATAATGTCGATTTGTCAGCTGCAAATCGACTGGGCATCCACATTGCACGCGTACCCAATTACTCACCCGCTGCCGTAGCTGAACACAGCGTGGCACTCATGTTGACGCTAAATCGGCACATCCATCGTGCTTATCTGCGCGTACGTGAAGCCAACTTTTCCCTCGAAGGATTGCTTGGCTTCGATATGCAACACCGCACCGTTGGTATTATCGGTACGGGAAAAATCGGCACCCGCCTTGCGCATATTCTGTATGGTTTCGACTGCAAGCTGCTGGCCTATGATCCAATTCAAAGTCCAGCCTGCTTGGAGTTAGGCGTCCATTACGTACCCCTAGATACACTGTATGCTCAATCGCAGATCATTAGCCTGCATTGCCCGCTGACACCCGAAACGCGGCACATGATCAATGCAGCTGCATTTGAAAAAATGCAGCCCGGTGTTATGTTGATCAATACCAGCCGGGGCGCAGTTATTGATACACATGCCGCGGTAACCGCACTCAAGACAGGTCGCATCGGCGCATTAGGATTGGATGTGTATGAAGAAGAAGGTGACTTATTTTTCGAAAACCTCTCTGAACAGGTATTACAAGATGACGTGTTCGCACGTCTACTCACCTTTCCGAATGTATTGATCACCGGCCATCAGGCATTCTTCACGCGCGAAGCCTTACTTGCTATTGCCACCACCACGATTGATAACATCAATCAGTTTATCAAGACCGGCAACGCGCACCACGAAATATCCACTGAAAAACTCGCCTAAAAAATCAGCCAAACTGAATCACGTAGCAGGACATTACTTTTCAGTGGCTTTGCAGAGTCCAACGCAATTTAACGAACAGCGATTTGAGCACAGCAGGAATTTTTTCATATTGAGACTGGGTCATATAAATAGGCGGCTCCTTTCCAAAATTTCGTGCATCCATAAACCAAGGCTTGGAATACACCAAACTTATAATTGGCCGATCTCGTTGACTGTGATTAGCCAAACCTAAATGTAACAATCGATAGTCCCACAGATAAACAGATCCACGCCTCACCACCGGACAAATCCCAGGATGCTCAACAGGGCTGTAGCCAAAGTTATGATGTGATTCAGACCATAAAACCGTACCACAGGACTGATCCACATCCACCAAAGGCAGAATTACTGTAATTGCATACGGAGGCAATTGCCCACTAACAGTAAGGTTATCTTCAAACAGCGCTTCCATATCTCGATGCAAGCCCTGATTAGCCGATCCCACCAAGGACTGAACAGCGACGTAACTATCCAACGCAACCTCAGGTCCCAATAGCATCTTCATCAACAGAATGAGCAGCGGATGTCCATATAAATTCGGATCATCAAACGGCGATTCTAAGCTCATGGTAATGTGAAATCGTTTATCACCTACGACATAATTATTTTTATTGAAATCACCTTCCGTGAGCTGTTCAATTTTTTTATCGAATGCTAATTTCAACAGATCAATATATTCAGTTGTGAATAAATTCTCGACTATCAAACATCCACAACAATTAAAATGATGCCTTAACAATCTAACATCATCTTCTCGTATCCCCGTTGCGGCAACCTCTTGGGCATCCACCACATAAAACCCTTCATTATTTTTTGTAATTTGCATGGTGTTTTATTTTTAAAATATCCCGCGACTTAGATAGGAAAAATGAAACAGGCTAGCAACACTCCACTTCATACTCAATTCCTAAGACTCATTTCTCCTTCGGTAGAGAATAAACAAGCTAATTGACGAACACCAGCGACACAACCCCTTTTGGACCACCAACTGACCCTTGGGCGTCCACTACCCCGCTTCGTCTTAATTCGAGTCAACAAACCAGCCAGATAAAACCGCAAACATAAAATACTTAAACTCAATTCAGTGTTGTAGTTGGTCTGGCGCTACTGCTACTGTGCACATCTAACTTTTGCCCCACTGCCAATCCCCGTGTCCGGACGCATTCCACAATACTTCATTGATCAGCTGATCAGTCGCATCGACATCGTTGAGGTGATCGGCACCCGTTTGCCTTTGCGCAAGGCGGGTAAGGAATACAAGGCCTGCTGCCCCTTCCATAATGAAAAAACCCCATCGTTCAATGTGGTGCCAGAAAAACAGTTTTATCACTGCTTTGGCTGTGGCGCACACGGCACGGCATTAGGGTTTTTAATGGATCATGACCATCTGAGCTTCATCGAGGCGGTGGACGAATTGGCCGCGCGCGCCGGACTCGACGTACCCCGCGAAGCAAGCAACACCCCTGCACCGCACAAGCCCAGCCAAGATCACTACACTCTTCTAGAGCAGGCGGGTGATTTTTTTCGCCAGCAACTGCGCAACCAGCCCGCCGCAATCGACTATCTCAAAAAGCGCGGATTGACGGGGGAGACCGCAGCACGCTTCGGTATTGGCTACGCACCGGATGCATGGGACGGGCTCATCAAGCAACTCGGTCAGAGCGACTCGGCATTACAAGGTCTAACACAAACCGGACTGCTAATTGAGCGTGACAGTAAAAATGGATTTTATGATCGCTTTAGACATCGCGTCATGTTTCCAATCCGTGATTCGCGCGGCCGTACCATTGGCTTTGGTGGACGCATTATTGATCAGGGTGAGCCCAAATACCTTAACTCGCCAGAAACGGAACTATTCCACAAAGGGCGTGAGCTCTATGGATTGTATGAAGCACGCCAAGCCACGCGGCAACTGAAACAACTCATGGTGGTGGAGGGCTATATGGATGTGGTCAGCCTGCATCAAGCAGGTATTACCTATGCGGTGGCCACACTAGGTACCGCCACCACACCAGAGCATTTAAAGCGACTGCTTCGCGTGTGCAATACGGTGGTTTTCTGCTTTGATGGGGATCGCGCTGGGCGAGCTGCGGCCTGGAAAGCGATGGAAGTCGCCTTACCGGTGATCGGGGAAGGTCACTTGATCCGTTTTCTCATACTTCCCACCGAGCACGATCCGGACTCACTGGTAAGAAAAGAAGGCCGTGAAGCCTTCGAACTGCGTATCAGCCAGGCCACGCCTCTGTCCGAATACCTTATTGATGAACTCTCGACTCGCTTTGATCTGAGCCATGCAGAAGGTCGCGACCAGTTCACGGCTGAAGCCAAGCGTTTACTCACCATGATCAACAATGACAGTTATCGCATCCTGCTGTACCAGCCCCTCGCAGCTGCTTTAGGAATCTCTGTTGATCGGCTACGACAGTTGATCCCCATTGTCGCCGAACAATCATCCAGTCGCACTCTCAGCCCGAGCAGCACGCCACTCGAGAGTACCGGCCGTGGCAGCCTCGTACGGCAGATTATTCAGAACCTGCTGCACTACCCCGCCGCTGCGAAGGCCCTGAATCGGCTCAGCGAACTGAGCGCCGTGGACAAGCCCGGTATCACACTACTGGTGCAAGTAGCCAGTGAGCTGCAGGCACAACCAGACTTACCGGCTGCCGCCCTTTTGGAGCGCTGGCGACAACGGCCAGACTTTCACTACATTGATAAGCTTTTCTTAAAAGCTCCACCTGCAAGCAGTTTAGAAATTGCCATAGATGAAGTCACTAAAGCCAGTGAGCGCCTACTTGCCGATCGCTTTCCTAAAGAAAAATTTGATGAATTAATGCGCCACTTCCACCTTGGAACCCTGACCAATGAGGACAAACAAGAACTCCGCGAACTGATTAAACGTCAAGCTGGGCACTGAGGGCCCTCCCTTAATTTCACATAATGTGCGCCTTTGACGCGCAACTGCACTCTTAATTCACCGCCCAACTCAGTCCACCATCTTGAGCCACATTGAACCTAGCTATCGTCGGTCGCTCTGAGTAGAATGCGCGGTCATTTTACCCCTGCGCAGCCGTGCACAAATCCGTGAGGATTCCTACCTTGAGCAAGACCCCCGCCAAGAAAGAAAAGAAAGAGACAATCCAACCTGCACCGGCCGTTGTGGATGAGCGTCAATCCTTATTGAAGCTGCTGATCGCTCGCGGCAAAGAACAGGGCTTCCTGACCTACGCTGAAGTGAACGATCACTTGCCGAGCGAAATCGTCGATCCAGAGCAGATCGAAGATATCGTCAACATGATCAACGACATGGGCATCGCGGTGCACGAGAAAGCGCCCGATGCTGAATCTCTACTGCTCAGCGAACCCGTAGTTGCCGATGAAGAAGCAGCTGAAGAAGCCGCCGCCGCTCTAGCAACCGTAGATGCTGAATTCGGCCGCACCACCGACCCCGTTCGCATGTATATGCGCGAGATGGGCACCGTCGAATTGCTAACTCGCGAAGGTGAAATCCGTATTGCCAAGCGCATTGAAGAAGGTCTGACCGCAGTCAAGACCGCGCTCTCGATGTACCCACCCACGTATTCCATGCTACTAAACCAATATGCTGGCGTCGCCACTCAAACAGTTCGGCTCGTGGATATCATCGTCGGCTTTATCGATCCCAATGCCCCCGATGAAATCGCCTCTCCGATCAATCCGAAACTGATTGAAGCGGCCAAGGCACAAGAAGACGAAGCTGAACTGGACGATGAAGCACCCGCCGACGAAGAGGAAGAGGCCGTAGATACCGGCCCCGATCCTGAAGAAGCAGCAAAACGCTTTGTAGATATCGGCAAGCTATTCGTGCAGGTACAAAAGAGCCTTGCTGAAAAGGGGGCCACCGACCCCAAGGTTGCCAAACAACGTCAAAAGCTTTCTGAAGCCTTCATGGAACTGAAGCTGGCACCTAAAATGTTTGACCTGTTAATCGAACAGATTCGTGATTCACTGAATCAGATTCGCAACATCGAGAAAAAAGTCATGCTGCTGTGTGTGCGCGATGCCGGCATGCCACGTAAAGACTTCATTTCCTCGTTCCCAAGTAATGAAACCAATCTTACTTGGCTTGATAAACACATTCGTGCCAAACGCAAGCACTCCGCCGCACTGGCCAAGAATCGCGAAGAGATTGAAAACCAACAGAAGAAGCTCATCGAACTTGAAGGCGTCACTCTGCTCAGCATTGCGATGACCAAAGAAATCAATCGCGAAATCGCCGTGGGCGAAGCGAAAGCGCGACGCGCTAAGAAAGAGATGGTGGAAGCCAACCTACGTCTAGTGATCTCCATTGCCAAGAAATACACCAACCGTGGCTTACAGTTCCTCGACCTCATCCAAGAAGGCAATATCGGCTTGATGAAAGCCGTAGATAAATTTGAATACCGTCGTGGTTACAAATTCTCCACGTATGCCACATGGTGGATTCGTCAAGCTATCACGCGCTCGATTGCTGATCAGGCGCGTACCATTCGAATTCCAGTGCACATGATCGAAACCATCAATAAGCTCAATCGCATTTCGCGACAGATGCTGCAGGAGATGGGTCGCGAACCCACGCCTGACGAACTCGCCGTGCGAATGGAAATGCCGGAAGATAAGGTACGCAAGGTACTTAAAATCGCCAAAGAACCCATCTCCATGGAAACCCCCATTGGTGACGATGAAGATTCACACTTGGGCGATTTCATTGAAGACACTGCCGTGGATTCACCCATTGACTCTGCCACCATGGAATCACTGCGCGAAACCACGCACTCCGTTCTGGCAGGTCTGACTCCTCGCGAAGCGAAAGTACTGCGCATGCGGTTCGGCATCGACATGAACACCGATCACACGCTGGAAGAAGTCGGCAAGCAATTTGATGTAACGCGTGAGCGCATTCGTCAGATTGAAGCCAAGGCTTTGCGCAAACTGCGGCATCCTTCGCGCAGCGAGCAACTGCGCAGCTTCTTAATCGAAGACTGATCCATAACCCACTAGGACACGAGCATGATTTCTCGTGTCCTAGACGCCCGCATCCAATCTTCTTATTGTTGGACCACGCAAATTACAAACTAAAAAGTTAACTAGCGTCATCACGATCCTGTTGGCGAACAAAGCCAAACGAAACACCCCCCGCTTAATCCTCGCGTGTGCATGTCGGCTACACAGCAACCAGACTTATTCATTAACCCACATCTGCCGATACGGGATAAACACACAGTGAAAATCAAGCTTGATACGGATGACTGAGCGGCACAGCTCGCCCTGGTAAAGACAAATTCCCTATACCTCTGATAGACGAAGTATTTTCTTGATAGCATGACCCGATACCCTTGCTTGAACGCACTCAGCCTCATTAGTATTAAACTTGCACTCCTCTCAACCGTTATTCACTAGGACGGACCATGATCAAAAATACACACAATAGCTATGGCAGCGTTGCAAAGTGGTTGCACTGGCTGACTGCACTCTGGATTCTCGCCTCGTATTTCAGCATTTTGTATCTGGAGTGGGTGTATGACGGCAAAGGTCCGATGCGTGGCCTATTCCTTCGCTATCACAAGGGGATCGGATTTAGTGTATTGATCTTTGTCGTATTACGACTGATCTGGCGCTTCACCAACCCTAGCCCCGCGCTACCCGCAAGCATGCCGAAATGGCAGGTAGGCGCCTCACACATCAGTCACTTCCTGCTGTATTTTTTACTGCTCGCCATGCCATTATCTGGCTACATCGGCAACAGCAATGGTGTCGACTATGTGCTATTCAAAGTGGCCCCCTTCAAAGATACCGGTATCGGCCTTTGGATCATGAGTCTGTTTAACATGCCCTATGAACAGTTCGAAGTGGGGTTTGACAGCTTCCACTATCGCATTGCCGGACCTTACATTTTCTGGGTTGTGATCGCAGTGCATGCCTTAGCCGGGCTGTACCATCACTACATCGAGAAAGATGACGTGTTGACCCGCATGCTCCCCGAAAAAACCCACAGCTGACATGACCGCAAAACGTGACTGACCCAAAGGCAAGGATCAGTCACTGCGATTTCTGTCGTCTCTTGCCCCGCAGGCAACCCTTGCAACGTAAGGGAAAATTACTTGAGAGAAACATTGCGAATAGCCAAACCGCTGCTGCTATCCACCACTCCCATAGGCGTCATCTGGGGCGTCATTGAAGCATATCGCTTCCATCCTTGGCTGGCAGTGCTGATGGTGACATTACTCAGCGTCATTTCGGCATTCATCTTGCACGTTGTTCGCGTAATTCGCCGTGAACACGTGCAAAGTACCTCTTCAACACCCCCCTCATCAACTTAATGCAGGGACATGAATACTGAAACATTCTTTGATGTAATTGTCATTGGCAGCGGTGCTGGTGGCGAAGGCGCCGCGATGAATGCAGCCAAACATCATTTGAAAGTTGCCATGATCGAACGCCATCTTGAAGTTGGCGGTGGATGCACTCACTGGGGCACGATACCCAGCAAAGCCTTACGTCATGCCGTTAAAACGCTGCACGAAGTACGTCAAAACCCACTATTGCGGGACGCACGTAGCGCCGTGAATCTGACCTTTCCGCAAATTCTTGCCAATGCCGCACGCGTTATCGAAACACAGGTCACTGAACGACAGCGGTTCTATGATCGCAATCGAGTACCGGTGTTCAAAGGTAGCGCACGATTTTTGGATGCACACACCATTGAGGTGCATCAATCGAATAAACCACCCATACAACTGCGCGCGAAGCAATTTGTGATCGCAACCGGTTCACGACCTTATCACCCGCCAGAACTGGATTTTACCCATCCACGCATAGTCGATAGCGACACCGTATTACGCTATCGGGATCACCCCTTTTCAGTCACTATTTATGGCGCCGGAGTCATAGGATGCGAGTACGCGAGTATATTCATTAACCTCGGCACCAAAGTCACACTGGTCAATACCCACGACCGCCTACTGTCGTTTATGGATGAAGAAATTGCCGAGGCACTGTCATATCATCTTCGTGAACAAGGCTGCGTCATTCGCCATAATGAACAATTGTCGGGCGTTACCGCTCGAAGTCATGACGTTGTGCTTGAACTACAGTCAGGTCGCCGCATTAAATCCGATATTTTGCTGTGGGCCAATGGTAGGACAGGCAATACCCAAGATATGGGACTGGAATCCATAGCTATCCAGCCAAACGCCAGAGGACAGCTCGCAGTTAATAGTCATTATCAAACCTATGTGCCCAATATTTATGCCGTAGGAGATGTAACCGGACCGCCTGCATTGGCCAGTGCCGCTTATGTACAAGGTGCACACGCCGTACAGCATATCCTCACACCCAGCATGGAACCTCATTCCCTGGCCATGGTACCTAGCGGGATTTACACCTTACCTGAAATTTCTTCGATCGGGAAAACCGAAGCAGAACTTCAAGCTGAAAAAATCCCTTATGAGGTTGGGCACTGCTCCTTCAAACACTTAGCTCGAGCACAGATGACGGGTGAATCCGTCGGCATGCTCAAGATAATCTTTCATACACAAACGATGAAAATTCTTGGCGTGCATTGTTTTGGCGATGGCTCTTCTGAAATTGTCCACATTGGACAAACCGTTATGGCCAATGATGCCATCAATGATATACGCTACTTCACACGTACCACTTTCAACTACCCAACGATGGCAGAAGCCTATCGCCGAGCCGCGTTCAACGGTCTTAACCGCATGAGTTAATCCTGCGTGACGGATACAACACAAGTTTTATTCAGCAATGCCGAGGCAATAATCCACTCTACCCAGCGACCACCCTGATCGCTCACCAGATGCTGACTCGTTGCTCCGGCGCAATATACATCCTGTCTGTCGCCTTCACAGCAAACGACGTGTAGAAAGAACTTTGGTTCACTGTTGCACCCCACGCACGATAAAACGCCGGCGAATGAGGGTCCATAGTTAACAGACGAATGGTTTCCTTCTCACGTGATTTACTGCGCCATACTTGTGACCACCCTGCGTAGAAACGCTGATCACCGGTCATATCATCCAACATCAATGCAGATTTACCATTTAACGATAGCTGATAAGCCTTATATGCAATCGCAAGACCTGAATTATCCGCAATATTTTCACCCAAAGTCAGTTCGCCATTGATGTGATACCCCTTCACAGGCTCATATGCAGCATACTGTTTGATCAACGCCTTGGTTTTACTCGCAAATTTGACATGGTCTTCTTTAGTCCACCAATCACGCAAATTGCCATCACCATCATACTGGCTACCCTGATCATCGAATCCATGAGAGATCTCGTGACCAATGACGGCACCTATTCCCCCGTAATTCACCGCATCATCCGCCAATACATTGAAAAATGGTGGTTGCAAGATAGCAGCAGGAAAAACAATCTCATTCAATTCAGGATTATAATAAGCGTTAACTGTCTGAGGAGTCATACCCCATTCCTTGCGATCAATGGGCTTGCCTAATTTATCGATATTTCGCTGATACTCAAATTGCTGAGCACGCATGACATTACCAACTAGATCATCCGCTTTAATCTGCAACTTCGAATAATCTCGCCAATGATCGGGATAACCAATTTTAACAGTGAATTTACTTAGCTTTTCCTTGGCCGCTCGCTTAGTGGCATCGCTCATCCAATCCAGCGTATCGATGGACTCTCTATACGCACTCAGCAGGTTACTTACCAAATCCTGCATACGTTGTTTACTTTCCATAGGAAAATGTTTTTCCACATAGAGTTTTCCTAGACCTTCACCGATACTCGACTCGATCAACGCCAAGCCACGCTTCCATCTTGGACGGTCTTGGGGAATATCACGCAGTACGGTGCCGTTAAATGAAAAGTTAGCTTCTACAAATGGCTTGGATAGATATTGTGCGTAAGCGGAAAGCCATTTCCATTTTATATATAACTTCCATGTCGACAGAGATTGCTGGTTAATTAATCCCGCGTAAGCCGCCACATAACTGGGTTGACTGATCAATACATAATTAACTTTATCTTTAATACCTACTGCTTCGATATATGTTGACCAATCAAAAGAAGGCGAAACTTTATTTAAATCTGCCAACATAAATTTATTATAAGTTTTTATTGGATTACGATTGGTCACCTTATCCCACTGTGCTTTTGCAAGAGCCGTCTCTAATTCAAGTATTTGTTCAGCTGCTTGTTCGGTTTGATCAACCTGCGCCAGGGATAGCAAATTTGCAATGTGGTTACGATACGCCACACGAATCTTTTTATATGTCGCCCCCTCGCCATCTTTAAGATAGTAATCACGATCAGGCATCCCTAATCCAGATTGATATAGATCTGCCGCATACATTGTTGAATCCCGATTATCCTGATGAACACTGAGCACCAGAGGCATATCAACACCACGCTGCGTCACTTGCGCCATGTAGGCAATCACAGCTGTTTTTGATTCAATTTTATCGATGAGCTGAAACTCAACCTGCAAGGGCTGAAAGCCCAAAACCTCTAAATGTGCCTCATCCATAAAACTGTCATAAAGATCACGCACTTTAAGGGCATCTTTATCGACAAGCGGAGCTCCTTGTTTTTGTAGCGACTCGACAATGTCACGCAATTGCACTTCTGAACTATCGGCTAATTCGTAAAAAGAACCATACCGAGCTTTATCAGCTGGTATCTCAACAGCATCCAACCATTTGCCATTGATATACCGATATAAATCATCCTGAGGACGGACTGTCTTATCCATATAATCCATCTTCAAACCACTGACTATCACAGTCGACACTGAAGACCGCTGCTGTGCAACATCTGTCGATGCATTGCGATCACTGCAAGCCCCTATCAGTACACACCCCACCACGACTAATAAATTTCGTTTTTTCATAAACTGCATTCTATAAACACGCTGGAAGAACCGGTTATAAACTTACTCGTCAATCAGAATTTACAATTTATAGGCTCATACCAAAGTCACGATACTGGCACGACCGCGCATTTCTGATCGCACACATCAGCCACTATGTTTGGTTCGGCTAATTCACCATCAATCGTGTAGCCTTTTAGTGACTGATACTCTTCATACTGATCAATTATTGCCTTCAACTTGCTTGCAAAACTTTTATGATCTTTTTCAGTCCACTAATTACGCAAATTGCCATTTCCATTCTCTCTTCTATTTCATCATCCACACCATCACTGCCCTTGTCGTCAGGAATGATGGCTTGCTCTATCCACGCTCATCAGCACTGAACCCCCCCACTTTTAGCGGCTTAGAATCCATACACCCTCGCCATTTTCTGTCTTTCTCAATTTTTCTACGCATTTGCTCATGATTCAGGGCGTCCTCTGAGTACAGATTTGTGCAGAAACTCACAAATTCATCAAATTCTGACAAAGCGTACCAATTCCTAACTTACACCGATAATAACTATTTAAAACAATCACTTAAATGAAAAGATCAACCATTAACCCTGCTTAAATCACTCTCAGTACTCGGCAAATTTTGAAATAGGTGCTTGCATTGCAGCTTAGGCAGTAATATATTGCAGCCCAAGCAGTAATTTGCTGAGCAGCAAATATAACTGCCAAGACAGTTAAATACATGTTTCATTAGAGGCCAATATCATGATCATCGTAGCAATCGTTTTCTTAGTTAGCGTCGTTCTGTTTCTTTCATTGCAAGCTAACGGCGAAGGCTAAACCTAACAGCAGTCTTTTTTCCCTCGCCACAGTGGCGATTAACAAACTTAAGACTGACGTACAGCCTTCCATTTGTAGTACAACGACTATACTTAGCTAGGTCGAGTACGCTCATTACCTGCCCTAAGCAGTATGAGTATCAAGCCCAAAAATGGAATCAGAGACAGTGCATTCGCAGTGTTCCCTGAATAAAAAGGATTACTGGCCTGCGCCCATGCACTAATACTGGCATCAGCGCGCTCAAACACACCTGCCATCAGCGCGATAAAGATCCCTGCAATCGCTCCACCCGCGATGTAGCCTGAGGCCAACAAGACTCCTGAACTCCTATCGGCATTGGCGGCAATCGTTGCCGCATCATCACCCCGCTGTTTGGCCATGCGCAGACGATCACGATCTGTCCACCAGCGCAGTATTCCACCTAGCAAAATAGGCACCGTCGTGACCAAGGGCAAATAGACCCCCACGGCAAAATTCAGTGAATTAACACCACACATTTCCACCACAATCGCCAACATCACACCCAAGAGCATCAAGCCCCAAGGTAATTCTCGATCTAACACGCCACGAATGATGTAAGACATCAGCGTGGCCTTGGGTGCATCAAACTTTCGAACCTGCGTGCCATCGGGTCGAGTCGTATAGTGACCATTGATACCCGGATCAACCAACCAGATCGCCCGCCCCTGATCATTAATCAGATATTTACCCGCAGGGGCCCCCTGCGCATCGCGCTTGTACCAAATGTGGTAGCTAGCTAGATCACTGCCAGCCTGGTAACCGCGCAAGCTTTCGCGCTGCTCTCCTAAATCGTTAATCGCCACTTGCAGGCCAGCCGGCGCAACCTGTGATACAGGCACATAGACCGTCGACGTCTCATTTAATTTCAGCAGGATCGGTCCTAAGATGAGTACGGACATCACACTGCCGATGAGGATGGCGTACTGTTGCAGACGAGGCGTGGCACCGAGTAAAAAGCCCGTTTTAAGATCCTGTGATGTCGTACCGCCATTAGATGCAGCCACACACACAATGCCACCCACTGATAACGCCGCCACGTAGTAATGTGTACCGGTCCACCCCAGCAGCAGAAAGATCAGGCAGGTCAGTAATAACGTTGCAATGGTCATGCCGGAAATTGGATTCGATGTGGAACCAATTTCGCCGGTTAACCGCGATGACACGGTAACAAATAAAAAGCCGAAAACCAGCAGCAGAATGGCACCGAACAGATTCATGTGCAGGGAAGGCGCTGCGATAATCCACAGCAACAAGACCAGTGCACCACTCAGCACATACTTCATCGCGATATCTTGCTCGGTACGCGGCACCTGGCCTGCAATCGACACTTCACCCTTAGAACCACCGCTGACACCACGCTTAAGACTGCCAATAATCAACGGCAAGGAACGAAACAAACTGATCAATCCGGCAGCAGCCACGGCACCCGCACCAATGTATAAAATGTAGGCACTGCGGACATCATCGGCACTCATTTCACTGATAGGAATTGTCCCTGGGGCAACCAGCCCAGTGGCTGTACCGGCCAGCAGTTTAATCATCGGTATCAGCACAAGATAAGCCAATACCCCACCGGCACACATAACCCCCGCAATACGTGGGCCGATGATGTACCCCACCCCCAACAACTCAGGTGATGCCTCACAACCAATCGACCCACCCGCCAGTGGGGCACCAAAGACTTTTTCGGGCACGTCTTTCCACAGCCTAAACGCTGACATGCAAATCTTATAAACTAGACCGATACCAAAGCCCGTGAAAATAGTCTGCGCACTTAAACCTTGAAGCACACCACGTGCTTCCTGTGCTTGAGCCTCTGGCGAGGCCGCTTGTTGAGACTCCACCGACGCACCCGCTTTCAACACCTCTGCGCAAGCCGTACCTTCGGGATATTTAAGCCGACCATGTTCGCGTACGATCAACGTACGACGTAACGGAATCATCATCAGTATACCGAGCAATGCACCGATCGCCGCGACCAACAATACGCGCATCAATTCCAACTCGAAGCCCAAAATCAGGATAGCCGGCATGGTAACCCCTATACCAAAGGCAATCGATTCACCAGCCGAACCGGCTGTCTGCGCAATGTTATTCTCGAGAATCGTGGCATCGCGTCCACCGAAACGGGACAGCAAGCGAAACAAGGTCAGAGAGATGACCGCCACCGGAATGGATGCACTGACAGTCAGCCCTACCTTCAACACCAGATAGAGCGACGACGCCCCGAAGATCATCCCAAGTACCGTACCCACCAGCACAGCGCGCCAGGTGAATTCGGGCAACTGTGTTTCAGAAGCAATGTAAGGCGTAAAACGGGGTTCAATCATGATCGGACTATCCCATCGTTGATTCGGATTTGTTCTTAGCCGCTGTTATTGCCACACTATCGGTCATGCACAAAGCAAATTTCAAAAACGGTAGCACTCTGGTGTACACCACCGACAGCGGACGTCTCTGTCCTGCTTGCAACCGACCAATTATCAACTGTATCTGTAAGCAACAAAAGCCCATCGCTAAAAGTGACGGCATCGTACGGATTAGCCGTGAAACCAAAGGACGTGGCGGTAAACATGTCAACGTCATTTCTGGACTCAGCCTAGCACCCGCTGAATTAGACAAACTCTGTACCCAATTAAAAAAACGCTGTGGTACCGGTGGCACCTGCAAGGACGGCACCATAGAAATTCAAGGTGAGCACCGAGATACCCTTGTCACGGAACTGAGCAAGCTCGGCTATACCGTAAAAAAAGCGGGCGGCTAAAGTTAGCCCTATCGCATGCGAATCAACAAATACATCAGCGAAACGGGGATCTGTTCACGCCGAGAGGCCGATCAATGGATTAACGCCGGCCGCATCACGATTAACGGTACGATCGCGACACTAGGAAGCAAAGTCGCTGACGGCGACAGAGTCAGTATTGATGGCAACCCAATCGGTGTAAAAAAAACGCGCATTTATATCGCTCTCAACAAACCGGTAGGCATCACCTGTACGAGCGAGCCACATATTAAAGACAACATTGTCGAGTTCGTCGGTCATCCTGAACGTATTTTTCCAATTGGACGACTAGATAAAGAATCGGAAGGCTTGATCCTACTGACTAATGACGGCGATATCGTCAACGAAATCCTGCGCGTTGAAAATGCGCATGAGAAAGAATATTTGGTCACGGTAGATCGACCCATTAACGATGCATTCCTAAATCGCATGGCCAGTGGTGTGCGCGTTCTCGGCGTCCTGACCAAACCCTGCGTCGTAAAACGGGTAAATCCATATTGTTTCAGTATTGTTTTGACACAGGGTTTGAATCGACAAATCCGTCGTATGTGTACGGTATTTGATTATCGAGTACGCCGTCTACAACGCATTCGCATCATGCATATCCAGTTAGGCACGCTGAAAAAAGGACAGTGGCGTAATCTTAACCGCGAAGAATTAAACGGCTTAGGTATTCGTGCATGAATGACACCAGTACACTGCTATTGCCCACCAATAAAACCTTGCTGCCGCCAGGCCTCATAGACCAGCACCGCCACTGAGTTAGATAGATTCAAACTGCGATTACCTGGCAACATCGGAATACGTAGACGTTGAGCCACAGGACATTGGTCGATCAACCCCGTAGGTAAGCCCCGTGTTTCAGGACCGAATACAAAAACATCACCCGACTGGTATTGAACGGTGTCATAGCGCTGCATGCCACGCGTGGAAATCGCAAACCAGCGCAACGGCTGAATACTCTCAAAACAGGCCGGTAAATTCGGCCATACCTGCATGTGGGTTAATTGACGATAATCCAACCCCGCACGCCGTAAGCTTTTTTCACTGACATCAAAACCCAGCGGCTCGATCAGGTGCAGACGGGCACCGGAATTAGCACTCAACCGGATAATATTACCTGTGTTAGGTGGAATTTCAGGCTCGAACAGAACAATATGAAACACGATATACCTATAACATGGAATGACTACCAGTGTACTGAACCTGATGCCGGTTCTACAGTTGAATCCTGCTGTAACCCTGCTCACCATGGCAATATGGCGTCAAGATAACCAAAAATGTACCTCTCCCACCTTATTTCACTGCCATGGCCTCAACAAAAACACTACGATTAAATCGAGTCCTCCATGCCCTAACTCAGGTTGAAGATCATGAACTTGCGTCGGTATCGCTAGCTTTCCTATGTAACTTTGTGCTGCTCGCCTGCTACTACATTCTAAGGCCGGTGCGCGACACCATGGCCACTGTCTTTGGTGTCGACCAACTGCACCATCTGTTCACACTGACCTTTATCGCCACCTTAACGTGCGCGCCACTATTTGCCTTCATAGTCTCGAAAGTGAAGTTAACGCAGGTATTGCCAGGTGTATTTTGGTTCTGGTTAGTCAACGTATTGGTGTTTTATTATTTTTTTAAGACTTCACCCGAAAATCGTTGGGTCGCCGGAAGTTACTATGTTTGGTTTAGCGTCACAAATTTGTTCATGATTTCGGTGTTCTGGAGCTTGATGGTCGATCTGTTTTCTTCGAACCAGGCCACTCGCCTGTTCGCCTTCATCGCCGCAGGCGGTAGTCTCGGCGCCATCGCCGGACCCATCATCACCCGAGTCTGCGTGGGTATAGTCGATCTAAGCGGTTTATTACTGATTGCAGCAATAGGCTTGCTAGGCGTCATCCTTTTGATCCATCTACTGATGCGTGAGAAAAATCGCCTGCGCAGAGAAGATCGAGCTATCTACCCATCGACACTGGATCATCGTTTAGGTGGCAATCCCTTTGATGGCTTCAGCACCGTATTTAAATCTGCCTATATGATGAACCAAGCCGCGTTCATGTTATTTATGACGTGGATCGCCACCGTGGCCTATTTTCTACAGACCGATCTCGTGACTCAAGCCTTCAGTGAATTAAAGGGGCGTACTCAAGCTATTGCTGATATTGATCTGGTGGTCAACGTCAGCTCAGCATTGCTTCTAATACTGGGATTAAGTCGTTTTGTACAACGCTTCGGGGTGACATGGAGCCTGCTGCTCAACCCCTTGTTAATGATCATTGCTTTTGTAGCTGTGGCGTTATCGCCGTCGCTCTTGATGATTCAGGCCATGCAAATCGTGCGGCGCGTGTCGCAATATGCCATTGCGCGCCCAAGTCGTGAGATGTGCTTTACCGTGGTATCACAAGACAGCCGATATAAAGCTAAAAATGTGATTGATACTGTGGTTTATCGTTTTGGAGATGTCACCGCAGCGTGGGTACAAACTGCACTTAAAGCCTTTGGTTTTGGCATGGCCGGTACAATCACCTTAGGATTGCTCACTTCGGGTCTATGGGGTGGCATCGCCATCGCACTAGGGAGACGCTACGATAAGCTACGCGCCCGTCAGACCTCTTAACCAGATACACAGACCTGCAGTACGATCAAACTGTCAAGACTTGTTGTGCCGCACTGCAAGTTCACTCTCATTGCCGGTACACTGTCTGTCTTACCTTTTCGCTCATCCGGATTATCACTCAACATGAATAACACTAAACGCAGCCCCTTTGCGAACCTGATGCAGGCGTTATCTAAAATTGAACCTCACGAAATAAAAGCGACCTTTGCTTCATTCACGTTTGTGTTCCTACTGATGACTTCTTACAACATTTTAAAGCCCATTCGCGACTCAATGGCCAGCGACTGGAGTGACTCTGAAGTCGCACAACTGTGGACAATCAACTTCTTCCTCACGCTGGCCGTTAACTTTATTTACAGCGCCGCGCTTTCCATTGCGCGACTTAAAGCAGTTGTACCTAGCGTGTATGGTTTTTTTGCACTTAGCTTTTTGGCCTTTGCATTTGGTCATCAAGCATTTTCTGATCCTGTTGTAATCAAAAAGGCCTATTACATCTGGGTAAGCTTATTTGCGCTGTTCCATATTTCAGTGTTCTGGAGCTTCATGGCTGACTTATTTAACAAGGAACAAGCCAAGCGTCTCTTCGGATTCATCGCAACCGGCGCCAGTGTTGGTGGATTGATCGGCCCACTACTACCTACGGTTTTGGCCGCTTTTGTCAGTAATGACGTGCTGATGGTGATTGCCTCATTATTATTGTTACCGGTCATTCCGTTGATTACCTACCTAGAGCGCCTCAAAATCACGGAGCTGCATCACAGCGATGAAAACACTATTGCACAGTCACTGACGATTGGTGGCAACCCCTTTGCTGGCTTTACGCTGTTATTAAAGAGTCCTTTCTTGATTGGCATCAGTATCTTTTTGTTTTTCTATACATCACTTGGTTCATTCACTTATTTTGAATTGAAAAATCTCCTGGCTAGCTATGATGGTGAAACTCGCACGCAAATTCAGGCTGGTATCACCTTGGCCATCAACGCCCTCACCATCATTACAGCGATGTTTGCCACAGGCCGCATTGCTTCACGATATGGTGTAAGCGCCACACTCGCATTGGTACCCATATTAATGATGGGCGGCTTTGTAACGGTAGGCATACTAGCGAGTTTGTGGTTAGTAGTCGGTCTACAGGTCATTTTGAAAGCAGGGAATTACGCCATCACGCGTCCAGCGCGTGAAATGTTATTCACCTTAGTGAATCGCGAAGCGCGATATAAAACCAAACCCGTAATTGATACGGTGATCTATCGTGGTGGCGATGTTATTAACGGTTGGTCTTTCGCGGCCTTAACCGAAGGCCTCGGACTGGGCATGGGTCCTGTGGCATTTGTTGGCGCAGTCGTTGCCGCCGTGTGGGCCCTAATGGGCGTTATCTTAGGGCGCGCCTACCAAAAAGATCAGCGCGCATCGGAATAAACGTTTGCCCGAAGTACTTAACTCGGCATCACGGGCGGGTGATATGACAACGTGGTGCCGAATAACCACAACAAGAACAGCACCAACGGCACGTGCACAATAAATTGCACAAAAGTGTAGCCAATTAAATCACGCGCACTCAGTTTCAAAATACCCAGTACAGGCAACATCCAAATTGGGTTAATGAGATTAGGTAATGCCTCTGCAGCGTTATAGATTTGCACCGTCCAACCTAAGTGATACTGCAGATCATTGGCTGTTTGCATCACATAAGGTGCTTCAATAATCCACTTACCGCCTGCCGAGGGAAAAAACAATCCTAACACCGCTGAATAACTGCCGGTAATCACCGCAAAAGTATCATGGGTGCAAATTTGCGTGAAGAAGTGACTCAAACCCATGGCTAACGAAGCACCGTCGGCATTAGTGGCCTTACTGAGGATCGCAGCAACACCCGCATAAAAGGGAAATTGAATTAAAACGCCCGCTACGCTCGGCACGCTGCGCGCCACGGCGTCTAGAAAGTTTTTAGGTCGCCATTGCAGCAGCAACCCCAACATTAAGAATAGGAAGTTGTAAGTATTGAAACTAGAAATGGCAAGTACTGGACCTTTAGTACTGAATTCAATGGCAAGCCAAACCAATCCAATCAGAACAATGCCTATATTTAATAATGGACTGTACTCCAACCATTCACCCGGACGACTACGAGGTGGCAACTGATGTTGTGATATCTCAATTTCAATGCCCAGCTGTGTAGCAGTACGCGCCTGCGCATCATTCGGTGCTGAATACCAAGCGACCAACGCACTGACTACCGTGAGAATCAGCGTTAATACAATCGACTGCCACAGAAAAATAGTTTCTTCGAACGGAATTACCCCTGTAATTGCCAACATATTGGCCGGCATGCTGGCTGGATTGGCTTGTAATTGAGCCGCTGATGATGATAAGCCCATCGCCCACACTGACCCGACCCCTAAATACGCTGTAGCACCCGCGGCGTGATAATCCATGCGCAAATCACTACGACGAGCCAGTGCACGAACCAGTAAGCTAGACAGCACCAAACTTAAACCCCAATGCAGCAACGATAACAACATACTAAATACACCAATCAACAGGATTGCTCGTCGCCCTGAGTTGGGTACGCGCGCTAAGGCAAAGATCAATCGCGCCACCGGTGGTGAATCTGCTGCCACATAGCCACCAATGATGATGAAACACATCTGCATAGCAAAGGGACTGAGGTTCCAAAAACCATCACCAAAAGCCTTAGCAACATCGATGGGCGCAGCACCATGGAAGATGGCGGCGAGCGCAATAATGCCCACAGCAAGAATGGCAAACGCAAATGCATCGGGGAACCAGCGTTCAGACCATGCGCAACTGCGTTGTGCTATACGAGTCAGTACGGTGGTGTCATTATTATTTGAAATCATAAACCCCTGCCTAACCTGATGGCGTTACCACGATGATCCAAGCCGCAGATGTTAGAAGGTGCACTGACCGCTGACAAGCAGTCACCAGAATAGGTCAGTTTTTCGACGCTTTAGCTCTATCTGCGGCTCGCCATAAATACCAACTGACTACACTTCGATATGGTGACCAGCGTTGTCCATATGTATGTAATTCCTTAGGTGTCGGCATGGCGCTTTTATTAAAGGCCAGCATGAAGCCCTTGCGAATACCGTAATCATCTACAGGCAAGACATCTGGGCGACCTAATCGAAATATTAGTAACATTTCTACCGTCCACCGGCCAATACCACGCACGGCAGTCAGTCGTTGGATAATACTTTCATCATCAAGGGCACGTAATTCATCCAAACTGGGCAGCGTGCCATCAAGGGTTTTATACGCCAGATCACGCAAAGCCAATAACTTATTGGATGATAAGCCCGCACTGCGTAAGTCTTCATCGCCACATCGACCGATATCTTGTGGCGTAAACAGTTCGCCAGAGTCTGGAAACAAATTGCACAAACGTTTGAAAATGGTAGCCGCCGCCTTTCCATGCAGTTGCTGATACACAATGGCCTCGGCCAATGCGGTAAATACGTCCTGGGTGTGACTAAGTGTCAATTGGAAAGTACCAATCTGCTCGATCAAGGTAGCAATCTGCGTGTCTACAGCACATAAATGCATCATGGCATTGCGTACCTTGAGGGGGACCTGACCGTGATCAAGACGGCCCCAGTGATTAACGCTTGGCGCATCAAGCGCCACACCTTCTTTTTCCAATAAATACCGCTTGGTTTCGACACCTCCATTGGCAGTGAACCCACCCAGCTTGCCACCCGCCGCTGTCACGCGATGACAAGGAACTATTAAAGGAAAAGGATTACGGGCCATGGCTTGCCCTACAGCACGGGATGCCGAAGGTGAACCCACCTTTTCGGCAATCTGTTTGTAAGTCTGTATCTTGCCGTACGGAATCTGCTTAACAACAGCGTACACCCGCTGATGAAATGGCGGCACATCGGTCATGTCCAGTAACACGGCGCTCAGATCAACGACTTGCCCACCAAGGACAGCACTGAGCTGACCGATAACACGTTGCATCTGACCAGTAGGTTTGTGCTCTATAGCCATAGGAAACCGATCCTTCAATCGCTCTCGAGTCGCAGCGACCGTCGCCTCGGGTAATTGCACGCCCCTTACAAACTTTTTCTGCCATACCAGACCACAAAAGCCCATCGCGGTTTCAAATAGAGTGAATGTCACGGCCATGGCTATTTTTCTAATGGGTATTGAGGTCAATATAGGGACTACAATTCACAGTGTGAGCGCGCACACACCGTGAGACACAGCCCACAATCCTAATCTTCTAAGCGTTTTTTCGACTTGACTATGTCATGCTTACCAAATCATCTTAGACACCATCAGCCACCGTGGGTAGATGAGCGTATTAACCTAAACTCAATGGGATAAAGCAACGTCTGAATCTTGGGGTTTGCGGCTGGCATTGTTATCACGACTTAATTGACATCAACATGAACATGACGGATATCGCTTTTAAACTAAACCGAACTGCAATATGGGCTCGAACTGTTCAAGGTCTGCAAATGTGTGGCTTGCTACTGCTCTGCGCCTGCAACTCAGTGCCTAAAGTAGCGCAATGCAGCGCCAAAGCTACCGACTATCTGCAGGCGCAAGATCATGCACCACTGCACATTCCCGACGGGATTGAAGCACCAGATCGACGCAATACCCTGAAGATCCCGCCTGAAAATGGCCAAACCCCAGATCCAAAGCGCTGCCTGGAAATCGCGCCAGCATACTTCGGTACTGCAGCACGCATTGCCGCCTCACCAGAAGAAACTGTGGCCGATTGGGCTCAGGCTTGGGCTGATCGCAACAGCAGTATTGTCATGAATATGTACGCCAGCCAATTCACCCCAGACAGCAGCGATGAACGTACTGCTTGGTTAGAACAACGCCGTAATGACATCAACACCACACCGACTCCTAACCCACGCGTAACCAACCTTAAGGTAACGCAGGCCGGTGATGATCAACGTATCGCTACGTTCACGCAGCAATTTGGCGCGACAACCGTGCACAAACAGCTGACCCTGATCCGTGAAGCCGGACTGTGGAAGATTGCTAGCGAACGAATCATCGCCACACCCTAACGCACAGTAATTCTTCGATGACCATGAGTGAGTTACCTGTCAACGCTATTACTACTGGCTTGCGCCTGTACAGCGGCCATGTTCGCGAAGCGATCGTTGATCGTCTGCAACGTCGCCTTGGTCATGACCCCGCCAGCGCATCGCGTCGAGATGTTTATGACGCATTGGTACTGGCTGTACGGGAAGAACTGACTGATCAGTGGCTGGCTACTTGGCGACGGGCCAATACTTCAAAAATAAAAAGGGTCTGCTACTTATCGGTGGAATTCTTACTAGGACGTAGCTTGATCAATGCGCTTTCGGCCATGCCACCGATGGTATTACAGGAAGTCCGCGAGGCACTGCGCGACATGGGACATGACTTAGACACCATTGCCGAACAAGAGGAAGACCCCGGTCTTGGCAACGGCGGCCTGGGTCGATTAGCTGCCTGTTTTCTTGATTCGATGGCCACACTCGGTTACGCAGCCACCGGCTACGGCATCCGCTATGACTACGGAATTTTTGAACAGCAGATCGGCGCCGATGGCGCGCAACGTGAACTGGCCAGCTCCTGGTTAAAGTATCAAAATTTTTGGGAAAGCGGCCGTGGCGGGGTGCGTTACCGTGTTCGATTTGGTGGTCACTGTCAGGCAGAGCGTAATGCTCAAGGCATCATCCATCATCACTGGGTAGACACTCAGGACGTATGGGCAGTGGGATACGACATGCTGATTCCAGGCAACAATAGCCCAACCGTTAATCATCTACGCTTATGGTCGGGTCGTGCCATCGTGCCGTTCAATATTGAACAGTTCAATGCCGGTAACTATGCAGCAGCGATGACCGATCAGATCGAAGCAAAAAATTTATCCCGCATCCTTTACCCTGACGACAGCACCCCCCAAGGCAAGGAACTACGATTTAAACAACAATACTTTTTTGTCAGCGCCTCAATACAAGACTTACTACAACAACATATCGATAACGGCCGTCCTCTCCATGAAGTGTCAGATGCGGTCGCCATTCAGCTTAATGATACGCATCCAGCTTTGTCCATTTTGGAATTGATGCATCAACTGGTCGATATTCATGGTCTGTTATGGGACGAAGCATGGCTCATCACACAACGAACCTGCGCTTACACCAACCACACCTTGTTACCTGAAGCGCTGGAAACCTGGTCTATATCACTGTTCGAGCGACTAATACCGCGGCACTTACAAATCCTGTATCAGATCAATCGTGACTTTCTCGAACAGGTTAGCCAACTTCATCCACACGACATGGAACTACGTCGTCGACTCTCGCTGATCGAAGAGAATGGAGATAGACGGGTGCGTATGTCTCACCTGTCCGTGGTGGGCTGCCATAAGGTTAATGGCGTTGCTAAATTACACTCCCAATTGATGCGCGAAACCATCTTCAAAGATTTTGCGGCACTATGGCCAGATCGTTTTACCAATGTCACCAATGGCATCACTGTACGCCGTTGGTTAAAACAAGCTAACCCAGAACTTGCAAAACTGATTACTGAACATCTTGGAAGTGCATGGGAAAACGATCTGGAAGAACTCGAAAGACTAAAGTGGGCGGCGGATGACGCCGGACTACGACAACGATTTCGTGATATCAAGCTGGCCAATAAAAATCGATTGACCAATACCATACGTAGTCTTATTGGCATAAATGTCGATGTCCATTCCTTGTTCGACGTACAGGTCAAACGTATTCATGAATACAAGCGACAGTTACTAAATTTACTGCATGTCTTGTCACGCTATCAACGCATCCTTGATAACCCAGACGCTCCGGTTGTACCGCGTACTGTCATTTTTGCTGGTAAAGCCGCGCCAGGCTATATCATGGCCAAATCAATCATCAAGCTCATTAACAATGTCGCACAAACCATTAACCATGACCCACGCATCGGCAACAAACTGAAGCTATGCTTCCTGCCTGATTATGATGTCTCTCTAGCACAAGAAATCATGCCTGCAGCAGATTTATCCGAACAGATTTCAACTGCGGGAATGGAGGCCTCAGGTACTGGCAACATGAAACTAGCACTCAATGGGGCATTGACCATTGGTACACTCGATGGCGCGAATATCGAAATCAAAGATGCCGTGGGTGATGAGAATATCTTCATCTTTGGTATGAATGCTGAAGAAGCACACGCTCTGCGCTCACGAGGTTATTCACCCATGTCGATCGTACAGGACTGCCCAGAACTGAAACGCATTCTGCAGTTACTGGAGTCGGGCGAATACACCCCGAACTGTATTTCAGATGCAAAATCCGTAGTGGATCGACTGCTGATTGATGGCGAACATTTTCTAGTACTGGCTGATTTCCGCTCCTATCTAGAAACACAGGCACAAGTCGATACACTGTATTTAGATCAAGATATATGGAGCCGTAAAGCCATGATCAATACCCTCAGCATGGGTCGATTTTCCAGTGATCGTAGCATTCGTGATTATGCTGAACGCATCTGGAACATCAAACCAGTCCTGTGATTGCTTGCAGCAAGACAGTAGCCTGTACACTCATCGCCTTTACCCCGCAATAACTTCGCTTCATGACCACCTCCTCCGATCCAGCACTGGATACCTTATTCATACCATTCAAAACGGGCATGCTGCCTTGGCCTTCAGCACACGTATTGTTCTTGCGCGCAAGACTTGGCAATTCGATGCTCGATCCATCTTTTAAAAATATCATCTGCGAACAAACATTCAAACCCGATGCCGAGCCACTCATTGCAGCAGGATTCAACGTAGTCAACTCGACGGATGCAGAGACCTACCCACTGATTATGGTGTTATTACCTCGTCAACGTGAAGAGGCACGCGCGCTGTTAGCACAAGCCGTCAGACTGACGCAACCAGGTGGCCAAGTCATCGCTTGCTTGAGCAACAGTGAAGGGGCACGCTCGGGTGAATCCGACATGGAAAAACTAGTAGGCCCCGTCTCCAGTCTTAGCAAGCACAAATGCCGTGTTTTCTGGAGCGCTCCTCTGACTACACAAGTGAATAAGGCACTCCTTGATGAATGGTCAGCACTCGATGCGCCGCGTCCAATCTGTGATGGACGTTTTATCAGTCGACCCGGTCTGTTTGCTTGGAACCGCATTGATCGCGCATCGCAATTATTAGCCACGCATCTACCAGCCAATTTAAGCGGTCATGCCGCCGATCTAGGGGCTGGCTTTGGTTATTTATCCGTGGAAGCACTCAGACGCTGCGCAAACATTACGGCAATTGATCTTTATGAAGCCGAGGCGCGTGCACTGACACTCGCAACAGTGAACTTGCGTGAATACAACGAACATAGAACGCTTGGATTTCATTGGCATGATGTTACACAAGGCATACCACCACGTTATGATGTCATCATCACCAATCCACCCTTCCATACTCAAAGTCGCGCAGATCGTCCGGACATTGGTAAGCGCTTCATTACGGTCGCGGCAGCTGCCCTCCGGCCTGAGGGTCAATTATGGCTGGTTGCCAACCGTCACCTTCCCTATGAAGACATTCTCACCAGTAGTTTTAGCCATATACGTACGGTCGCTCAGGAAGATGGCTTCAAAATCATTGCGGCAACCAAAACAGGGAGCTCAGGCCCCTCTCAAACTGCACCCCGCAGGATACATCGATGAAACTAGTCAAATTGATCGCCAATCTTGGCTATGGAAGCCGCAAAGAAGTTACAGCCATGTTTCGCGAGGGACGCATCACCAATGCACAAGGAGAGGTGCTATATACCGATGACCAAGTGACGCATGATCAAATTCGTATCGACGATGAACCATTGGACCCACCATCAGGTTTGCTGATCATGTTGCATAAACCGATTGGCTATACCTGCTCAACCAAGGATCAGGGTGAATTGATCTACGACTTGCTTCCACCACGCTTTAGACTACGTTCACCGATTGTCGCCAATGTTGGCCGGCTTGATCGCGAAACCAGCGGCCTGCTGTTACTTACCGATGATGGAGTGCTGTTACATCGTATCAGTTCACCGAAACATAAACTGGCCAAGGTCTATGAAGTCACGCTGGCCCGCGACATGAAGGGTAACGAAGCCGTACTTTTTGCCAGTGGCACCCTCATGCTGGAATCCGAAAAGGAACCACTCGCACCGGCACAACTGACCGTAATTAACTCACGACAAGCACGTATCATCGTCACTGAAGGCAGATACCACCAGGTCCGTCGTATGTTTGCTGCAGTAGGTAACCATGTAGAGACATTACACCGCTCACAAATTGGCGGCCTGACGCTCGGCGACTTGCTGGTAGCAGAATGGCGAATTTTGAATGATGCCGATCGCTTGAAGCTATTTGAACAGCGTCTAATGTAAATTAAACGCGGCTTTATTGTTATCGCTTAAGTAATCAAGTCGTCATCTCCAGTCTTAAATGCTGAAGCAATAACTTCGCAGCCGCATGCAACTCACCCTTGACCGTACATAACAACAATTGACGTTGCGCCCAGTGATTACTTAAAGGAATACTCACTAGTTTTAACGACTGTACATAAGGCGTAGCTGCTGCGCGCGGGACGATACTGACACCTAAACCCGCCGCGACCATGGCACATACCGCATCGAAACTCGTCACTTGAATTCGTAGGTTGATTGGTTTACCGACATCCGCAGCGGCGCGTGATAACAATAAATATAAAGAACTATCCGCATGCAAACCGACGAAAGGTTGATCGAGAACCTGCTCGAATGACAACTGTGGATATTGATTTAGCGGATGATCCGGACGCGTCACCAGCACTAGTTCATCAGCACGAAAAGGTACCGTCACCAAACCTTCTAATAGTGGCGGTTCGCTGACAATGCCAATATCCGCACGGTTATCGGCGACAGCCTGCGCGATAGTACTGCTCACCTGTTCTTCAAGTTGTATATTCACCTCGGGGTGCAGTTTCATAAAACCAGCCAAAGCATCAGGCAAAAATTCGACAATCGCTGAAATATTAGCAAACACACGCACCTGACCACGTATACCAGAAGCATGCTGGTGCATTTCTTGCTCCAACTTATCAGCTTGATACAACAAGGTACGTGCTTTAACTAACAGCGCGTGACCGGCACCGGTCAACTCAACACCTTTGGCACCTCTGACCAACAAGGAAGTACCAAACTGCACTTCTAATTCAGACAGCCGCTTACTAGCGGCAGAGGCAACGGTATGGACGCGCTCTGCTGCTTTAGCAATGCTGCCGACCTCAGCCACCGCCACGAACAATTCCAGATCACGAAAATCAAAGCGCACGCGATGCCTCACTGCGCAACGACACTGGTGCCAATAAAAAGCAACAGACAAACACAACAGCGCTAATCAAACTCAACAACATGAATACACTGTGATAACTGGCACTGTGATCACGCAACCAACCCGCCAGCACAGGTCCTATGGCTGCGATCACATATCCGCCACCACACATCATCGCTGTCCACGCACCGGCGGCGGATGGAGTTTCGCTGTAGTCCAACGGTAAAATCAACATCAGCGAGAAAAAACCTGCCGTGCCCGCACCCAGTAGGCACATCATCAACTCGGGAGCCACAAGAGGCGCCTTCCAAACACCAAATAATCCTATCAACATACAACTGCTGCACAGCAAGATGGCGGGACGACGTTCACGCTGCGCAGCAGGCAACGTACTGACTAGCATGGTTCCCACAACTTGCATGATGGCAAACACACCGAGTAGATGACCAGCATCGGCTGCACTTTTTCCGTATTCGATATAAGCAGGAGCAACCCAAGCTAACAGCACATAAAACACGACACTGTGTAAGCCAAAAATAAAAACCAATAACCATGCACGCGCACGCCTCCAAGGCATCGTCTGGCGCTGCGCAACTGAAACCACCTCGGTATACGGCACAACACGCCACCATAACCATGCCGCCACAAACGCCAATACACTCCAACAAGCCAGCCCATTGGGCCAACCAAGCCAGGCACTCAGCAAGGCACTGGTACCTGCAGCCAACCCCGCCCCAAAACACAACGCGCTGGTTGTCCAACTGCTTACCCGTGCACTGCGTGAGGAATACGCTTGTTTAACAAAGATGCTGAGCAAAGGACTTAACAACGCGATACCTGCCCCCGTACCGATCGAACTGATGATCAGACCGCTAAAATTTCCCAAGCCTCTCAATAATGTTGCCGAACCAATCAGCACTGTACTTAACAATACGGCGCGCTTAAGCCCAAAGCGCGCGCACAATTGCATAGCAAACGGCGAGAAAATACCCATGCATAGTACCGGCAAGGTCGTAAGCCAGCCTGCCTCACCGTGTGACAAATTGAGATCATTACGCAGGGTTTCCAGTATAGGGCCCAATGAAGCCAGCGCGGGGCGCAAGTTCAATGCCACCAAAAACACACACCACAGTGTGTAAGTCTGATTACGTATCAGCGATGGTGAGCTCATGCGCCAACCGTGACCACTTCACGCAATTCAAAATCATGCGTGATGGTTGCCACCGCCCCAAGCATTGCTGAGGCTGAACAATATTTTTCGGCAGACAGCTTGATGGCTCGATCGACTTTATTACGATCCAGTTGATGGCCAGTCACGATATAGTGCAGTTTTATCTGAGTAAATACTTTCGGTTCGGTGGTGGAGCGCTCTGCGTCGATGTCCACCACACAATCAGTGATGGCTTCACGGCCACGCTTTAAAATCATCACCACATCAATCGCACTGCATCCGCCCAACCCCACCAATAACATTTCCATAGGTCGCGGCCCTAGATTGCGACCACCAATATCCGGTGCACCATCCATCACAATCGCATGACCCGAGCCGGTTTCACCGACAAACATCATGTCTTGAACCCATTTAACGCGCGTTTTCATCTTCAAGACCCATCAATACTTAGGGAAAGGGGAGGTTAACAGTTGCAAATCAAGCAGGCGAAAAAAAAGCCCCTTATTTAAGGGGCTTCTTTAATTATTTTTTGTGCTCGAATGGACTCGGCGTGATGTTCTTCTACAAGTCCTAGGTTATTCCTCCCCCACTGCTAACCGCGTCTTTCCTTTGATCATCGTTGGAGCGTTTCGGCCCCATCCCCCTTCGCTACAGCTTAGGCTGCATTTGTCTTCGCAACTTAGCGTTGTCTGGTGAGAGAGACTAAGGGCATTGTCTAAATTTGTAAACATTTTTTTGCAGCTGAAACGAAGTGTAAATTGCTGTATTTACAGCAATTTAATCCCGCCAAACTTGCTGCCTATGCAGCACTATTTATTTCCATTTCACGCCCGATTTGATCGGCATCCCTTACTGCCGCTAGAGACATGTGATGGCATGGCATTCGCTAATGATCCGTCCCTTAAATCATAAGTAGCCGTTTCAAATTGAATAGAGTTAGACGCAATTCTAATGATTCAGCCTCAATAAAAGTTATGATGGATAACAAGGGTCTAACCTGATGTCCATGCATCACAGAACGGCAATACAATTCACATCGTGCAAAGACTCAAGTGATACAACGTAATGCCTGACTGCTTAACTACACGCATCCACTCTATCTACAAGGCGATTTTGCTGTGAATCCATTCATTAACGGCTTTTTGATCATGATCCTGAGTGCAGTCCTGACCACCCCTTCAGAAGCACAGACATCAACACAGGCTAACCATGATGAATCAGCACGTATTCTCAAAACACTCCAATCGCGCCTACCTTCGAAAATGATTATTGAAAAGGTACAACCCTCTCAGTGGCCATGGCTCTATGAAGTCATCACTGATTCAGAAATGTTTTATGTCGACAGCACTGGCGACTATCTGTTTTATGGTCGTGTCATGGACACCAGAACTCGTACTGATTTAACGGCTAAACGCTGGACTGATTTGTCACGAATCGACTTTAATGACTTACCACTGAGCCTTGCGATCAAACATGTCAGAGGCGATGGTAGCCGTAAAATTGCAGTTTTTTCTGATCCTCTCTGCCCATTTTGCGTGCGGCTTGAAGGCACCCTGCAAGAAATGACTAACATCACGGTGTATACCTTCCTTTACCCCGTAGAGACCTTGCATCCCGGCGCTACAGAAACGGCCAAAAACATTTGGTGCGCACCAGATCGCGCCGCCACCTGGACAGCATGGATGATCAACAAGAAAAAACCAGCCGCTGCTAATTGCAAGGCAGATGAAGTGACGACCCTAGTGAAATTGGGTCAAAAATTAAAAGTTAACGGCACTCCAACCATCTACTTTGCAGACGGTCACAATATCTCGGCGGCACTTGATAAGGACCAGTTAGAAGCGGAATTAAAAGCTCTGAAATAATCAGCACATTGGCCCGATGTGAAGAAAGAGGAGCATAACCTATCAATCGCGAGTCAATTTTCGATAAGCCAAACTACTGCGATACCACACGGGTCGCTCCGGATCATTGGCAATGTCCAGCAAGGTAGACACATTGAGTACCGCCAAGTCCCGTGCGGCACTAGCATCCAGCGGGGCACTGGTAAGGTCATCTGATGGATGAGCAATATGCTGCTGCAACCAGCTGCGCTTTGTCGTTAGAACATTGATACGACCATCGCGCGCACGATTACCACTGCGCAAAGCAACAGCCGGAATACCGGCACGTACTAACGGCGACATCGACGACATGAGCAAGGAACTATCTTGCTCTTCACTCAAAATCAGGCGCAGATTTTGCGACTGCGCTGCACTAACTAGGTGATTACCCACACTGGATTGATCCGCCCCTATTCCAATGACATCACTGGTACGCGTGATGGGTAATGGCGTATCCAACGTGATGGCCGCAACAATATTCCGTCCCTGAGTCGCCGCATCGGCGAGCACTGCTTTCAACCCTTGAGCATCCTTTTCCCCTGCAGTGACCGCGGCAAACAAAATCGATCGCTTAGGTTTGACCGGCATGGCCGCCACAGCGCGCGCCATTTCTAACAACATCGCGACCCCTACCGCGTTGCGCTGCAATCCGTTATACAAATTATCGCCGTTAATCGCCGTACCTCGGCCCAACCCATCCAGATTTGCTGTAACCAGAACGTATTCTTGCTGTAGTCGCGAATCACTGCCCCGCACCATCGCCAGCACATTATTACTTTCAATGCGACGTAGACCAGTGGTGGCGGTCATGGTCATACTACCCTGCAAGTTGAATCCCTGCGGTTCACCGGCTCGTGCCGCTTGCATAACTTGCTCGAATGAATGCCCACTGTTAGCAAACAACGACGCAACCGAGGCCGCATTAAAGCGGAACTTCAGTTTCAGTTCAGGAAAACGTTCATCTGGTTGCATCTCAGCATTCAGTCGACGCATCTGTGACACCCAACTCATTGCAGCGATACGCTCCCAACTGTTTTTGTCAGTCATGGGGTGGATTTCGATAACTCCAATTGCGCCGGCTTTTGACAAGCTGGCGTACTTCGTTTCCGGCCAGCCATAAAAATTTCGCAACTCCTCATCCAGACGCTCAGGCGCTCCATCTAGTATCACCGCAATCTTGCCTTGCAGTTCCAGTTCAGCGAGGTCGTTGTATTTGTACTCAGGGGCCTCAATACCATAGCCCGCAAAGACCAGCGGTGCGGTCACGCTGCTACTGGCATTAAAAAAATTCACTGACGGCAAGTAATCCTTACTGAAGTCAAAATCGGTAACCGCGCCTTCATTACGCGCAATAGCGGAAGACCCGGGTAGCACCGCGGTTGCCTCGACTAAGGGCACAGAACGAAAAAACCCACCCTCGGATCCAGCGGGAGTCAAGCCATATTGACGAAACTGCGCCGCCACGTATGCCGCCGCCAATTCATATCCACGAGATCCTGTCGCGCGGCCCTCGAGTAAATCCCCACTGAGAAACTCGGCGTGTGCACGAATGGCCTGCGCTGCAATCGCAGGCATGGGCGCCGAACTACGCTGCACCTCAGCTACCGTTTGGGGGCCAAGCTGAGTCCCAGATTGGCCGTATGCATCACCACTGCACATCGCATAGGCCAGTCCTAAGCACACCACTTGAAAATGCCGCAGTCCAACAGAAGAAATCAAACCAAAACTCATCGGGTACTCAATCTACAAAGTAATAAGGTAATGCTAGACCAGTCGAGGTTCTCAGGGTAGCTTTAGCAGCAATTTTTAGATGATTGGATTGCACGATGCACGCCACAAAATTACAGCACTTTGCGCTGCTACTGGTATTTACTTCAGTCACGGCATGCACAAGCCTGGCTAATACGCGCAATACTGCAAGCATCTTGGCCAACCCCGTTGGTATTGGCAGCATGGTTGACACAGTAGGAAACGAAATTGCACTTCGCGCGCTAGCATTGGTGGGTAAACCCTACCGCTATGGCGGCGCCGATCTACAAGGCTTCGATTGCAGCGGACTGGTGTATTACATCCATGATGCATTGGGCTTGATCGTACCGCGGACCGCGTCCGATCAGCAAAAGGCGGCCATCAGCGTCGACAAATCGGGCTTAGTGCCCGGGGATTTAGTGTTTTTTAAAACCTCAGCCGGTAATCAGATTTCCCATGTCGGCGTATACGTAGGTGAAAATCGCTTTGTCCATGCCCCGCAATCCGGCAAACTGATTGAACTACGCTCACTGGATGACAGTTATTACGGCCCACGCCTCACCAGCATTGGTCGCCTGTACCCAAAATCCTAATGGTGCACTCGGAGTACTAACCCATGGCCGCCAAATCATCCACCATGCTGTCACTGGGTACCGTTGCGCCCACATTCGCGCTGCACGATTTTAATGGCAAGTTGTATCAACTCAGTGACTTCAACGCTGCCAAAGGCTTATTGGTCGCCTTCATCTGCTATCACTGTCCGTTTGTACAACACATTCGTCGCGAGTTTGCTGAATTTGCGCGCAACTATCAGGCGAAAGGCCTCGCCGTGGTGGCCATCGCCTCAAACGACATAGAGGCCTATCCCCAAGATGGGCCAGCCGGCATGAAGGCAGAGGCCACTGAATTTAACTACAGCTTTCCCTACTTACTGGATAACACGCAAACGGTGGCTAAAGCTTATCAAGCCGCTTGCACCCCCGATCTTTATCTATTCGATGGCGCACAACGCTTGTTTTATCGCGGCCAGTTCGATGCCAGTCGTCCTCGCAACACCATCCCGGTCACCGGTGATGATTTACGTGCGGCAACTGATGCCTTATTGGCAGGGCTTCCTGCCCCGACCGATCAACGCCCCAGCATTGGGTGCAGCATCAAATGGAAAGTAAGCAATGCACCAACCTATGCATGAGAAAAAACCAAGCAAACCTATTGATCAGCAACGTTGAGCCACATCATGACCAGCACGGCAGAGGCAAAATTTCTGAAAGCCTCGTCAAGCGTGGGCGCAGCCCTGTTCTGCCATAGCAGGAACCACTCGCCGGCAATCGCCTGAAAGCCAACCAAATACAACACTGCCGCTAAGGACAGTCCCAACATAGCCGGCGCTTTTGCTGAATTGAATGCGGCGCCAGTTGACCTTGCCGCCCAGAGCCGATACGCACCCCACAGGCATAACAATCCAGCCACCGCTTCGGTAATGATGATAGCGGCCACACATAGCCAGATCAGGATGGGACTTTCGATTGCACGCCACATCAATACGGGCACCTTAAAAGTACCCTGCATATCGACAGCCGATTTGACCGCTCCGAAGGTTCCCTCTAGCGTCATGCTGTTGTTAAAAGCGGCCAAGGTAAGAAACAAGCCCATGCCGAACACTAGAAATATTTTACCTATTTTCATCTTGTCCCCAGTTATGTTGCTGTCGGATATGCATTCCGAACTTTTTGACTATTACTTACAGTCTATAAACGTAGTGCAATCAATACTAACACTACAGCAGCGTAAAACAGAGGTTGAGTTAGTCATTGTGCATCTAAATAGATACACTTCAGCGTACTCATAATAAGACTTAACCAGAGACGATATACATGCCTCACGCTACTGCACACCGTCCGCTCAACCCCGCACCAGCACCCACTCCCAGCACACTGTGGCGAGTGAATAATCCCAGCGGCACCACGGGGATGCTGGCTGTGGATAAAGTCGGTGGAGCCGCGCTATTCCTTGATCCAAAAACATTAGCCATACAAAGCTCTATTGCCATTCCGGGCGCGCACGAAATGGTGATCTCGCCCGATCACACGCTGGGCTATGTGGCGCAGTTTGGTAAATGGGGACGCAATGCCGCAGGCATCGGTGCACTGCTAGAACCAGCCTATTTAATTTGGGTAATCGACTTGGCCACCCGCAGCGTAGTTGATCGTATCGATACTCACCCTAATGTGGGACCTCACGGTATGAAGTTCGATCTGCACGGTAATTTGTGGGTGACATTTGAAAGCAACTCACTTGGACTGGTGGATACTAAACAACGCAAGCTAGTTAGTGTCTGGCCGTTAGGTGAACCTCAACAACCGCCGCGTACACTAGAGATCAACGATGAAGGCACCACACTATATTGCACCGGCAAAGGCGATGATGTGTTGGTGTTTGACTGTCAGTCACACCAAGTCCGCACACGCATTGCGCTACCCGGCGGCGCCACCAGTCTCACCGCCGCACCCGATGGTCATCGATTAATCACCTTCGATAAAGCCAAGCAAGACTTGCTTATCATCAACATGAACGAAGAACGCATCATCGAACGCCATCCCTTCTGTGGCGCAGTATTAAGCAGCCCTAAGGCAAGTCGTTTCGTACATGCGCGTTATTCACCCGATGGCCGTTACTTAGCGACGTGCAATTATGCGGGCGGCACAGCGCATCTTCACGATGGCAATCATCCACAAGACCATGTGGTGATTCCCGTGGCTAAAGGTCCGCAAGGATTAGCATTCTCGGATGACAGCAATAAACTGTATGTAGCTAATCACGACTGTGGCATTGTAACGATTATCGACGTAGCCTCAGCCAAGGCTATCGACTGGCTACCTGCCGGTTCGGGTATTGAAGCGTTTAGTTTTTACTAAGCAATTAAGCTCAAACGTTAACCGTCACATTTCAGTAGAGCGCGCATTTTGTACGCAGTTAAAACTCTCTTAAGCGCACTGATTATTCTGCTCGCCACCGAACTAAGTAAGCGCAGCAATAGCCTAGCGGCACTTATTCTGGCACTGCCAATAGTATCAATCCTTGCCCTATGTTGGATTTATATTGAAAGCAAAGACATCAATAAAATTGCCACCATTTCCTATGAAACATTCTGGTATACGCTAGCTAGCTTGCCCATGTTTCTATTGATGCCTTATCTATTGCGCAATGGTTATCGCTTCTATATTTCACTCATCGCCTCATGCATAGTGACTGCAGCACTGATGTCCCTCACTCAATATCTAATCTCGAAGTTGTAAATAGGGCACCTAGCCGATCAGAACGGTAGAAACAGCAACCTTGTTGACAAAACAATCATGCTATCGTCTACCCTACCAATCGAAGGCTCGAGACTACACCAAAGCCGAGAATAGGGACTGCAAGCAACCGACGCTTATAGATAAATACATTAAGGCGCTTTACAGCGCCTTAACTGGATTGGTCAGGGTGCCAATCCCCTCGTAGGTACATACTGATTTATCACCATCCTTAAAAAAAACCGGTGGCTTACGGGCACTGCCAACACCACCTGGCGTGCCAGTAGCAATCACATCACCCGCTTGCAAGGTGAGAATGTTCGAGGCGTACACTACTTGCTCGAAAACCGTATGAATCATCATTGACGTATTGCCTTCCTGCATCACTTCGCCATTGAGCGAATAACGAATAGGTAGATTTTGAGGATCGGTGACAAACTCTTTAGGCACAATAAATGGACCCAACGGTGCAAAGGTATCGTGCGATTTACCAATCAACCAATCAGAACCATAACGGACATCACCACGGCCTTCACGATCAGAGACATCATTCTCTAGCGTATAGCCAAAAATATAATCAGCGGCATGAGCAAGAGGTATGCGACTGGCTTTACGCGCAATGACAATACCTAACTCACATTCCCAGTCGACCATCTTGCGACCTGGCGGCAATAAAATGGTTTCACCTTCAGCAATGATCGCTGACGGGGCTTTCAAGAACATATACGGATTCCAGCGCTGATCGTCAGTAGCACGATCCCAAATCGCGGTTGCGCTCTTGGTGCCCGCAGGCGCGGCACCGGGCTCGTTATCGGCAGGCACGCCAATGTTGCGCATGCTTTGAGATTCCACCGCATGCGCTCGATAGTTGATTGCCGTGTTGAGCAACTTTGATGGCTGCACTGGGGGACGCACCCCCACATCTTTAAGCGCATGCACATAGGCTAACTTCTGTGTGGCAGCTGCTGCATTAACGATTGAAACAATCTCGACTATCCGCGAACGCAACTCAACGTCATAGCGTGCCATCAGATCCAACATGTCAGTAGGCGACTTCACCTTAGACGCAGGTTTCTTGATTGCGTCATTGGCTGCAGATACATCAATCACCAACTGATCACGCAACACCACACCGACAAAAGGTTTACCGTTACGCTCAAAAGTGCCGAGCTTGTAAGTCGTTTGTGCAGTGGCCGCGCTGGCGCCCTGACTTAACATCACACCGATTATGAACAGGGTGCGCAGGTGTCGAATCAAAGAAGCAGTCATATGCAGTACCTTAAAGAAGATTGAGTAAAAATCGGTCAGATGCACGGCAAAGAGCGACTGTGCATTACATCAAACCACTGGCTTATCTTGTACCCGTCTTGACCAAACTTAAGCCAACGGACGCGAATTGGCTCGCTTTCTAAACCTCGCCCACAACCAATGTTGCTACAATCTTTGCCCACTTTGCTGCCTTTTCTTCAATTGAAGCAGATTGCACCGATGATCACTAAGTCCACACTGAGCCTGACTGCACTGGCCCTAGCCTGTGGCCTGACTACTGCTTTGTCTGCCGCCGCACCCTTACAACCCACCACGCCGCCTGATTTTTCCGGGGTGTACTTCAACGTTCAGAATTTAGGTGGTGGATCTGATCCGGCAAAGCCTGGCAAACCTGATCCGGACGCCCCACCACCTCCGCCGCCGAAATCATCTGCGCCGGTCAATGATGGCTCACTCGGTCGTCCAGCCAATCTACCACCATTGAATGACGAGTACCTCGCGCAATGGGACATCATCGCCAAATCACGAACTGCGGGTTTAGCCGAGTACGACAGCTCTGCTAAATGCTTACCACCCGGCATGCCATTTATGATGGGCATGGTGTATGGCATGGAAATTATGCAAACCAAGGATAAGGTCACGATCTTCAGCGAATGGATGGATGCGCTACGCCGTATTTATTTAGATGGCCGCCAAGCCACGCAGAAACATTTTGATGACCCTACCTTTGCAGGCTATTCCACGGGACATTGGGAAGATGACACACTGGTGGTTGAAACAGTGGCGCTGCGCGCCGAGAGCCAACTCGATGGCGGCGGTTCACCACACAGTGATGCCTTAACTGTCACTGAGCGCATTCGCTTCATTGGTCCAGGCCTATTGGAAGATCGTATCATCGCCAATGATCCCAAAGCCTTTACCAAGCCGTGGGAAACCTCCCGCACCTATCGCAAGGCCTCGCCACCTTATGATGAACTACGCGAATTCGCCTGCGCTGAAGGGTTAATACTGGCGCCGGGATATCATTAGGCCACCGTGGCTGACTGATTTTATCTGAATTGATCAGGCCGAAAATGAACATGAATTTGCGTAGCCCCTTTGTGTGTGTACTGCTAGCGATCAGCCTCTACAGCCTCACCCCCGTATCTGCTCATCACAGCAATGTCGCCTTTGAAACATTGAAAATTCAGGAAGCCACAGGCACGGTTACCGACTGGAAATGGACCAATCCCCATACGTGGCTTTATCTTGCAGTCGATGAGGGTAATGGTCTCAAGACTGAATGGGCCTTTGAAGGGCGTGCCCCAGGATTACTCTCACGCACAGGCTGGTCAGCTAAAACTTTTAAGAAGGGTGACATACTGACCATCCATTACAGCCCAGCCAAAGATGGCACCAAAACGGGCTTGATTGCTCGAGTCACCCTTGCTGATGGCACCATCCTGCCTTATACCCCGCCAACCACTCAGTGAACCTCCTACATCGCTGCTAAAATCAGTGCCTCTGGCTACAGTGTTGATTAGGACAACGTCAATATTGTTTGCAACTCATGGCCTTATTTTTTGCATATTAATTCGCCACCATCTGCTAACGCTGTGATTTGAAAACGACAGACTCCAGCAAATCTATTGATTCATCAGAGCCACTCTAAGTGCAACGTTTATATTAATCTGTAGAGGGAGAACGCCATGAAATCATTCATCAAAGCCGGATTACTTGGCTGGGTCACACTGGCGACCATCGCCCAGGCACATCACTCGTCTGCACCCCACTACGACGCATCCAAAACCGTGGAAGTCGAAGGCACAGTCACGAAATTTATGTTTGTGAATCCGCACGCCTACATTTATTTCAATGTTACAAATGGCTCAGGCAAACCAGTGGAATGGCGCTGCGAACTGTCAGCTCGCGCATCCCTAGAACGACTCGGCTGGACCGCCGACCTGTTCAAGAGCGGAGAAAAGATCACGGTCAACGGTGCACCGGCACGTCGCGAAGATAATGTCTGCTCAACAAATAAAATCACCCTGGCCGATGGCCGCACCCTTGGACGTGAACAAAAAATTTCAGTGGCCACCACTACACCTGTAACTGCCGCAAAAACAACTCGAACCGCCCGACTCAGCGATGGCCATCCAAATCTTGAAGGCTCGTGGGTCTCTCAAGGTGGACCCGGTGGGCCGCCCCCGGGTGCAGGGGGTGCAGTTGGCATGAGTGGGCCGCCCGGTGCACCTGGCGCTGCAGGCATGTCGGCCTTCCCCGCTCAAACTACTGCGGGCGCCACCGCGGCCAAACTCTACGACCAACGGTTTGATGACCCCGCCATCAAGTGCAATCCTGCCAATATCATTTTCGGCTGGACCCATGACAGCAATGTCAACAAGATCACACAGGCCAAAGATGCCATCACCCTCACCTATGGCTACATGGACTTCGTGCGTACCATTTACATGAACATGGCCGAGCATCCTAAGAAAATCACCCCCAGTACCGGCGGTCATTCAATCGGTCAATGGGACGGCGACGTACTTACTGTTGATACGGTTGGATTCCTACCCGGCGTACTCATACCGCTTTCTGGACTGATGCACAGCGATCAACTCCATATCATCGAGCGGTTTACCGTAGACAACTCGGCAGGCACGCTGACTCGAGAATACCGAGTGGAAGATGCGCTGTATTTGCAGGCCCCTTACTCCGGCAAAGACGTGCAATCCCTGTCTGCCAAACCCTACACGCCATATAACTGTGTGGAACTGTCGGGCAAAAACAACTTGCGCACTAATTAATTTAACTTTATGTCTCCTAAAAGAGACAGCAACACAACAGACGGAGTGGTACCTACTCCGTCTCATTCCTCGATCAGTTAAACAGGCTCACCGCCATACCGCGCACTTTTCTTTTCATTAATTCGCACATCCTTTGCCCCTACAAGGGATAATCAAACTGATCCTATGTAGGAAAATTGTCGGTCAAAAGAGCCCTCAGCGTTATCTATTTGAAAGATTCAAGACCTGCATATCCTCTGCATCGGCTATGATTTGGAGTGAACCTCTTCAAACAAGCCACTGATGGCTTTCTTTTTTATAGCAGTGACAGTACTTCAGGTTAGTAATAATGCGCAGTAACGATTCAATTATATTATGTGGTTTGTTAATGGGCTCATTGATGGCCGCCGGTTGCGCCACTGCCGCTGAACCAACGGTCAACACAACACCAGCTACACGCACCATTAAGGCCCAAATCTGGGTGGACAACTGGTTTGCCTTGTATTCAGGCAATACTTTAATTAAAGAAGACTCCGTACCCTATAACACCGAAATGTCATTCAATACGGAAGCCTTCACATTCACCACAACGTTACCGGCGCAACTCAGCGTGGTCATGAAAGACTACAAGGAAAACGACACAGGACTTGAATACATCGGGTCGCGTCGTCAGCAGGCGGGTGATGGCGGATTCATTGCACAATTTATTGATGCGTCTACCAATGAAGTCCTGGCCGTCTCTAACGAAAACTGGCGTTGTACCACCATCCATCAAGCCCCACTAAACCTTAATGAGTGTGAGCGCTCATCCAACCCGCAACAGGTATGCAAATCGAAAATCGAACCTGAACCTAACAACTGGAAAAGCTCCAGCTTCGATAGTAGCAGTTGGCCCAATGCAATCGTTCACTCAGTACGTGAAGTGCAACCGCATGGAGATTACGGCCGGTTCTCTTGGCAGTCAGCGGCTAAATTCATCTGGTCATCAGATATCGTGGTCGACAACACCGTGCTCTGTCGCTTCACGATTCCCGCTGCAACTAGCAAGTAATCTCTCTACTTTAACTTGAGACAAGAAAAACAAAACCCCGCAACAGTTGAACTGTTGCGGGGTTTTTTCATCATCACCACTTATGGTTATTTTATAGCAGAGGCTCGCGCAGCCACCTCCGCTAAGGGCTCACCCTTCTCCACCGTATAACCCTGCAACACACCCGTACCGGCCAACACATCACCTGCAGACATACCCGCCGCCGCAGTCATTCCAGCAGCAGGCTCCGCGGCCATCCCCGCTGCAGCCATGCCTTCTTCAGCAAGACTGCGTGGAGCGCGAGGTGCAGCATCTAGATTAAACAACAGTTGCTTTACCTTCTCTGGTTGTTTAACGGCTAAATCCGTCGTTTCGGCTGGATCCGCCACCACATCAAACAACATCACTGTTTTTCCATCCGCACCTAGCGCAGGCGAAGCAGCTGGCCCCACCAAAGCCGTCGGGGCACGTAAGACTTTCCATGGCCATTGATACGCTGACTCATAGTAACCCGGCGCACCATTCACCACGCGATTACCTAACACCATGCTGACAGCGGAAGACTGAGGCGCACCCGCTAAGACGGACATCACATCATGACCCACTAGGCGTTTATCATTCGGCACGTTACCACCCGCAGCTTTAATGAATGTGGGGAACCAGTCGAGCACGCTCACCACCGATTCCAATTTCTTTCCGCCGGTTAAATGTCCTGGCCAATAGACAATGGCCGGCACGCGCTGTCCACCTTCAAATGACGACGCCTTATCACCGCGCAGCCCCCCTGCCGTGGCACCACCGGGAATCGGCGGACCATTATCACTGGCCCAAACAATCAGCGTATCGTTAGCCATGCCCTCAGATTCTACTGTGGCTAATACGCGAGCAATCTGCGCATCGTTATGATCGACCATCGCAGCAAAAGTACGGCGAATTGGATTTGCGATATGTGCATAGCGTTGTACCACCGACTCCGGTGCTTGTAGAGGCGCATGCGGTGCATCGTAAGCAAGATACAGAAACAGGGGTTTACTCTTGTCGCGCGATTTAATCTGCTTGATCGCATCCTCGGTGAACAGATCAGTGGAATAGCCGTCTTCACGCACCGACATCCCATTACGTTGCCAATCTAACTGTCCACCACTAGTCAAATGCGTATAGTGATCAATGAAGCCACCCAAAAAACCATAAAAATAATCAAAGCCGCGCTTGTAAGGTGCATATTCCTCACGACTTTCACCCAAATGCCATTTACCGATCATCATGGTCTGATAACCGACTTGCTTTAGATACTGTGGCAATAAGGTCGCTTCCATCGGTAGCGTTTCTTGTGTAGCAATGGGTGCATCCACACCAGTCTCTAGTGAAGAACGGCCTGTCATCAATGCTGCACGCGTTGGACTGCATACTGCAAACGTATAGTAACGATTCAGCTCCACACCACGCTTAGCGAGTTGATCAAGCGTTGGGGTTTTGACCTCTGACCCGTGATAACCCACATCGCCCCAACCAAGATCATCATTGAGAATAAAAATAATATTGGGCGGCCTGCTCGCTTTAGCAGGCGCCTGACCTAAAGCCGAATTAGGTCTGAGCACCGCAAAGACCGTCAACAACACACAGGACATGGCCACCAAGCCAGTCATCATGCGAACAGAAAGATGAGATGCCGATATTTTGAAATGATTAGCCACCTTAATACCCCCTAAAAACAATCAGCACATCGCCATGCTGTCACCAAGCAAACCAAAACACTAAGTGGAACCATGCTTCTGAATCAAGATAAACACACAATAAAAACACAAAATCAACACAACGAGAAACTGATCACACGAATAAATCATCATCAACCAACGGGCAGCACCAAACGAAGCTCGAACACGTCATCCGGTGTGTTTTCAAGAAACAAATCACCCCCATGAACGCGGGCAATTTCACGCGACAAACTCAGCCCCAATCCACTGCCATCAGTTCCTTGATAAAGCGACGCCTCTCCACGATAGAATCGATCAAACAATCGCTTTCGCTGCTCCAAAGACAGCGATTTACAACCATTACGAAAGCGAGTCTCAATGACATCATCTAACTGTCGCGACGACACTTGAATGGTTTCGGGTGAGACGCAATAACTCATGGCATTGGCGATCAAATTATTACAAAGCCGACTTAACAAAATTTCATCCCCCTTCAGCTTCAGCGAGGGCGCAATCGACGCTTTTAATACCAAACCATCAAGGACCATCGTCGCATCTGCAAGCAACTCATGCATAACCTGCGTCCAATCAATAATTCTTTTATCCAACACCAAATGACCTGAATCGGCTTGGGATAACAACAACAATTTAGACGTAATTCTCGAGAGCTGCTGGACTTCCATCTGTAGCCCAATGAGTAATTGTTGGTGACCCACGTCATAAGTAGTGGCCAAAGCCCCCTCGATTCGGCCTTGTAAAATGGTCAAAGGTGTTTTTAATTCATGGGCGGCATCGGCAGAAAATCGTACTGCCTGCTGAAAGCTTTTATTTAAGGCCAATAGCATCGCATTGTAATCATTAATTAGACCCTCAAATTCAGGCACATAAATAGGCAACCCATCCTGCTTAAGCTCGGCTGTAGAAGATGTGTTTTTAATCGCATTAGTAATTAATTTGATAGGTAAAAACACATACCAAGCGAGCAACCATGCCGAAGCCAGTCCTAATACCAACGCAAAAGGAATATAAAATCCGGTTGCCCAGCTTGTAAACAACGCGGAAACTCTAAACATCAAGGATCTAATATCAACCGCAATCACAGCTTCACCAGCAGATGTCCTCGCTCTGGCCATCAACCATGAGTAACCATTGACGATTAATTTAGTTTCGTCGCAAGCAATTGTAAGCAAGGCTTTATCTGGAGGACTTACTGGCGGTATCGTCCTGGGAATCCAAGTTAAATTTTTAGACTCTAATTGACCGTCCCAGTTGGCTGTCCTATAAGGGGTGCGCCCATCACTTGGGATCCATGACAGCGCAACTGCATTGGGGTTGGCAAGATCCATAGCTCTAACAAAACGGGGAGTCACCAAGGTATCCACGTTGTGGCCTTTATACAAAACAAGCTTGCGCACTTCCATGCACATGGCTGACCTTAACGCTTGACGATCAGTCTCACGAGCCAACCGATTAAAAAAAACCACAATGGCTAGTAACATGATAGCCATCACGCCTAATGAAAACAAAAGAATACGGTACTTAAATTTTATTTTTATATGCATAATTCGAATTATATATATTCAAGCTTCTATACTTGAGGACTGGGCAACCATAAGCGCAATGCAACCACATCCTCAGCGCTAGGCATCAATGTCAATGTACCTCCATGCGCTTTCGCAACCTCACGCGCCAAACTTAAACCGAGACCACTGCCAGTTAAGCCTTGCTGCCGAACCTCAGATCGTCGATAAAAGCGATCAAAAAAATGCAGTCGATCCTCGTCAGAAATAGGATCACATTCATTACTAATGACGGTCTCAACACCATCATCAACTTTGCGAACTACAATCCGTACTCCTCCAGTTGGTCGACAGTAATTCAATGCATTAAGCATCAAATTTCCACAAAGTTGGCGCAACAAAACAGCATCACCAATCAAACTAAGATTTGGCTCAATATCAGCCTGCAGATTCACGTCCTGCCGAATCAGTGAAGCATCCTCAATGACCGATGACATAAAGAATGACCACTCTATCTTGGTTTTATCTAAGGCAAAGTGCCCAGCATCTGCCTGCGACAGCAGTAGCAGTTTCCGAGTAATAGACACTAAATTACTGACTTGAGCTTGTAGATCCACTAGCAGCGAATAGTTATTAGATTTATCGTGCAAAGCTTGCTCAAGCTGACCGCGCAAAATCGTCAACGGCGTTTTCAATTCATGGGCCGCATCAGCAGAAAATCGAGACGCTTGTTCAAAGCTGCTTCTCAACCGTGCAAGCATGTCGTTATAGGATGTAATTAATCGCTCGAATTCAGGCGACTCATGCTTGAACGGTATCGGTTCTGCTGAATAATAGGGAGTCGCGTTAGCCATGGCTTCACTCAGACGACTAACAGGCCGTATGACAAATACAGACAGTAACCAAGCACTGCAAAAAGCCAGAATCAATCCAACAGGGATTGCCAACATAAGTACCGGCCTAGTGACAGAATCCCAAGTGGCGCGGATAATAGATTGCGAATTCATGGCCAGAAACGCATAGGCCTCAGAGGTGTTAGCACGCACTGCTAGCCAGTCACCCGCTCGTACCGGATCATGGATAACAAAACTCGCAGCATGACAGGCAACCGACGTGACTTGACCTTTTGTGGATTGCAACTCATCTACTGTTGTGACGGGCACCAACTGCCAATCCAAACTTGCTTCATTCAAGTCAGCAGGCCATCGTTGAGATTGCAAAACAATGTCATCTGCTGAATTTACCCAATGCATTAAAAGATTCTTTTCACCGGGAACTTTTAATTTAACAACTGTGGCAGCCACAACGTTATCTCGAGGGCCGTTATGCCTCACCAGCATGGCCATCAGTCGCGCCTCAAGGCAAAACGATCTAATAGCCTGTTCTTGACGAATCGTCTGAATTTGGCTCTGTACCAACCAAGTGACGACACCTATCAGAAGCATACTAAACAGCATCGCCATCAGCGCAACGCGTAACCTGAAACTTATTCTTAGATTCATGGCTGAAAGCGGTATCCCACGCCCCGCACTGAATCAATACACGCTGATAAATCTTTAGTTCCCACCAACATGGACATCTTGCTGCGGATGCGCTTTACGCAGACGTCCACGACATTGGTTGTTGGATCAAAATCATAACCCCACACGTGTTCTAGAATCTGCGCACGGCTAAACAACTGATTAGGAGCCCGCATTAAATACTCTAACAACGCAAACTCGCGTGCGGTCAGTTCCACCTCTTGCTGATCATAGGCTAATTTCCGGCTTACTAGATCGAGCCGAAGACTACCAAACTGAATCAAATCGTGAGGGGCACCGAGAATGCGCCGTCGCAGAACATTCAAGCGCGCCACCAACTCCTCAACAAAAAATGGCTTGGCCATATAGTCATCCGCACCCAATTCTAGACCGCTGAGCCGATCACCCAATTCGTTGCGAGCGGTCAACAAAATGACCGGCGTTGCGATCTTATTAGCCCGTAATTCTTTGAGCACCGATAGGCCATCGCGTCCCGGCAACATGATGTCCAAAACAATAAAGTCGTAACTGTTATGCTTGGCCCACTCCAAACCTTGATGGCCGGTGCGAGCATGCTCGACGAAAAAACCACGCGACTCTAAGCCGGCACAGACAAAGTCGGCAATTTTCTGCTCGTCTTCGACCAACAGCACTCGTAAAGCAAATTTTTCTATATTTTCAGACATTGGATGGAGCTCTGACGACACGAAGTCATGCCAGTAGTGAAACCAAATAACAAAGTAAACCCAATCACTCCTTAAATTCTCTTCACCACACCATCCCAAGATCGGCCCTCCAATCATACCGATCCTGATAATCACGACGCGATTCTATGCAACTCTGCCGGATTAGGGTGAGGTTTCCACACTCAAGGCGAGCCAACCGCATCCCCACCACCAGGTTCAGGATTAAAAATGACAGCCTAGACAACCTGATAACATAGCCGAGTACTCAATTCGCCTTGGTTGCCACAAGGTAACCGTTTGCGGAGACATCATGCGACGTATCTGGACCACATTCATATCAGGCTTGGCCGCAGTATTGCCGGTCACCCTCACGCTGTATCTGATTTACTGGCTGGGCTCAACCGCCGAAACGGTACTGGGCAATGCCCTGAAAGTGGTCTTGGATGAGCAACATTATCGACCTGGATTGGGGTTGCTAGCCGGTTTCGCAGTGGTGCTGATCGTGGGTACGCTGATCAATGCCTATATGGTGCGCTGGTTTATTCGCCGCGGTGAAGCGTGGCTGGCGCGCGTGCCACTCATCAAGACCATTTACGGCGCTATCAAGGACATTACTAACTTTTTGCCAGGGCAAGGCGACCGTCGCGATACTCGACGCGTGGTACTCTGGCTCAATGACAATGCCTACATGATTGGCTTTATTACTTCCAATACCGTCAGCCCGCACTTACCGCAGCACATACTCGCCGACCGCGTACCGGTGTACTTCCCTAAAAGCTATCAGATCGGGGGCTACACCTTGTATGTCCTAAAATCTGAATTGATTGAAACCGATATGGCCGCCGAGGAAGCCATGCGCTTGGTACTCATTGGTGGCGTCAATGCCACCAATGATGAAGAACTACGCCATGAACTCGGCCATCGATAAGCCAACCCTTAACACGCTGACTGCTTGGCACTGACCACCATGACCACCTACCTTGGTTCACCCAATTACGATCACCACACCCCTGACCGCATTGGCGTGCTGTTGGTGAATCTCGGCACACCCGATGCACCTGACACCCGCTCAGTGCGTCGCTACTTAAGTCAGTTTTTATCCGACCCGCGCGTCATTGAATATCCACGCTGGCTGTGGGCGCTCATTCTGCACGGCATCATTTTGCGCGTTCGTCCTGCACGCAGCGCGCATGCCTATCAACAAGTTTGGACCGATCAAGGCTCTCCCCTTCTAGTCAATTCCCAACGCCTTACCGACAAACTTAGCCGCTACCTGAGTCAGCAACTACATCCACAATGCCAAGTAGTTCTAGGCATGAGTTATGGCGAACCTTCAGTGAGCCGGGCACTGGAGCAGTTACGTGAGGCGCAAGTGCGTAAATTGATTGTCCTGCCGCTGTACCCACACTATTCAGGTAGCACAACTGGCTCGGTGTTTGATGCCGTGACAAGCCAACTGCAACACTGGCGTTGGGTACCGGCGTTGCAGTTCATCACTCAATATCACGATGACCCGGCATACATCGCTGCCCTGGCCAATTCGGTTCGCCAGCACTGGCAGACTCATGGTAAGCAGCACTTATTGTTATCGTTTCATGGCTTACCAAAGCGCTATTTGATGAATGGTGATCCCTATCACTGCCAATGCTACAAAACCGGCCGATTGCTCGCCGAACACTTACACCTCGGTAAAGAAGAATGGAGCGTCAGTTTTCAATCCCGCGTGGGCCGTGAAGAATGGCTGCGCCCGTACACGGATGAACTCCTTCTCAACTTCGCCAGCCATGGGCCAAAACGAGTTTCTGTGCTCTGTCCTGGCTTTGCTGCCGACTGCTTAGAAACCATTGAAGAAATTGCCTTGCGTAATCGCGAGGATTTTCTAAAAGCGGGTGGCGAAGCCTTCGATTACATTCCAGCACTCAATGACTCAGCCGATCATGTAGAGCTCTTAGGGCAACTCATCGCTCGTCACGCACAGGCATGGTTACCACTGTCAGAGCGCACAAACAGCGCCACGTTAGCAAAGCAATTAGGCGCGACGCAGTAACAAAGAACACGGCACTACAGCAAAACGACAGTAAAGAAACCGCACCGCATTAATCAGGAGAGACGACCACTGTCTTAGCTTAGACGCCGCGCAATGCGCTCGGCCTGATTGCGCAGCAATGGACCGAAATTGGCCGACTCATATAGCTCATGCAACCGCTGAAGATCAGGCGCTTTTCTTGCCAACATCGGTAGCTCAACCTGCAAAGGCATATCGCATGCAATCGCGGTAAGCTTTCGCGCCAGTACAGCCGATGCTTTGTGCTCGCGCAACTGACTGGCCACAAACGCCGGGTTGCGCAACTTCAATGTCAAGACATCATCCAAGTTGTCATATAAATGGGTCAGCGATTCAAAATGCCTGAATAACGTCGACGCGGACTTGGTCCCCACTCCCGGTACACCGGGAATGTTATCTACCGCATCACCCATAACCGCCAAGTAACAGGCCATCCGCTCAGGCAATACGCCAAACTTTTCAGGGATGTCTGCATATTGGTAACGTTTTTCACCCAGATAATCCCAGTAGACATCACCGGGACGGATCAACTGCGTTAAATCTTTATCGCGCGACAGCAGCACAATGCGCTTACCCTGCGCCCGCATTTGCGTGGCGAGACTACCGATAATGTCATCCGCCTCATACTCGAGGCTGCTGAAACAAGCCACCCCTAACGCCTCACAAGTCTGACGACACAATGCAAACTGTCGCTTCAACTCTTGTGGGGCCGGATCACGATTGGCTTTGTAGGGAGGATAGAGCTGATTACGAAATGAATTGCGCAAACTGGCATCAAAAGCCACCGCCAGATGCGTGGGATTGACCTGTTCCAACAAATCACTGATGAAACGGGCAAACCCATGGAGTGCGTTAACCGGATTACCTTCAACGTCCACCAACGTATCCGGCACCGCATGCCAAGCACGGAACACGAAGATAGAAGCATCAATCAGGTAGACAGGATCGGTCACAGTTCATTATAGAGCAAAGCAGCAGCTGAACCCTATGCCATCCCGGCTTTTAATCGGGCGTGCAGCGGACTGCTGCGTGAAAAATGGGCCAACAGGTATTCCATCTGATCGGCCAGCACGCGCCGACCTTTTAGATAAATGTATTCTGCATAGGTTGGCGCAAAAGGTACCGCCAACAATTGCATACGCGCCTGTTCAGGGGTTCGCCACGCTTTGATGTTGTTACAGCGACGGCAGGCCGTAACTACATTGGTCCACGTGTCCTTCCCCCCCTTGCTCAGTGGGCGCACATGATCACGGGACAATTGGTTAGATGGAAAGTGCTCGCCGCAATACAGGCACAGGTGGGCATCGCGCCTAAATAAGGTTTGATTATTCAAGGGGGGCACATAGTCCTGACGGAGATTGCCAGGATTGTGCGAGTGACCGAACGTGGACAGAATGGTGGGGATTTCAAGAATACTCTGCCGCCCCGTCAGCGCATTGGTACCGCCATACAGCCGGTAGAGAGACATACCGCAGGCATAAGCCACTTGGCCGGTATGATAAAGGCGCACGGCATCGCGGTAGTCGATCCATTCCAGCGGCATGCCGGAGACATCGGTGCGCAATATTTCCTGATTCAATTTCTGATTCAAAAAATACACAAACCCCTCGCTTAACGTTGAGTTTATTTGCTGATCTCTTTACCCGCGACGGGCAACCGGTGATGACCGCTCGGCTGTCCGACTGCTATTTTCGACTAATGACCTTATAACCTGTAAAATCTCTCGACCTTTATAACCTCATGCTTACAATCCCGACAATAAAAAGTATTAAGCTGCCTGTCCAGCCTAGACTTTTACTTGCCAAGTATCACGCTCTTTGGAGGATTCATGACCCTTATTTTGGGTGTGCTTAAGGAAACTGTACCCGGTGAATGCCGCGTTGCACTGGTTCCAGAAGTGGCCACCAAATTTGCCAGTGCCGGTGCACAGATCCTGCTGCAGCGCGGTGCAGGTGTGCTCGCTCAATTTCCAGATGACAGCTTTAAGAACATTGACTTCACGGACAGTGCAACCGATGTCTTGCACCGCGCCGATATCCTTCTGAAAGTACAGCCACCCAACTTGGACGAAGTCGCACAGATGAAAACCGGTGCTACGCTGGTGTGTTTCATGTATGGCCATCTGCGATTGGAAGTAGTCAAAGCCTTGCGTGATAAACAGATCACCACCTTAGCTACCGAATTGGTTCCACGCATTTCCCGCGCCCAATCCATGGATGCGCTGTCTTCACAGGCGGCAGCAGCCGGCTACAAAGCCGTGCTAATTGCCGCTAACACCATGGATAAGTTTCTACCCATGCTCACCACCGCGGCCGGCACCATTCGCCCCGCGCAGGTGCTGGTGATCGGTGCCGGTGTGGCAGGACTGCAAGCCATTGCCACGGCCAAACGCCTCGGCGCCATCGTTGAAGCCTACGATGTACGCAGTGCCACTAAAGAGCAAGTCAAATCACTGGGTGCTAAATTTGTTGAGACTGGAGTATCCGCTGAGGGTCAAGGCGGCTACGCACGTGAACTCACCCAAGAAGAAAAAGATCAGCAACAAGCCGTACTGGAAAAACGCATTGCTGCGGCCGATGCGGTGATTACCACGGCGGCCATTCCCGGACGTCCCGCACCTAAGCTGATTCGTAAAGAAGCAGTCTACGGCATGAAGCCCGGCGCGGTAATCGTCGATATCGCGGCCGAAACTGGCGGCAACTGCGAACTGACCGTCCCCGGTGAAACCACGTTGGTCAATGGTGTAAAAATAGTAGGGCCACTTAATCTGGCCAGCTCACTGTCTTACCACGCCAGTGAAATGTATTCGCGCAATCTATACAACTTGATCAAGCCCGCGCTCGATAAGGGCGTGTTCAATATCGACTGGAATGACGAAGTGTTTGCCGGCTCGGCTTTAACGCATGCTGGCACTGTGCGTCATGAACCCACCCGCAAGCTGATCGAAAGCTGAGGTATTCATCGTGACTGGAATGTTAGCTCTTTATATTTTCATGTTGGCTGCCTTCACGGGCTATGAAGTAATTTCGCGCGTGCCGGTGATTTTGCATACCCCACTGATGTCAGGGTCCAACTTCGTCCATGGCATTGTGCTGGTCGGTGCGATGGTGGCCCTAGGCCATGCCCAAGGTCCACTGCAATTAACCATCGGCTTTATTGGTGTGGTACTCGGTGCGGGTAATGCAGTGGGTGGTTACGTAGTGACAGAACGCATGCTAGAGATGTTCAAGTCCAGCGGTCAGAACAAAAACAAGGGAGCGCACTAATGGACATGACTTCTGCGAGCAGCGCACGCCTACTGATTGACGCCAGTTATTTGCTGGTTGCCTTCTTGTTCATCATGGGCTTAAAACAAATGAGCTCACCCGTGACGGCCAAACGCGGGATTCTCTGGGCCGGTGCAGGGATGGTGATTGCCACGCTGGTCAGCTTTGCTTACCCCGGCATGAGTAACTATGTACTGATCCTTGCTGCCATTGGCGTTGGTAGCGCCATCGCTTGGATTACAGGCAAGCGCGTCGCGATGACCGATATGCCGCAGATGATTGCACTGTACAACGGCATGGGCGGCGGCGCGGCGGCAGCCATCGGTGCAGTGGAACTCTTCTCTGGTGAAGTACATGACCCCGTGGCGTTAACGCTGGCCGTAGTGGGTAGCGTGATCGGCTGCGTATCTTTTTCTGGTAGCCTAATTGCCTTCGGCAAGCTGCAAGGCTTAATTAAGAAATCATTCCGCTTCAGTGGTCAGCAATTCTTCAATCTACTGCTGCTGCTCGGCATTGCCATCAGCGGCGTAATGATTGCTATGGGCGGTAACACGACCGCGGTGACCGCTTCGCTGTTTGGTTTAGCCTTATTGCTGGGTCTGACCATGACGCTGCCAATTGGCGGTGCCGACATGCCCGTGGTGATTTCGCTGTATAACGCCCTGACGGGTTTAGCCGTGGCCTTCGAGGGCTTCGTGCTGGATAACGCTGCCATGATTATCGCGGGTACCGTGGTGGGCTCAGCCGGTACTTTGTTAACACAGTTGATGGCCAAGGCCATGAATCGGTCGCTGGGTAATGTCCTGTTCAGTGGCTTTGGTGACAGCGGCGGTAATGCAGCCGCTGGTCAAGCTGTAACCGGCAGCATGAAAGCCATTGAAGCGAATGATGTCGGCGTGATGATGGCTTATGGCCAGAAAGTCATTGTTGTGCCAGGCTATGGCATGGCGGTCGCTCAAGCCCAGCACAAGGTCTGGGAACTCACGCAGTTATTGCAAGACCGCGGCGTAACCGTGAAGTTCGCCATTCACCCCGTGGCCGGTCGTATGCCAGGTCACATGAACGTACTGCTTGCTGAAGCCGGTGTACCCTACGACATCATTGCCGACATTGATGAAGTCAATGCTGAATTTGAAACAGCGGACGTGGCCTTAATCATTGGTGCCAACGACGTGGTTAACCCCGTCGCCCGCACTGACAAATCGAGCCCCATTTACGGCATGCCAATATTGAATGCTGATAAAGCTCGCAACGTGATTGTGATTAAACGCGGTCAAGGCGCGGGCTTCTCCGGCATCGAAAATGCGCTGTTCTATTTGGACAACACCCGTATGCTCTACGGCGATGGCCAAGCAGCCGTGGCGCAACTGATTCATTCCGTCAAGGCATTGGGCTAACTTACACTGAGCACACATCCCCCACAGCTCAATGTCGGGGGTGTTTGTGTTCCTTGGCTTTAGTAAGTCACGCTTAGGCAGATGCCCACCCAACTGTTAATACGGGTATGGTGATCCTAACGCTTGAATGATGTGCTGAGCGAACACGCCGATGTAATGTGCAACGCATCGGTCAAAATACATCCAATCCGGATTCGCGATATAAAATTGATCCATGAATCACCGACTTGAGTCATGTGCAGTCCTTTGCTCGAGCAGCTCATCCATAGGCTTCTCCTCATTTTTTGTGGGTAGTTTTTGGCTGATACCAAACGAATCACCTCAAGCATGAATTGCATCCTGCGCATCGCAATCGATACTCCGCTGCGGCGGCTGTTCGATTACTTGCCTCCCGTTCATTGCAACACCACACCGACACTCGGCATCCGCGTGGGCGTACCCTTTGGTCGCCGGCGCGTGATCGGTGTACTGGTTGCAGTGACGGCGCACAGCGACGTACCTCAAGCCAAACTACGTCGCGCTCATGAATTCATCGACACGGAACCGGTTTTTGATTCGCACTTATTCAATCTGCTGCAATGGTCTGCGGAGTACTACCGCCATCCAATAGGCGAGGTCATGGCCAGCGCGCTACCCGGCCAGTTAGCACAAGGTGCCGCAACCACATCCAGTCGAGAATGCTGGCAACTCACGCCTGACGTGTCGGCGGGATCTCAACAACCGCTGCCCAAGCGCGCCACCCGCCTGCACACCCTACTGGAGCGCTTGAGCGATGGTGCATGGCACGATGCCACGACACTCGCCAATTTGCACCCGGACTGGCGCACCGGTCTGCGCACGCTAGAACAACGTGGCCTTGTTCACCGCACCCTCAAAACGCATGCAGAGGCTATTGAACATCCACCACCTCAGCCTGCTGCCATATTGCAACTGGGCACAGCGCAACACACCGCCGTTCAACACATCGTGGAAAGCCTAGGCCATTTTGCGACCTTGTTATTACACGGCGTCACCGGCAGTGGCAAAACCGAGGTGTACCTGCAAGCCATCACCGCCGTGATACAACGCGGTGAGCAAGCCTTGGTACTGGCGCCAGAAATAGCACTAACACCACAATTGGTGACCCGATTTCGCAACCGCTTCTCGGTGCCGATTGCGGTGATTCACTCCGGATTAAGTGATAGCGAACGGTTGTCATCATGGCGTGCGGCACGCAGCGGACAGGCGCGTATTGTCATTGGGACGCGCTCAGCTATTTTCACCGCATTGCAACGATTAGGACTGATCATCGTCGATGAGGAGCACGATGCATCTTACAAACAGCAGGAAGGATTTCGCTATTCGGCACGCGATCTGGCCATTGCTCGTGCGCAGCGGCAAGGCATTCCAATAGTGCTAGGCTCCGCAACGCCCTCACTGGAAAGTCTGTTACGCACCTTACGCAAACCTGAGGATTTATTGTCGTTACCCGACCGTGCCGGCGACGCACAAACCCCTACACTGAAATTGGTTGATCTGCGTCAACATGCGGCTAATCAGGGCTTGTCCACACCAGTGATGATGAGCATCCGTAAGCATCTAGATGCGCAAAGCCAGGTACTGCTTTATCTGAATCGCCGAGGCTTTGCACCCGTGCTGTTCTGCCCCGGTTGCGGCTGGTCAGCACCCTGTCCACGTTGTGATGCACGCTTGACCGTTCATCAACGTCGCCACAAACTGATTTGCCATCACTGCGCCCATGAACAACCACTGCGCAACGATTGCCCGGTCTGTCACGCGCCGGTTAAAGCCGTGGGGCAAGGCACGGAGCGCATCGAAGACGCCTTACAAAAAATTTATCCCGATGCGCCACTGGTGCGCATTGATCGAGATAGTGTCAGTCGTAAAGGCGAACTGGACGCCACCCTAGCGCGGGTTCACTCGGGGGAAGCCAGACTACTTGTTGGTACCCAAATGCTTTCCAAAGGTCACCATTTCCCCGATGTATCACTGGTGGTCATTCTCGATGCAGACCAAGGCCTGTTCAGCACCGAGTTCCGCGCCAGTGAACGTCTGGCTCAAAGTATCTTGCAAGTTGCAGGTCGGGCTGGCCGGGGCGATCGTCCTGGCGAGGTGCTGATTCAAACCGAATTTCCTGACCATCCGCTACTGCAACGTTTACTCCATGAAGGGTATAGCGGCTTTGCCCACGCTGCGTTGCAAGAACGCGAGCAGGCACACTGGCCGCCTTTTTCCCGGATCGCCCTACTGCGTGCGGAAGCCACCACGCTCGCGACGGCGGTAACGTTCTTACGGATGGCGCAACAACTGGCCGTAAAACAACAAAAGAAAGTCAACGTGTTAGGCCCGGCACCGGCTCCAATGACCCGCCGTGCTGGAATGCATCGTGCGCAACTGCTACTGCACGCGGGCAGTGTTGGGCCACTGCAAACCCTACTGGCGACGCTACTTCCTCAATTAGACGCACTGCCCGACGCGAAACGGGTTCGTTGGTCCGTCGACGTCGATCCGATTGAATTGTTTTAAGCATGGTTCTGCGCTGGCCGCGGCATGGCTTGGCCACGTAGAATGTATCGGATTAGCATAGCCCTACCGTTGATCGAAATTGAAACACCTCATACAGACCCTGCTCGAAACCGCCCTGCGTCATTTGCCTGAAGGCACGCTGCCGCCTGAATTGGATATACCCAACATCGAACTAGAGCGGACCCGTGACGCCAGTCACGGTGACTTTGCCTGTAATCTTGCGATGCGAATCGCCAAAGCGGCCAAACGTAACCCACGCGAACTGGCTCAAGCATTGATCACTGCCTTGCCGACTAATGCCTTCTTAAGCAAGGTGGAAGTCGCCGGACCGGGCTTTATTAATTTTCATTTGTCACCAAACGCTTATGCGTACGCACTGGATAGTGTAGCGACGGAAGGAACGAGCTATGGACACTCGACGTCGGGTCATGGGCAGCAGGTGTTACTCGAATTTGTTTCCGCTAATCCCACAGGGCCCTTGCATGTAGGTCATGGTCGGCAAGCCGCATTAGGTGATGCTTTAGGCGCACTGCTGACCACGCAAGGATATAACGTCACCCGTGAATTTTATTACAACGATGCCGGCGTGCAGATTCAGAATTTGGCGCTTTCCGTGCAAGCACGAGCTAAAGGCTTGAAACCAGGCGACATCGGTTGGCCTGAATCAGCCTATAACGGCGATTATATTGCTGACATTGCAATGGATTTTCTGGCGGGTAAAACGGTACGCGCCATGGATGGAATAGCCGTTACTGCCAATGGCAACTGCGACGACTTGGAATCAATCCGCCAATTTGCCGTGACTTATTTACGCAATGAACAGGACATTGATCTACAAACCTTTGGCGTCAAATTCGATCACTACTATCTTGAATCCAGTCTCTATGCCGATGGCAAAGTAGACAACACCGTGGCTGGCCTGATGGCCAGCGGTAAAACCTACGAGCAAGATGGTGCGCTATGGTTACGTACCACCGAATATGGCGACGATAAAGATCGCGTGATGCGCAAGTCAGATGGCGGTTTTACCTACTTTGTTCCCGATGTCGCTTATCACGTAGTGAAATGGCAGCGCGGCTTTGAGCGAGCCATCAATATTCAAGGATCGGATCATCACAGTACCATTACCCGAGTTCGTGCCGGTCTTCAGGCATTAAACCTTGGTATTCCTACCGGCTATCCCGATTACGTGCTGCATAAGATGGTTAAGGTGATGCGCGGTGGTGAGGAAGTCAAAATTTCTAAGCGTGCAGGCTCGTACGTTACGGTACGAGATCTAATTGAATGGGTAGGAAGAGATGCCGTTCGCTTTTTCCTCGCCTCACGTCGCGCCGATACCGAATTTGTTTTCGATATTGATCTGGCCCTAGCGCAGGGTGAAGAAAATCCTGTTTACTATGTGCAGTATGCCCATGCACGAGTATGCAGTGTGTTCCGCCAACTGGCTGAAAAAGGCTGGGCGCACGACCGGACTCATGGTTCTAGCAACTTACATTTACTCACCACCTCCCATGAAAGCGCGTTGATGCGTCGCGTCACGCAGTACCCAGAGCTACTGGCTACCGCCGCAGCCGCCTTAGAACCGCATCAAATTGCCCATTACTTACGCGAACTAGCGGGAGACTTCCACACCTATTACAACGCGCATGTTTTCCTAGTAGACGATGCAGCCCTGCGTGATGCACGCTTGAATTTGGTGGCAGCCACCAGACAGGTTATTGCTAACGGCCTGCAATTGCTTGGCGTGAGCGCCCCTCAATCAATGTGGTCTTCAGATAAAGTAGAAAATCATGGCGCGTGATTACAAACATACGCAGACACGCAGCTCTAGCGGACTGTCTGCTTGGGGTGGATTCGTCATTGGTCTGCTTATCGGCCTAACGATAGCAATAGCAGTCTATATCTATGATCGCCGCCCCGGCGCACAGAGCACTGCCACCAGCGCACCCATTTCGAATGAACGCTCAAGTAATACCAAGGATGCACCTGCACCAGAATCCGCTCAATCAGATACGCACTACGATTTTTATGATGTGTTACCCAACATGGAAGTGGAAGTAGCCAATGACAAAAACAAGCCTGCTATTAACGCTTCAACGTCCGGCACGATCGAGGCGCCAGGCTCTTACATCTTGCAAGTCGGTTCATACCGAAACTTCTCTGATGCGGATCGAGTTCGAGCACGTATCGCTTTACAGGGGATTGAATCGACGGTACAAAAAGTCACCATCGATAATGACACTTGGCACCGTGTCCGTATTGGCCCCATTAACAACTTGAATAAGCTGGAAGAAACACGCCGTAAATTACGTGAAGCGCAAATCGATACGCTAGTGATCAAACAGGAAGATAGTAAGTAACCACGACCCAGTGTTAAGCACACACTGATCCTGTGGTGCTTAATAATGGAATCAGTTCAGGACTTGCTGTAACCACGCGGAAATATCGCCAATTTCATCAGCGCACACTGAATGCGGCATGTCATAGTAACGAAAATCCACGGCATAGCCCTGCGTTAACAACAGATCACGAGAACGCTCGGCCAGTTGTAATGGGACAATCGTATCCTCCCGACCATGGCACATTAGGATGGGAATGTCGCCATTTTCGACGCTGGCTTCTGTCGCCAATGATTGACGCAAAGGAAGATAGGTAGATAAAGGCATGACACCCGCCAACCGCTGTGGATAACGCAGTGCCACCTGCAATGCAATCGCACCACCCTGCGAAAAGCCGGCAATCACGATACGCCGCGCCTCAATGCCCGCAGCCAATTCCGCTTGAATCAGCTGACGTACCCGCAGTTCAGATTCACGAATGCCGACGACATCTTCTTCTGCCTGAAGCGCGAGGGCCTTGATGTCATACCAAGCACGCATCACATAACCATTATTAAGCGTCACAGGTCGATGCGGCGCATGTGGAAATACAAAGCGTACGGATAAAGCTTCCGGCAAGTGCAATTGCGATACGATGGATACAAAATCGTAGCCATCTGCGCCCAATCCATGTAACCAAATAACACTGGACGTAGCAGGCCGAGCGGGCTGCAAAACAATGGCCTCTGACTGCTCCTGCGTACTGTATTGCATGATCATCCAACCCTACGGTTGTAGTGAACGTTAAGACGATTGCGCCGCTTTCAGTGCCGCAGCACGCTGCTGCTTCTGTTTGCGACGTGCCAGATACTGTAACCAACCTGTTACCAGCAACACGGGCATCATCAAGCTCGTGAACAACATCAGAATCCGTCCACCGATACCGAAATAGCCTCCGGAATGCAGATCGAAATTGCGCTCGACAATTTTTTGCAGAACTGATTTATCACTAAAGCGCTGGTGAGTAACCACCGCACCCGATTGAGCATCCAATACGATCGTACTGGTGTTACGACCCCCTTTTTTCGTGACCGGCTCATTCATGAGGTAATTTATTTTTAATTCTTGCTCAGTACTGCTACCGAACTGCAAAGTAGCTACCGCATAGTCGGGCACTTCACGTTGGAACGCACTCCATAGCATTGTAAGTTGATCGGGAGCCGATCGTGTCAGTGGAGGACTAGACTGGTTTTCTTCATCGCGCCGGCGAGGCGCCACACCCGCTACTTTGTTGACCCCATCTTTATACCAACCCATTTCGCTCATCATCAGACCACTATGAGCACTGAGCAAATAACCTACAAACACTACAGTACCCAAGACCGCATGTAAGTTGTAATTGAATGCATAGCCTTTTAGTCGCCAATGAATTTTTAACCACGTGCGCCATTCGGAGGCCTTACGACGTGGCCAGCGCAAATAGAGCCCAGACCCTGCCATGATCAGCAGACACAACACCGCTGTCGATGTGATCAACTTGCCCAATGAGAAACGATGATCACCATTGCGTTCATTATGCTGCTGTCCATTATCTTCATGATCCCCCGCAGCACCTAACATCAACTCACGATGCAAATCTTGAACCGTAGCCATGAAGGCCTGACCGCGCGGCGCATAAGCAGACTTAACCCCGCCCGTGTAGGGATTGATCCACACGCTGCCATTATCTTGAGTAGGTCGGCCCCGTCTTTGGGCTCCAAACTCGGCTTTGACTGCCCGCTCAGGATCAGCAGAAACTACCAACGCCGAGACAGACTGATCCGGATGCACGGCCTGTGCAGCGATCAATACCTGCTCTGGAGTCAAACGCGACTCCATCGGAACCACATATCCCGGGCGACCATTCAATAGAGACAGAATTTCGTCTTCAAAAACCAGTATGGCGCCACTGACCCCCATCAACGCCAGCACCATGCCAATTGAAATGCCAATCAACCAGTGAACATTGAATAAAAATTTTCTTAACATGCAAACCACTCCCGAGCCCATCAGCGCATTTCCTGACCCAGCAGGCAGGACGCGTAACCTAGCGATCTTAGGCATTCTACCTGCCTAATAAACATAGCGCAGACATCAGTGCACAAATCTTTACTTCCAATCCATCCATCGCCATGACCCACTGGCAAGTATCGGTTTTATAGTGTCAGCTTGCTACGGAAATACCCATGCTCACACACTTCCAACGCCCAATCGCTATTGCCGTGTTACTCAGTAGCTTGACTGTACTTACGCCACTGCATGCCGCGCCGATCGATGAGTTTCGTCTTAGTGATATTGAACAAACCCTTCATGCACTGGAGTCCACCGTCAAGGAACAGGCCCGCCAAATTGCTGAACTTCAGCGCCAATTGGGACACACTCCCTTGCCCGCAACCGCAACCACAACGACTACGTCAACGCCCATCAGCAGCGACTCTCGCTGGATGAGCAGTGAAAATTGGCTGCAGATCAAGCTCGGCATGAATGAGTTACAGGTTATTGACCTGCTCGGTCCACCCACCCAACTGCGCACGAGCGATGACCAAACCGCTCGCATTCTTATGTATGCCATTGAAATTGGCCGCTCTGGATTTCTCTCCGGCCGTGTCATCCTAAACAAGGGCATAGTCAGTCTAATTGAAATCCCGAGTTTGAAATAATTCACCACTAAAATATCATTTTAGCTTCAGTCCACCATGGGTAATGAGCATGCTTGAACGCTCCATCGAAAAATTGTTATTTGCAAGCCGCTGGATACTGGCTCCCGTATATCTGGGCATGTCGATTGCACTGATCGCACTAGGCATCAAGTTTTTCCAAGAGGCATGGCATGTCATTGCCCATGTCATTACCATGGAAGAATCTGATCTAGTACTCACCTTACTTGCGATGATTGATCTGGTACTGGTAGGTAGCCTGATCGTGATGGTGATGTTTTCGGGTTATGAAAATTTTGTCTCACGCATTGATGTGGCCGGCGAAGGCGATAAGCTCGGCTGGTTAGGCAAACTTGATGCCGGTACGCTAAAACTGAAAGTCGCAGCCTCTATCGTGGCGATTTCATCCATTCATTTACTACGCGCATTCATGGAAGCGCAATCTATCGATAACGATAAACTCATGTGGTACGTCATCATCCACCTGACATTCGTCATCTCTGCGGTATTAATGGGAGTTTTAGATAAAATGGCCTTTGCTTCGCATCGCGAACATTAGGAACAAGTTACTCTGGCGCTAATGAATACAAGTCACTGGCGAGCCGTTCAATCATATTCGGTCGCCAGACTCGGCTGCAGATAATGTCGATGCAGCAAACGCAATTGAGCTGCAGTGATCCGCCCCGTCGATAATTCAGGCAGTCCATTGATAGGAAAGAACCCTACGCCGTCGGTTTCCATGCTTTCCTGCGGGGTACCGCCGGTAATTTCACAGACAAATAATAATTTCCATAAATGAAACATAAAGCTCGGATAATTGTGGATGTTGCGATCGTGCACCGCAGCCAGTTTAAGAACACGCGCGGTATAGCCTGACTCTTGTTCGATCTCTTTCAAGATAGCAACTGAAGGCGACTCATTTACATCCGCAAAACCACCCGGCACCGTCCACCTACCATCGCTACGTTCACGCACCAACAGCACTTGGTCATCACGAAAAATTGCCCCGCGCACATCTAACTTAGGCGTGACATACCCCTGCTCCACCTGCCAGATTTCTTTAAGGTGTTCAGCTCGATAGACATCATTAGCGATTAAGTCTGTGGCGATGCGAATCACTTCCGCATAGCGTTCTTTTTCGAATTCATTCTCGGTGTAGTGCAGTCCGGTATGCGCGAGCGCTAATAATCGTCTTGCACGATCTAACAAAATGCTCATCAGCCGTCACTCCACACGGCGCACTGTCAGTATTTTGATTTCCTTTTCTAGCATCTGACCCTTCATTACCCCCACCCCTGCAGTTTGCGAACGCGGCTGATCAATGATGGTTCGTAACACTTCCATACCCTCGATAATCCGTCCAAACACGGCATAGCCTAAGTTATCGCCCGAGGCTTGTGGATTTGCGTCCATCGCCTTCAAATCTCCTAACACCATAAAGAATTCGGCCGTGGCGGTACCGGGTGCCAGTCGCGCCATAGAAATCGCACCGTTAACATGACTCAAACCCGTGACCGTTGTTGGTTCGTGCGCAATGGGTTTGAGTAGACGTTTCGGATCGCTTTTGACCCCAGCTTGCGCAAACCCATATTCACCGGTATCGCCGATTTTCACGGCGCGATAAAACGTGATGCCATCCAAGCGCTTTTGATCGACATAGCGCAAGAAATTGGCTGTGGTAATGGGCGCACGCTCCTTTTCTACCAGCAGCAGGATGGGGCCAAGAGTGGTCTGCATCCGTACCTTCACCGTGGCCGGCACTGGAATGGGAGCGGTAGCAGTTTCCACCTGCGCATCAGCACGCTCGGCAGTCAGCGACTCTGAAACGTCCTGGGCTACCGCCGCATCTGACAACAGCCACATAAAACTTAATACTTTCATGAGGTTGCAAAAAATCGAACACGCATTCTGGCTCACCGCCTTAATTTGAGCGGTGATTTTCTTGACCCGAGCTGCATATTTATGCAGAATATCGTAAATTTTATGCATCAATGAACCTTCCCCTCACGCCAACCCATTACCGCAACTCCGCACCATGGCCGCTGAACTGCACCAATCCACCCTACGCCGCGCGGCGATCGTCAAGATCATCCGCGAATCGGTGGTGCACAAGCAATCAGAGTTGGTCAGTCTACTGAAACAACAGGGTTTTGATGCCACCCAATCCAGCGTCAGCCGTGATTTGCGGGAGTTGCAAGTTGCCAAAGCCGGTGACCATTACATCGTGCCGCAAAATGCGATCAGTCAAACCGATCCCTTCAGCGCCATCAGTGGCTTTGTGACCCAAATTCGTACTGCCGGCAGTTCGCTGACGGTTATCAATACGCGCGCGGGCACGGCTCAGAGCGTGGCGGTTGCCATTGATCAAGCACAGTGGCCTGAAGTAGTCGGTACGATTTCTGGAGACGATACGATTTTCATCGCCACTGAAGACGGCCACGCACAGAAAACACTCGAGTCGCGTTTACGCGCCATCTTCTCCTTGTAATTCCATTTCCTATTGTTCCGATTATTAGAGATTGCTTTGCATCATGACTGACACGATCCCTGCTGGTAACGAACCCATCCTGCTCGCCTTCTCCGGCGGTCTAGACACTTCCTTTCTGGTGCCTTGGCTGAAAGAAAATTATGGCCGACCAGTGATTACCGTCACTGTCGATACCGGTGGCATTGATGCACAAGCCGCCAAAGTACTCGAACAACGCGCGCTGACCTACGGTGCGCAGCAGCAAATTTTGGTGGAAGCTAAACCCACGTACTTCGATCAAGTCTTGAAGTACTTGATCATGGGTAACGTCCGTCGTGGCAACCTGTATCCGTTATGCGTAGGCGCTGAACGCGTCATGCAAGCCCAAATCATTGCTGAATATGCCCGCAAGCTCGGCACCAAAATTGTCGCGCACGGCTGTACTGCGGCCGGTAATGATCAGGTTCGCTTTGAAGTAGCACTACGTACGCTTGCGCCTGAACTGACCATTCTTGCGCCGGTACGTGATCGCGCCTTTAAGCGTCCGGAACAATTGAAGTATTTGCAGGACAAGAACTTGCCACTGCCACCTTATGGCGCAGCGTACTCGGTGAATCGTGGTCTGTGGGGTGTCACTATTGGCGGCAAGGAGACGCTGACATCGAATGACACCATTCCTGACAGCGCGTGGGTGCTATCTAAAGATGCGTTCAGCACTCCACAAGCACCTGAAGTACACACCATCGGCTTCGATAAAGGCATTCCTTGTAGTGTCGATGGCGTCACTCTTAATGCCGTAGACGTCATTGAAAAGCTGGAAAGTATTGGCGCTAAATTTGGCGTGGGCCGCGGCATTCATGTCGGCGATACCATCATTGGCACCAAGGGTCGTGTGGCTTTTGAAGCACCTGCTGCCGATGTGTTACTCAATGCTCATCGTGAACTGGAAAAATTAGTGCTCACGGGTCGTCAAACTCGCATTAAAGACAGCGTTGCCGCACCTTACGGTGACTTAGTGCATGAAGGCCAACACTTAGATCCCGTATGTCGCGACATTGAAGCCCTCTTGGTGTCTTCACAGCAACGTGTCACGGGTGAAGTCAAAGTGATGTATCGACCAGGCATGGCCTTTATTGAAGGCGTTACTTCTAAATACTCCATCATGGCTGCATCGAAGGGAGTTTATGGCGAAGCTGCTGGCGAATGGACCGCTGCCGATGCACTGGGCTTTTCTAAAATGCTGTCGTTGACCGGTTCATTCTGGCAACGCGCAGGTAAATAATTCTTTTTATCCACTCTTATGCTGTGAAGCCAGAGTTAAATAGGCAAGCGAATGAAGACTGTTGTCGTAGATAAGATCGCATCCATCACTCAAGCCCTGAACTTGAGCCGTGAATTGCGCATTGAAACGCAGAACATGCCGTGCGAAGAAGGCGTGGTGTTGGTGGTTGAAATTCTCACCAATAAATCCACGTACAACACACTGGAACTGACCAGCGGGCGTATGGCTAAAGTGGCACGTGGTGACATCGTGGTTGGCGCACTCGGTCACCGTCAGGCCTTGTTCGGTTATTCAGGTCACCTGCCTGAATCCGTCAAGGAAGGTGACATCATTCAAATGTTGAACATCGGTGGCGTGCTGGGTATTTGTGATTCAGCCAATCCAGATAAGGGCAAGCCTTTTGATTGCCGCGTGCTGGGTGTCGTATTGCAATTCCCCTTCCTAGGTGAACGCATCGGCGTGCCCGCTAAAGTTGGTTACAAACCACTCGACTTTAATGCCACGGTCAATACACGTGGCGTACCTGTCGTCGCCTTGGCCGGTACGTGCATGGAAGCCGGTAAAACGGCAGCGGCCTGCGTCATCGTATCGCGCATGCGTCATCGCGGCTTAAATGTGCATGCGTTCAAAGCGACTGGCGTGTCATTACGTCGCGACATTTTGGCAATGGAAGATGCTGGTGCGAAGAAAAGCGCGATTTTCACTGACTATGGCGTGGTCACCACCACCGCAAAAACCGGCCCTGCCATTACCCGCACGCTTCTGACTGAAATGTCGCAGGGCGAGCCTGATGTGATTGTGTTTGAACTCGGCGATGGCTTGCTGGGCGCTTATGGTGTGGAAGCGATCTTACTTGATCAAGACATCAAAAAATCACTGACTTCTGTCGTGCTCTCAGCAAATGACCCTGTCGCCGCATGGGGCGGTGTGAAATTGCTGCGCGAAAAATTCGGCATTGAGCCGAGTGTTGTGACAGGTCCTTCAACAGATAACGCCGTGGGCGTGAATATCATTCGCGACCAAATGGGTGTGCCTGCATTCAATGCGATGACCGATGGCGTCGCCTTGGGCGACTGCGTGATTGACAGCCTGAAGCTGCCTGCACATGTGTTGGCTAAAGCTCATGTGGAGCAGTCCACATGAGTCACACAGTCCCAACGATTGTTCTAGGTGGTACCGGTTATGTAGCCGGTGAATTGCTACGCCTGATCGCTGGTCATCCTAAATTAGAATTGAAAGCCATTCTGTCTGATAGCCAACCGGGTGAATTAGTCAGCAAGGCCTTTCCTCATTTAGCGAGTGTATACCCGCAATTGCAATACTCCAGCTTGGAGCAAGTCTCGCAATTGGTCACCACGTTGCCGAAATCAGCTATTCTGGCTGCGGCACCACATGGCGTATCTCACAAATTACTTGATGGTTTATTGGCTGCGGCTGAACAAGCCGGCACCCATCCTGTCGTGGTAGATATTTCAGCCGACTATCGTTATGCAACTGCCGAAGCGTATGAAGCAGTTTACAAACACACACATGGTGCACCTTCACGCATTAAAGACTTTACTTGTGCGGTACCGGAACATTTAAGCCAAGCCCTAACTAAACACGTTGCGCATCCAGGATGTTTTGCTACATCCCTATTGCTTTCTAGCGTGCCATTACTGAAATTAGGTTTAGTCGAGCCGCGTCTATTTGCATCTGCGATTACGGGCAGCACCGGTTCTGGACGCACGCCGACGGCAGGTACACATCATCCGCAACGACATAGTGATTTGTATGCCTACAATCCATTGGCACATCGTCATGCACCTGAAGTCACCGAAATTGCTTTGGCAGCTTCAGGCGTTCAAGCTGAATTTTGTTTCGTGCCACATTCAGGCCCTTTCGCGCGCGGCATTCACACCACAATTCAAGCTACTGCAGTGAAGCCCATTAAAACGGCTGACTTGGTTGCAGCGTTGCGTGAGTTTTATCAGCACTCACCCTTCGTACGCGTCAGCAATGACATGCCACGCATTAAAGATGTGGTGACCAGCAACTATGCACACATCAGTGCTGCAGCCAATGGCAATACCATTGCGGTAATGTGCGCCATCGATAACCTCACTAAAGGTGCTGCCGGCGGCGCAGTGCAATGGATGAATCGCCTACTGGGCTTTGATGAAACTCTGGGTTTAATTACGCCTGCGCCGGGCTGGACCTGAGCGCACTGTTGAGGTTGATATGAATACGCAAAACGTTGCAACGCTTCCCATCACACCAGATGAGCCTGATCATCTAGCCAAGGTGTATGCGCAATTTCCATTAGAAGTAGTTGATTCCAAGGGCGTCTATCTGCATACGCCGGATGGTCGCAAAGTACTGGATATGTATGGTGGTCATGCGGTAGCGGCCGTCGGCTATGGTCATCCCCGTTGGGTCGAGGCATTAACCAACCAAGCACATGCACTGGCCTTTCAAAGTAACGCTGTGCCCTTAGATGTGCGTGCCCGTGCCGCAACAAAGTTAGCAAAGTTCTGTGGTATCGGCATGAACACCGTGTTCTTTGTGAACTCGGGGGCTGAGGCGAATGAAAATGCTTTAAAGATTGCACTGAAGATGACAGGTCGTCGTCAGGTTGTCGCTGTTGAAGGCAGCTTTCATGGCCGTACTGCGGCAGCAGGCGCGGTCACATGGGGCGCAATGAAAAAATGGTATGGCTTTCCACAAGCGCCTTTCGATGTGCAATTTTTACCGTGTGATGATGTGACCGCGGTGCAAACCACGATTACAGAACACACTGGCGCAGTCATCGTTGAACCCATTCAAGGTGTCGCCGGTGCACGTGATTTATCCAAAGAATTCTTAGCGGCCATTCGTCAACGTTGTAACGAAACCGGCACCATTTTGATTTTTGATGAAGTGCAATGCGGCATGGGTCGAAGCGGTTACCCGTTTGCAGCGAATTTTTACGGCATCACACCCGACATCATCACCACAGCTAAAGCGTTAGGTGCGGGCTTTCCGGTGTCTGCGGTACTGATGAATGATTGTGTAGCAACCACCTTAAAAATGGATGATATGGGCACCACATTCGGTGGCGGCCCGATGGCATGCGCCATGGTCGAAGTTGTGGTGGACATCATTCAAGATGAAGGTCTGCTAAATAATATTCGTGAACGCTCTGCTGAAATTCGCCAGAAATGTATTGTTGGTCCGGTCACCGCTATTCAAGGCGCAGGTATGTTACTTGGGCTTCGCACCACTCGACCTGCTAAAGAAATTCAAGCTGAACTGCTCAAGCGTGACATTCTTACCGGCACCAGCGGCGATCCTCATATCGTGCGTATCCTTGCGCCATATGTATTGGAATCACAGCATGTCGATGCCCTACGTGCCGCATTATTGGATATAGGTCATTAACCCACTGGCCTGAACACACTATCACTCCGAGCCATCATGCAACGATTTTTAGACTTGGCTGATTTTGAACGTGCTGAAGTAAAAGACCTACTGGGTCTGGCCGCACGGCTGCAACAACATCCCGACCCCCATGCACTTGCTGGAAAGGTGTTGGGATTACTGTTCATGAATCCTTCACTGCGTACGCTTGCATCATTTCAAAGCGGCATGATGCGTTTGGGTGGCTCGGTGTTTGTGGTCACGCCCGGACAAGGCACGTGGCAACTGGAAACTCGCAATGGCGCGGTAATGAATGGCACAGCAGCCGAACATATCAAAGAGGCTATTCCGGTCATGGCCTCATACTGCGATGCACTCGGCGTGCGTATGTTTGCTGAAGGTAAAAACCTACACGCCGACATCAATGAAACGGGCTTCAAGATGATTGCGGATCTGTGCGACAAGCCACTCATCAATTTGGAATCCGCAGTGAATCATCCCTGCCAAGCGCTGGCCGACTGGTACACCATGGATGAACTAAACGTGCCCGAGCGTGGCAAGTTCGTGATGTCATGGGTGAACCACCCGCGAGCGCTACCGCTTGCTGTGCCTTCTGCCACAGTGCAAATGGCGGCTATGCGTGGCATGGAAGTAGTGGTGTTGCGTCCTGATGGTTATGCACTGCCCGATGCGATCATGGAAAAAGCGCGCGCGGCGGCTAAAGCTTCAGGCGGCATTGTTACTGAAACCACTGATCGCCATGCCGCTTTGAAAGGCGCACAAGTGGTATATGCCAAAGAATGGGGCTCACCCCAACATTATGGCGATGCCGAGGCTGAAACACGGCTGCGCGAAGATTTAATGGATTGGTGCGTAAAAGACAGTTGGTTTAAACATACCGATCCTGACTGCCACTTGATGCACTGTTTACCGGTACGCCGTAATGTTGCTGTTGACGATGAAGTACTGGACGGCTCACACAGTGTGGTGATTCGTGAAGCTTTCAACCGCATGGTGGTGCAAATGGCCGTACTGCATCGACTGTTACGCAACAAATAAGTTAATTGAATCTGGCATCAACCAGATTTTCATCGACTACCGACACGCCGCAGTTATTCACAGAACATTATTTTAGTTATTACGAGTTACTTATATGTCCATCCACACCGATCCCATGGTTACAGTCAGTGCGTTAAAGAGCGCCGCGCCCTATATCCGCCTGTACAAAGGCAAGGTGTTCATCATCAAAGCCAGCGGCGGCGTGTTTGGTAATCCCGATGCCACGCGTTCATTAATGGAACAAGTCGCCATCCTGCATCAAGTAGGCATTCGTGTGGTCATTGTGCACGGTGGCGGTGAACAACTGACCGGTATTCAACAATCCATGGGCATTGAACCCCGCATGGTGGCCGGTCGTCGTGTCACCGATGCCAAGTCGATTGAAGTCACCAGCATGGTGCTCAATGGTTTAGTCAACACACAAATTCTTGGCATCTGTCGTGAACTGTCCATTAACGCCGTCGGTGTCAGCGGTGTCGATGCTGGCTTGATTAAAGCGCACAAACGTCCACCTGTTGTTGTGAATGGCGAGACTGTGGATTACGGCTTTGTCGGTGACATTGATTTGGTTGATGCCAAAGTGTTGCAACAATTACTCGATGATGGCTTGATGCCCGTGGTCAGCCCTGTCTCTTGTGATGACAAAGGCGTATTGCTCAACATCAATGCAGACACCGTGGCTGCAGCAATCGGTTCGGCATTGAATGCTGAAAAACTTATGTTGGTCACCGGCGCACCGGGCATCATGGAGTCTTTGGAAGATCCCCATTCGTTGGTGTCTTATACCGACTTGAATGGTCTAAAAAAACTCAAAGACCAAGGCAGCTTGAAAGACGGCATGTTGCCAAAAGCCACTGCTATTGAATCGGCTATCAAAGGCGGCGTGCGTCGCGTGCATTGCATTTCTTACAAAACGCCAGATAGCGTATTGATTGAAGTATTCACCAATGAAGGCACGGGCACATTGATTGTGGAAGACATCAAGGCACTGACTGCGGCCGAGCAAGGCAAGTAATTGCATGCTTAACTGCCAGATCGCATTCATCGGCCCACATATCGGAAAACATCATGTCTAGACTTTGGGACAAAGGTGCACCCCTCGATTCACGCGTGTTGCAATATACCGCCGGTGACGATCATGCCTTGGACAATCGATTGGTAGCTTACGACGTGCGTGCATCCATTGCACATGCACAAATGCTCACAACTCAAGGCTTACTGTCTGCTGAAGATTGCAAATTGATTTGCGATGGCCTTACCGCCATTGGTAATGAACATACCCAAGGCAAGTGGCAAGTCACGCTAGAACATGAAGATGGTCAGACCGCACTGGAAACATTACTCACGCAACGCATCGGTCAAGCTGGTGCGCGCGTGCATTTAGGTCGCTCACGTAACGATCAAGTGCTGACTGCCCTGCGTTTATATTTACGCGATGCCACCAGTGATTTGAATGAAGCCGTACTGAATGTCGCTACTGCGTTAGATGCATTAGGTGAACGTGAAGCAGATACCGCGTTACCCGGTTACACACACATGCAACAAGCCATGCCTAGTTCAGTGAAGCTCTGGGCCGGTGGCTTTGCCGCTGAATTGCGAGATGATGCGGCGGGCTTGATGCATGTGCAGCGACGTGTCGGCAAGAGCCCCTTAGGTTCAGCCGCAGGGTATGGCACACCTAACTTGCCATTGAATCGTGCAGCCACGGCGAAAGCACTGGGCTTTAATGAAGTGCATGAACCGGTCACCGCGGTACAACTGTCACGCGGCAAAGCCGAAGCGCAATTGTTATTTGAAATTTCCATGGTGATGCAGGATGTCGCACGCCTGTCTTCTGACCTGTGTTTGTTCTACACGCAGGAGTTTGCGTTCGTCTCGCTACCCGATGCTTTCACCACCGGCTCATCCATCATGCCGCAAAAGCGTAACCCTGATGTATTCGAATTGATTCGTGGTCGTTCTGCGGCTGCACAGGCGGCGTTGTTTGAAGTGCTAGGCATTGTCGCCAAGCTACCTTCAGGTTATCAACGTGATTTGCAGCTGATCAAAGTACCGCTGTTCCGCGCTATTGATTTATGCAGCGAAACACTCAATATTCTTGCCCCTGCATTAGCGGAAGTGAAATTCAGAAAAGAAAATATCTCGATGGATGCGTCAATACACGCGGCAGCAGAAGCCTATGAGTTGGTAAAGAATGAAGGCATTCCGTTTCGGGAAGCATACGTTCGGGTTGGGAAGAAGTATTTGAAATAGCTATCTAAGCTAATATCGCTTATGAAATTTATTCAACTTATATGTCTTTCGGCTTTACTCTTTAATCTATCTCTAGCAAATGAAATTGCGCTCTTGAGAAATGATGGAATAGAGTCTTACTACTACGAAAAAGACACTCTTAGAAGAACCAACCAATTCGTTTTGGTTTGGGACCTTACTATAAAAAATAAAACAAAAAATAGTGAGCGGCTAACTGAGTTTGATTGCCAAAAAAGTTTATACAGACAACTTTCTCATCGAGTATTCACCTCACAAACAGAGGTAATTAGTAGCGACTTTATTTACAAAGAGTGGTTCGAAATACCAAAACCAGACCAGATAACTGGACAACTCTTTAAGATAGTTTGCTCGGGTGTAGCTAAGTAAAAAATCTATGGTTTTTTATTACTGGTTTTTCTTCGACAAAAACTGCATCTCCTCGCCAATCAACTTACGCATTTCCATCAATTTGATGGCCTTTGAATGATGCAACTTATCTTCTTCTGTTTGGGGCACCCACTCAGGCACTTGCATCGGCTGACCGGATTCATCCATTGCAACCATGATCACAATACACTGTGTGGTTAAGCGACGATTGAGTGCTTTAGGATCGCAAGCATTCACGTGCAAAGCGATATGCATAGAAGTGTTGCCGGTGTAAATAATCTTGGCATCCACTTCGACCAAGTTGCCCACATGAATGGGCGCTAAGAAGCGAATGCCGCCGGCATACACCGTGACGCAATAACGACCGCTCCACCCCGCGGCACAGGCATAGGCTGCCAAGTCGATCCACTTCATCACGGCGCCACCATGCACCTTGCCGCCAAAATTGACGTCCTGCGGCTCGGCTAAAAAACGTAAGGTAATGTCACGCTGGTGCACGGTTTAAATTCCAAAGATTGATGATGGGAACAATACTCAAGCTAGATTAAACGCAACAGCCGATGCTGACTAGAGTTAGTTGTGATACAAGCTAGCCCCCGTATGTCTGACACCCGTTTTCCACAATTACCCATCACCGACACACTGCAGGCACTGATCGCGGCGGTGCAAACGCACTCGAATGTCGTGCTGCAAGCCCCACCGGGCGCCGGTAAATCAACGGGTGTACCGCTGGCATTACTTCATGCGGGCGTGGTAAACGGAAAAATTATCATGCTGGAACCGCGACGACTGGCGACACGCACCGTGGCGATGCGCATGGCAGAAAGCTTGAACGAACCGGTAGGTAAAACCGTGGGCTATCGCACTCGTCTGGACACCAAAGTCAGTGCCCAAAGCCGCATTGAGGTGGTGACCGAAGGTATTTTGACACGTATGCTGCAATCGGATGCTGAGCTGAGCAATGTCGGCTTAGTCATCTTCGATGAATTTCACGAACGTAGTTTACAAGCCGATTTAGGTCTGGCGCTGTGTTTGGAAGTGCAAGCCACCCTGCGCGATGATCTGAAGTTATTGGTCATGTCGGCGACATTAGATAGTACTTCGGTGGCTAAACTTCTCGATGATGCACCGATCATCACTTCAAAAGGACAGGCTTTTCCAGTCAGTACGATTTATCGCAGTGCAGGACACACTCCGCAAAAGATCTGGCAGAACGAGGATGTCGCACACAAAGTTACGCAAGTCATTTTGCGCGCCTTGAATGAAGAAGCCGGCGATATGCTGGTGTTCCTGCCCGGCCAAGGTGAAATACGTCGCACACAATCCCTGCTGCAAGCGGCCGGTCTTAACCCAAACATTCATGTATTGCCGTTATATGGCGAACTGACAGCCGTCGAACAAGATCGTGCTATTCAGCCCAGCCAAGCGGGTCGTCGCAAAATTGTCTTAGCGACTAATATCGCAGAAACGTCTTTAACTATTGAAGGCGTGCGCATTGTGGTCGATAGTGGATTGGAACGACGTGGTCGCTTTGATCCTGCCACAGGGATGAATCGTTTAGAGACCTTACGGATTTCGCGCGCTTCTGCCGATCAACGGCAAGGTCGTGCAGGACGTACACAAAGTGGCGTGTGTTATCGCTTGTGGCAAGAATCGGAACAGACTCTGCTCAATGCACATACACCTGCGGAAATATTAGAAAGCGACCTTTCTCCACTGGCCTTAGAACTCGCAGCGTGGGGTACGCATGACATTAATCATCTTCGATTTTTAGATTTACCGCCCACGGCGCACTTTTTTCAAGCGCGTGAGTTGCTCAGGTTATTGGGTGCATTAGACCAACACGGCAAACTCACTACCCATGGACGCGCCATGTCGCAGTTACCGACGCATCCACGACTAGCGCATTTATTACTAAAAGCACGGGAATATCACTTGAGCAGTCTAGGTGCAGACATTGCGGCGCTGCTTACAGAGCGAGATCTATTACGTAATCAATATGGCCACAACAAAGACCTCGATTTACGCACCAGGATTGAAGCCCTGCAGGGCGCGATGATTCCTTATCATGAAGTGGATCATGCCGCTCGGCAACGCGTGCAACGTAGCCGTGAGCAACTGTTGCGTCTGTTAGGCGCGGTAGCCCACTCACCACTTCAAGATTTACAGCATTGTGGCAGGTTACTTGCGTTGGCATATCCCGATCGCATCGCACAAAAGCGCGGTGATGTGAATAATGCGGCAACAGGTCGATACTTACTCAGTAATGGTCGAGGGGCAGTTTTAACGCAGGCTCAATCACTCAGCACCTCTAGTTATTTGGTGGTGGCGCAACTCGATGGCGGTGAACGCGAAGCCACGATTCAACTGGCTGCACCAATTGATTTGGATGAGTTACTCGTTATTTTTGCTGATGAAATAACAAATGAACCACGCATTGAATGGAATTCCCGCGAAGGTGTGGTGATTGCCCAACAAGAACGCAAATTCGGCAGCTTACTGCTGAGTATTACTAAATTAGAGCGACCTGATCCGTCACTGGTTTTATCGGCGCTGATACAGGGCATTCGTGAACTGGGGTTATCTTCATTGCCTTGGACCGAATCCGCACTCGCTTTACGCACACGCGTGGCCTTCGCACATCAACATGATGCGCGTGCACCCACGCCTTGGCCTGATGTGTCGGACCACGCACTCATCACCAACCTTGAACAGTGGCTGGCACCGTGGTTAGAAGGCATCACTCGTCGCAGCCAACTCAATCAACTGGACATGCACGCCATTATATTGGCGTTACTGGACTGGAATCAGCAACAACGCTTGGATGAGATTGCACCCACACACTTACAAGTACCGAGTGGTTCATATATCGCGTTGGATTATTCAACCGATACGCCGACTTTATCAGTGCGCCTGCAGGAAGTGTTTGGTATGCAGGCTACGCCTCACGTGGGTGGTGGCGGTGTGCCAGTGGTAATGGAACTGCTATCTCCAGCGAGACGGCCGGTGCAAGTCACCCAAGATTTAACCAGCTTTTGGCAGCGCGGCTATCACGATGTAAAAAAAGACTTAAAAGGCCGCTACCCAAAGCATTTTTGGCCGGACGACCCACTACAAGCCCAAGCCACCTCCCGCGCTAAACCGCGGGGAACCTGATCAGCTTAAGTGAAATATAGACCGTATATGTCCTACTTGATCTGGCAAGCGATATACGGATAAATGAGGCTACCGGAGGGTGTCAAGTTGAATGCTGTGATTGATGCGCTGCAGCAGACCGGCAAACGTGATGCCATGAATCGAGCTCAACCATGAATAAGAATTTAATTTATACGCTACTTTTAACGTTTTGCACTGCATCGGTTAATGCTCAACCTAACTCGAGGATCGAGCACACTGCTGGTAAAGACTGCATGTTCGCAACTCGACCCAGTAGCTGGCGCGTGTTAGACACGCGACATATGGTTCTGTGGGGCCCGTCTCAGCAAGATACCTATCTGGTCACGCTGTTTTCACCCCTGATTGATCTGCGCTCCAGTGACGTTATTGCATTCATTGATGCAGATCGGAACAACAAACTGTGTGGAAAAAGTGCTGACAAAATTGCCGCTCCCAACTCAAGAATTGATTCGTCGCCAACCCTCATTTCCTCCATGATCAAGCTGAACGAACAGGACTTGATTACATTGGGCAAGCAGTACAATCTGCAACTCTTATCCCCCGCCCGCATCAAAGCATTGTCCGAGAAGGACTATTAATCGTGGCTGCGACACTAATGACAACGCCGGTGCATCGGCCATTGCGACAAAGATACAGTTTGTTAAATAAAAATGACCCATCCACTCACTTCATATACATTCACCCTGCATCAAGTGCTATGAACACTGAACCTAGTTTTGCTTAAGGAGTATTCGGCTATGTCACATCCTATTGACCTGCAACTTCAAGAACTTCATCGGCACCTCGCCAGTTTGCCCGAAGCCTCGCCGAGCACCCGCGAACAGTTGCTGATCATCATGGCGGACATTAATCGCTTGCTTGATAACAGTGCCGAACAGGAACAAACACCGAGCGAAGCCGTGGAATCACTGGCAGCGCAATTTGATGCTGAACACCCTTCATTGAGTGCAGCATTACGCAACATCATTGATAACCTTGGAAAAGCTGGAATTTAGTACGACTCTTAAAATGAACTGTTCAGACGAAATTTTTGGATTTGATTATGAACTACAATCCCAATAATATTTTTGCCAAAATTTTACGTGGCGAAATCCCAGCATATAAGGTGTATGAAGATACACAGACGCTGGCTTTTATGGATGTCATGCCTCAGTCGGATGGGCACACGCTGGTGATTCCTAGAGTCGCGGCAGAAACCTTATTTGACTTGAGCACCGAGGAACTGCAATCGCTGATTGCCGTCACGCAACGTATTGCCATTGCGGCCAAACGTGCGTTTCATGCTGATGGAATGACCTTGATGCAATTCAACGGATCAGCAGCAGGACAGACCGTTCCCCATGTGCACTTCCACGTCATTCCTCGCTATAACGGCAAATCGCTACAGTCCCATAGTCGCACTATGGCTAACAATGAGTTATTAGCACAGCATGCCGAACACCTGCGCGCTTTACTCAATCCCTAACTAATCATTTGAGATTGACCATGAATAAACCGCTTTATCCAGTTAACTCCGCGTTTGCACAACAGGCTCGCTACACCCGTAACCAGTATTTACAACAATACGGTGCGTCGATCAGCGATCCAGAATCTTTCTGGCAACTTGCTGGGCAACGACTCGACTGGATTAAACCCTATTCAAAAATTAAAGACGTCAGCTTGCATAGTCATGATTTTCGTATCCGTTGGTTCTATGACGGCCAATTAAATGTAGCCACCAATTGCCTCGATCGACATCTCGGCACCCGCGATCATAAGACAGCCATCATTTGGGAAGGTGACGATCCTAATCAGTCACAACACATCACTTATCGCGAACTATACGAACGGGTCTGTCAGTGTGCTAATGCATTGCGTGAACTAGGTGTTCAAAAAGGCGATCGCGTCACCATTTATTTACCAATGATTCCAGAGATTGCTGTTTCAATGCTTGCCTGTGCGCGCATTGGTGCGATTCATTCGGTGGTGTTTGGCGGTTTTTCTCCGGATTCGCTGGCGGGTCGCATCGTAGATTGTCAATCCAGTGTAATTATCACTGCCGATGAAGGCGTGCGGGGTGGTAAAAAGATTCCACTCAAAGGCAATGTAGATGCGGCATTGGAGGTTTCTGGTACGGAATGCGTTAAACATGTCGTTGTCGTCAAACGCACGGGCGTACCGGTGCCGATGTATACCCGTGACCATTGGTACAGCGATCTGGTTAATAGTCAAATAAAAAGCTGTGTACCAGAGATCATGGACGCCGAAGATCCCTTGTTCATTCTGTACACCTCTGGATCGACAGGCAAACCTAAGGGGGTACTGCATACCAGTGGAGGGTACTTGGTGTATGCCTCACTGACACACGAAGCTATTTTTGATATTCGCGAAAACGATGTGTATTGGTGTACGGCGGATTGTGGCTGGATTACTGGGCACAGTTACTTGCTGTATGGCCCATTGGCTAATGGTGCAACCACCTTAATGTTTGAAGGCGTACCTAGTTATCCGGACAGCAGTCGCTTCTGGCAGGTGGTTGATAAACATCGAGTCACTATTTTCTACACAGCACCTACTGCGATTCGCGCTTTGATGCGTGAGGGCGATGCACCAGTCAAACGTACCTTACGTACTTCGTTGCGTTTACTGGGTTCTGTGGGCGAACCCATCAACCCAGAGGCTTGGGAATGGTATTACCGTGTGGTGGGCGACAACCGCTGTCCTATTGTGGACACTTGGTGGCAAACCGAAACCGGTGGCATTTTGATTACTCCTTTAGCAGGCGCCACGGATTTGAAACCCGGTTCGGCGACCCTGCCTTTCTTTGGCATTGAACCGGCGATTGTTGATAGTGACGGCAACATATTATCTGGAGCCTGTGCAGGTAATTTAGTGATACTCGACAGTTGGCCTGGGCAAATGCGCACCGTCTATGGTGATCATCAGCGTTTTATAGACACTTATTTCAAAACATTCCCTGGAAGGTATTTCACAGGTGATGGTGCACGTCGCGATGAAGATGGTTATTACTGGATTACTGGACGCGTTGACGATGTACTGAATGTAGCAGGGCATCGACTAGGAACGGCCGAAATTGAAAGCGCCTTAGTGGCTCATCCACAGGTTGCCGAAGCAGCCGTAGTGGGCTGCCCCCATGATATTAAAGGACAGGGCATTTACGTGTTTGTTACGTTAATTGTCGATGCGATTCCCAGCGAAGCCTTACGTAGCGAATTGCGCGAGTGGGTACGTAAAGAAATCGGCCCCATCGCTACGCCCGATTTTATTCAATGGGCTCCAGGTTTACCCAAAACTCGATCGGGAAAAATTATGCGGCGTATTCTGCGCAAAATTGCCGCCAACGAACACGATCAGCTAGGCGATATTTCAACATTAGCCGATCCAAGTGTCGTAAGTAATTTAGTCAACGAACGTCTAAATCGTTAAGGGAAGTCAGCTTATTTTTCTTAGCGTTCAATCTTAAATTCGACATCGGCACTTTTAGCCGCACCGAGTTCGCTCTTAACCGCCCAACGATCACTCAAGGTATAACGCATCTTCAATGTATTAATAGCCTGTGTCAGCGAGATACCATAACTTACAAAAAGCCGAGGCGATAGGAATTTACCCAACACCACGCTACTTTGATTTTTGGAATCGGTCTCTACATCAACCTGCTCTAAACCGATTCGTCTACCAATCTGTGAAGCCAGATACCCTCCACCTTGGAGTGCCAATGCACTGCTAGCTGAACCAACTCGCTTGGCTTCTCCTGTCTGCAATTCATCAATAGGCTTACCGACTAAAAGATACGACATCGCTTGAGTTTGTGACATCGCTGGACTCGAATAGAATTGAAAACGAGGCGCACGAAGCAACCCACGCACATTCACGCCGACCGTCGTACTACCAATACTGCGTTCAGCCTGAATATTAAGACCCGGATCAGATAGCGGAGTGTTGTCATAGATCAACTGACCACGTTTAATCGTCAACTTCTGTCCATAAATTTCATAGCTGCCATCATTTACATTTAACTCCCCACTGCCTTCTGCTTTATCGCTGTTACGCAGTCGGGTCATCACTTCGCCACTTAACCGTCCATGCAAGCCTAGCGCATCAAATTTAATGTTTTCACCCAAACGCACACGAGTCTCACTATTTATGATCCAGCCAGGCTGTTTGCTCTCGATCATAGTTTCATTTTTAAAATGAGCATCTGTTGAGGCTTGCACCGCACCAATGATTTCTTTTGGTTGTAATCGAGCCTCAGGTATCAGCACTTCCCCCTTCACATTGACTTGATGGTCATCAATATCGAAACGTAAGTCGGGTGATGCAAGCACACGATACTCTGGTAGATCAGTGACCAATAACCGCTCACCCTTCAACTGTAAACTCCCGAATGGCTTGGAATTACGCCATTCAAATTGGCCCTTACTATTCAACAGTCCTTCACCTGCATTGGCCTGTGCTGTGAAATTAATCTGATCGCTGCTGACCTGTGCATCTAAATCCATACTACGTAAGGCTAAATTCAACCGATAGAAATCCAACTCACCCTGCAACAACCGAATAATTCCCGCTACTTGAGGTGCTTCCGTCGTACCAGTTAATTGCAATAAAACCGCCACAGTGCCCGCGGCACGATCCACTTCTGGAATAAATACCGGAATTAATTTGGCGTCACTGCTACTGACCGTCATCACGCCAGTAAGGGGATAGTCTGTAAGCTTTGTCCCCTTAGTGCGATCCATCATGGCCGTAAAGGTGGCAACGGACTGATCAGCAATGCGAAATTCGCCTGTTGTTTGTACTGACTTGGCATCAGCCACCATATGTGCCTCACTCATCTTAACGGGCAACACCTCACTGCGACCTGACACCGAGGTGTAGTGGATACCTGCTTGCACCATTTGAATATCAGCGGTACCTCTCCAAGGCATAGTAGGCGTTGCCGCTAATTGCAACTTAGCATTCAGCTGAGCTTGCAAGTAAGCGCCACTGATTAATGACTGATTGGTGATGGTCAATGGCACCGCCTGAATATTGGCATTAATACTCCAGCCCGGTTGGGACTGATCATCACGTTGCCAAATGGCATCTGCGCAAGCACGCCCCTCGTTAATATTAAGACACAATTGTTGCAGTTCGTTTCGATACGCTGACAACACAACGTTGGCATCTTGAATCAAGCTAAGGTGTTTTACTTTTTTAGCATCTTCAATCTGTAATTTTTTTATTGCTCCCTGCCATTGCTCGTCTTCATAGGCACCATGAAGCTCAAGATCAAATTGCATTCCAGCCGGTAGCGAGTCCATGGCAACGACTGCCTGAGCACTGACTTGATGATTCGAAGTTTGGCCCTCACCCGTTAATTTGACTTTCAATAAACTTTCATCTTTGAACGCGATACGATCAGCCGTCAGATCAATTTTCGAGCCGGTGCGATCGGTCATGTCCACATGGCTAAACACTTTCAAATTTTGTAATTGCCAGCCCTTGTAACTGAGTCGCGCTGATTGTGCCTGTAGCTCTATTTTAGGTTCATCACGCTGGCCACTTAACGCACCCTTAATACTTAAATCTCCAGTAAAATCCGGATGCAATTGCTCTAACGTCGGAGCAGTAAGCGTCCAACGCAGATTGTTATATAAACCGATCTGACCCTGTGCAGTGAAATGATCTTTCCCCCATGCTACGTCTAAACCATCTGCCACCCACTGCCGACTGTCATACTGCAGACGTCCATGTGCACTGAGAGGCTGCTTGTGCAACATGCCACTGAGTGATTGCACATTCACATCAAACTTAGCTTGGGCATTAAATCCCTGACCCTTGCCATTAGCTTTGATATCGATACGCCCTGGCCACTTTGCGCTCAAACCTGATGTATTCAGTGCTCGCGCTAATAGCTCAAATTGCCAAGCCTGTGAATCACCCAACCCAACAGACCCCGAACCAGAAACAGTTCCATCTAACGCACTGATTTGATACCGATGAATCGCTACCTGATCGGGAAACCATCGGCCTTTGAGACTGACGCTACTTTCAGGCCATTGCGTCGTCGCCACCTGACCTGATGCTTCAAACTGATATGGCTGCGAACCAGTAATCTTTAATTGCCCCGTCCGGCTGGTGAACTTGGCCTGCTCAATCCTACTGTGTAGCGGCCACTGCACGCCTGTCCATTGACTCTGTATATCCAGAATGGGTTTGTTAGGCTGTTGCACATTAATCTGCCCGGTCGCACTGATCTGCATGCGTTTTTCAGGTACTGATACCTTCAATTGCTTTAACAAGAGCTCTTGATTGGCATACTGCAACTGCGTATCGATCCTGAGGGTGAGCGGACTCCATTCAGGAATAACCAAACGACCCGTATAACGCATACCGGTATGATCAAGATTAAATTGCAGATTAACCTGACTGAAACTGATACTGGGATGCGCCACCCAAGGATTTAACAGCACTTGATCGGCTAGAGCACCGCCCACGATTGACCACCCTGAGTGAGGA